>JAZDIZ010000083.1:0-8453 GCA_043804515.1 Pseudomonadota bacterium | reverse complement strand
GGTTGCCCGAGTCCTGGAACGCCGCCACGACTTTCAGGCGCTTGGCTGTTTTTTTCCGCTTCGCCTCCGAAGCGGTATCCTTCATGTCCCGGCGAAGCTTCTTCGCTAAATCATTGAGATCGATCTCGGCCAGCAGCTTCCGGATCGCGCCGGCCCCCATCCCCGCCTCGAAAGCGGCGTCCCCATGATCCTCGATGGCTTTCTGGTACTCGTCCTCGGTAAGGACCTCCCCTTTCTTGAGTTTCGTGGAACCGGGTTCCATGACGATGTAGCTCTCGTAATAGAGCACGCGTTCGAGCTCTTTGAGCGTCACATCCAACAGGTTTCCCACGCGGCTGGGCAGGGATTTGAAAAACCAGATGTGCGCTACGGGGGCCGCAAGAGTGATGTGCCCCATGCGATCGCGCCGAACCTTGGATTGGATCACCTCGACGCCGCATTTCTCGCAGACGACGCCGCGGTGTTTCATGCGCTTGTATTTGCCGCAATTGCACTCGTAATCTTTCACGGGTCCGAAGATCTTGGCGCAGAACAGGCCGTCCCGTTCCGGCTTGAACGTGCGGTAGTTGATCGTCTCGGGTTTTTTCACTTCGCCGTACGACCATTCCAAAATCTTCTCGGGAGAGGCCAGGCCCACCCGGATCGATTCGAATGAAAGCGGATCCCGCGGTTTCTCGAAAAAGCTGAAGATGTCTTCCATCGGACTTTCCCTCTCCTCTTACGCCACTTGGGGCTGCGTTGTGGGAGGCGCGACCGCGGGGGTCCCTGCGCCGCCAGCTTCCACCAGCTTGATATCCAGGCCCAGGGCCTGGAGTTCTTTGATGAGCACGTTGAATGACTCCGGCAGTCCGCACTCCAGGATGTTCTCCCCCTTCACGATGCTCTCGTACATGCGGGTCCGCCCGGCGATGTCGTCGGATTTGACGGTCAGGAACTCCTGCAGCGAGTAGGCGGCTCCGTAAGCCTCCAGCGCCCAGACTTCCATTTCGCCCAGCCGCTGGCCTCCGAATTGCGCTTTTCCGCCCAGGGGTTGCTGCGTGACCAAGGAATACGGCCCGATCGAACGCGCGTGGATCTTGTCGTCCACGAGGTGATGCAGCTTCAGCATGTACGCCACGCCCACCGTGACTTTGTTCTTGAAGGCTTCGCCCGTCCGGCCGTCGTGCAGCGTCGTCTGGCCCGACCTGGGCAGCTCCGCCATCTCGAGAAGCGATTTGATTTCCTCGTCCCGGGCGCCGTCGAACACGGGAGAAGCCATCGGCACCCCCTCCTTGGCCAAGCGTTTCGCGGTCCTCTTGAGTTCCTCTTCGGTCATGTCGTCGATGAGCTTGTCGATCTCCTTCGAGTTGTAGGTCTTCTTGAGGAGCTTTCGAACCTTGTCGGAGTCGTAGTTCTCGCGGATGTGCTGGTCGATGATCCGGCCTAGGCCCTTGGCGGCCCATCCCAGATGTGCCTCCAGAATCTGGCCCACGTTCATTCGGCTGGGTACGCCCAGCGGGTTCAACACGACATCCACAGGAGTGCCGTCCTCCAGGTACGGCATGTCCTCGATCTTCATGATCTGCGAAACGACCCCTTTGTTTCCGTGGCGTCCGGCCATCTTGTCGCCCACTTGGATCTTCCGCTTGATGGCGACGTACACCTTCACCATCGTGATGACACCCGGAGGAAGTTCGTCGGCCGCCTTCAAGCGATCGATCTTCTCGTTGAAGATCAGCTTTACGGCGTCGATTTGCTCCTTCAGGTTATCGAGAAGAGACTGAATATCGGTTTCGACTTTCTCGCCCTTCGCGACGGAGATTTCACGCCAGCGATGGCGCGGGATCGCGCTCAAGGTCTCCTCGTCCAGCTTGCGCCCCTTGGACAGGATGGTGTCCCCTTTTTCGTTCACGAGCTTGACGGCGCTGGTCTCTCCCTTCAACAGGTCACGGATCCTCTCGTACGCCGATTCCTTGATGATCTTGATCTGGTCCTCTTGGTCCTGGAGCAGCTTGCGCGTTTCCATTTCCTCGATCTCTCTGGCGCGGCTGTCCTTTTCGACCCCCTCGCGCGCAAAGATCTTCGCGTCGATCACGATGCCCGCAACCCCGGGGGGAATCCTAAGAGAGGTGTCTTTCACGTCCCCGGCCTTGTCGCCGAAAATCGCACGCAGGAGTTTCTCCTCAGGCGAGAGTTGGGTTTCGCCCTTGGGCGTCACCTTTCCGACCAAAATGTCGCCGGGCTTTACCTCGGCGCCGATGCGGATGATCCCGGACTCGTCCAGGTTCGCCAGGGCTTCCTCGCCCACGTTGGGAATGTCCCGGGTGATTTCCTCTTTGCCGAGCTTCGTGTCCCGCGCCACCGTTTCGAACGCTTCGATGTGGATCGACGTGAACACGTCCTCGTTCACCAGGCGCTCCGACAACAGGATCGAATCCTCGAAGTTGTAGCCACCCCACGGCATGAACGCCACGACGACGTTCCGTCCGAGAGCCAGTTCGCCGCGTTCGGTGCACGGACCGTCGACGATCACGTCACCCCGTTTCACCTTGTCTCCCTTTCGGACCACAGGGCGCTGGTTGATGCACGTGGCTTGGTTCGACCTCTGATATTTCACCAGGCTGTATATATCGACTTCGGCCCCGTTGGATCTCTTGCCGGGCGCGGCTTTGACGACGATACGGCCGGCGTCAACGCTGTCCACCGTTCCGTCGTTGGCCGCCGCCAAGGCGGCACCCGAATCCCGGGCCACGATTCCCTCGATCCCCGTGCCCACGAGAGGGGCTTCGGAACGGAGCAGGGGCACGGCCTGGCGCTGCATGTTGGAACCCATGAGAGCGCGGTTGGCGTCGTCGTTTTCCAGGAACGGAACGAGAGACGCGGCCACCGAGACCAGCTGGTTGGGTGAAACGTCCATGAGCGTGACTTCGTCCGCCTTGGCTGAGATGAAATCGCCCGCCTTTCGCGCCGAAACTGGCTCGATCTGGAAGTGCCCGCGTCCGTCGATCGGGGCGTTGGCCTGTGCGATCACATGGGCCTCCTCCTCTAGGGCGGAATAGAACTGCACGTCGTCCGTAACGCGCCCGTTCGTAACCTTCCGATACGGCGTCTCAATGAAACCGAAATCGTTCACGCGTGCGAACGTCGACAACGAGGCGATCAAACCGATGTTCGGTCCTTCGGGCGTCTCGACCGGGCAGATTCGGGCGTAGTGAGTGGGATGCACGTCGCGCACTTCGAACCCCGCCCTCTCGCGGGTGAGCCCCCCCGGCCCCAAAGCGGAAAGGCGCCGTTTGTGGGTCACGGAGGATAGCGGGTTCGTCTGGTCCATGAACTGCGACAGCTGGCTCGAACCGAAGAATTCCTTGATGACCGCCGAAACGGGCTTCGAGTTGATCAGCTCGTGCGGCATGAGCGTCTCCACTTCCTGGAGACTCATCCGTTCCTTGATCGCTCTCTCCATCCGGAGAAGGCCGATCCGATATTGGATCTCGACCAGCTCGCCTACGGCGCGCACGCGTCGATTCCCGAGATGGTCGATATCGTCCACTTCGCCCTTACCGTTCTTGAGATCGATGAGATATTTGACCGTCGCGAGGATGTCCTCTTTTTGAAGCGTGCGTACATCCAGGCTGGTTTTGAAGGCGAACTTGTGGTTGATTTTGAGCCGGCCTACGGTCGACAGGTCGTAGCGCTCGGGATTGAAGAAGAGATTCTCGAAGAAGGAAGTTGCGGTCTCGAGTGTTGGAGGATCGCCGGGACGCAGCCGGGCATAGATCTCCAGCAAAGCCTCATTGGAGTTGGAGATTTTGTCGGCCAGGAGGGTATTTCGGAGCGCGGCGCTCACGTTGATGCCGTCGATGTAAAGAAGAGGCACTTTTTTGACTCCCCTCTTCATCATCTCTTCGAAGGCCTCCTCGGTCAGTTCCTTGTTCGTCTCCAGGAGGACCTCGCCGGTTTTCGGATCCACGACATCGTGTGCGACGACCCTTCCCAATAAATCTTCCAACTCTACGGGGATTTCCTTGATCTTGGCCTCTTCCATCTTCTTGACGGAAAATTTCGTGAACTTCTTCCCCTTCTTTACCAACACCTCGCCCGTCTTGAGATTCTTGATGTCGCGCGCCGCCCGCTGGCCGGGGAGAAGGTCCAGAAGCACGTCTTTTGTAAGATGCGCGCGGGAAGCCATTTTGATTTCTTCGGCCGTGTAGAAAAAGTTGAGGAGCTCTTCCTCGGAAAGACCGAGGCCCCGCAGCAGGACCGTGGCCGGCATTTTCCTCCGCCGATCGATCCGGACATAAACCATGTCGCGATGGTCCAGCTCGAAATCAAGCCAGGAACCGCGATACGGAAGCATGCGCGCCGAAAAGAGAACCGAGACCCGCGACGTGGCCTTCCCCTTCTCGGAATCGAAGAACACGCCCGGTGACCGGTGGAGCTGGCTTACGACCACTCTCTCGGTTCCGTTGATGATGAACGTTCCGCTCGACGTCATGAGCGGGATCTCGCCGAAATAAACTTCCTGCTCCTTCACGTCGCGGATGGAGCCCGGGGCCGCCCCCTCGGACGTGTCCCACACCACGAGCCGGACGACGACTTTCAGGGGCGCGGCGTACGTCATTCCGCGTTCGTGACACTCGCCCACGTCGTACTTCGGCGTATCCAGCTTGTACGACACGAACTCCAAAGAAGCAGTTTCGTTGAAGTCCTTGATCGGAAACACGGACTTGAAGACCGCCTGAAGACCGATGGGTTTGCGCTCATTCTCCGCGACGTCCAGTTGGAGGAAGTTTTCATACGACTTTCTCTGGATATCAATCAGGTTGGGGATGTCGATCACCCCCTTGATCCGAGAGAAATTCCTGCGGATACGATGCATGTGGCTTACAAGCATTGCCATGTTTACTCCTCACGCCTCCAGGACGTTCGTCGAAGGCACTCGGGCCCGCGCCGAGAAACGGAAGGGCGGCGCCGAGCGACGCGGCCCCGCCCAAAAATATATGCGCCGCCGTTGCTCGGCGACGCCACCCGCCGGGACCAAGTCTCCGACGGGTTTTTGTGACCCTGTGTGCTTCAGGTTGGCTCCGGTCGATTCCAACATCAGGACAGTTCGACCGTAGCCCCCTCTTTTTCCAGCTCGGACTTGATCTTCTGGGCCTCTTCCTTGGACACCCCTTCCTTGACGGGCTTCGGCGCGCCGTCCACCAGGTCCTTGGCCTCTTTTAGGCCGAGGCCGGTGAGGGCCCGTACCACCTTGATGACCTGGATCTTCTTTTCGCCGACCACTTTGAGCGTGACCGTGAATTCGGTTTGCTCGACCGCCGCCGGGCCTACACCCGCCGCGGGTCCGGCGCTCGCAACGGCCACAGGCGCCGCAGAAACGCCGAATCTCTTTTCGAGAAGATCCACCAATTCCTTCAGTTCCAAAACAGTCATCGACTCGATGAACGATACCATCTCGTCGTTTGTCAACTTCGTTCCCATGATTCTTCCTCCAGATCCTTTCTACTAGCCCTGTTGCTCTTTTTGTCTTCGGACCGCGTCAAGGGCATAGACCAATTTCCGAAGCACCCCCGAAAGGGCGTACACCAAACCTGCATAGGGGGACGCAAGCGCCCCGGCCACCCGCGCCAAAAGAACTTCGCGGCTCGGCAAGTTCGCCAACGCGGTCACTTCCTCTTTCGAGAGGAGCTTCCCCGCGAGCACTCCCGCGCAGACCTGAACTTTTTTATCCTGGACCCTGGCGAAGTCCGTGAGGGCTTTCGCCATGCCGACGACGTCACCTTTCGTGTAAGCCACGACCGTCGGTCCTCTCAGCGATTCCGTAAGAGGCCCCAGGGGCGTGCCCACGATCGCGCGCTGTGCCAAGGTATTCTTCATCACTCGAAGGCGGACATCCCTCTTTCTGAGGTTGCTCCTCAAGGTCGTGATGTCCGCGACGGTCACTCCCGACATCCGCATCACGATGGCGCCCTGCGTGGGGGCGAATTCCTGGTTCAACTCCTTGACCCAGGATTCTTTCCGGACTCGGTTCGGACTTTGCATCTTCCTCTCCATGGCTTAGACCCTCAGAAACTCCGAGGGATCGATTTTGATTCCGGGTCCCATCGTCGTGGAAACCGTGATGCTGCGGATGTAGGCGCCTTTCGCGGTGGCGGGCTTCGCCTTTACCACCGATTCCATGAGCGAGCTCAGATTTTGGGCGAGCTTCTCCGGCCCGAACGAGGCCTTTCCGATCAGCGTGTGAACGATTCCGCTCTTATCCACCTTGAAATCCACTTTGCCGGCCTTGAGGGCCTTGATGACCTTGCCGACCTCGAACGTCACTGTCCCCGTCTTCGGGTTCGGCATCAGGCCCCTAGGTCCCAGGATCTGCCCCAATTTGCCGACCATGTTCATTACGTCGGGCGTCGCCACGAGTTTGTCGAACTCGAGCCAGCCCCCCTGGATCTTGGCCACGAGGTCCTCGGCGCCCACGACGTCCGCGCCGGCTTCTTTGGCCTCGGCATCCTTCTCCCCCTTGGCCACGACTGCCACGCGAAGGGTCTTGCCGGTACCATGGGGCAGCTGCGTCGATCCCCTCACCATTTGGTCGGCGTGTTTGGGATCCACTCCCAGCCGAATCGAAAGCTCGACGGTCTCGTCAAACTTCCCCTTCTTGAACTGCGAAAGCAGGGCCAAGGCCTCCTGTACCTTGTACTTCTGGTCCCGTTTCAGTGGCTTTGCCGAGTCCCGGTATCTTTTTCCATTCGCTGCCATAACGACCCCTCTAGCTGACGACCTCGATCCCCATGCTCCGAGCGCTGCCCTCGATCGTCCGCATCGCAGCCTCGAGGTCCGCAGCCGTCAGATCCGGCATCTTGGTTTTGGCGATCTCTTCAATCTGTTTCCGCGTGACCTTTCCCACCTTCTCCTTGTTCGGGACACCGGACCCCTTCTCGATTCCAGCCGCCTTTCTAAGGAGCTCCGAGGCCGGAGGAGTCTTCAGAATGAAAGAGAACGTCCGGTCCTTATGGATGGAGATGATGACGGGGATGATCGTGTCCCCCATCGCCTGGGTTTTCGCGTTGAACTGTTTGCAGAATTCCATGATGTTGACGCCGTGCTGTCCCAGCGCCGGGCCGATCGGGGGAGCGGGGTTCGCCTTTCCCGAAGGAATCTGGAGTTTAACGAGAGCTGCAACTGGTTTTTCAGCCATACTAATTCTTCTCCACGTGAGCGAAATCCAGCTCTACGGACGTGGATCTCCCGAAGATACTTACCAAGACCCGAAGTTTGCCTTTGTCCGCCCGGACCTCGTCCACCATGCCGTTGAAATTCTGGAACGGGCCGCCGATAACCCGCACGCTTTCGCCCTTCTCGAACGTCATCTTCATCTTCGGGCGCAGGGTTCCCTCACTGATCTGCGTGGTGATCCGGAGCACTTCCTTTTCCGGCACCGCCGGCGGGTTCAGAGTCCCCCCTACGAAACCCGTCACCTTCGGCGTGTTCTTCACCACGTGCCACGTCTCCTCGTTCAAAACCATCTGAACGAGAATGTAACCGGGGAAGAATTTCCGCGTCGTGGTCTTCTTCTGTCCCCCGACCAACTCCACGACGTTCTCGGTCGGAATCAACGTCTCCCCGAAGAACGCCTCTTTTTTGGCCAACCGGATTCTCTCCTCGAGAGCCTTTTTAGCTTTCGCCTCGAAGCCGGAATACGTGTGCACCACGTACCATTTCATCTTGACCGGCTCAGGCGCAGGGACGCCCTCCGATTTTGCGACCGCACGCACCTCCGGTGCAGGGGCCTTGGGCGCCTCCGTTGGTGCCGGAGGCGGAGCAGTCTCCACCCGAGGTTCGGTCTCGGGTTGAACTCCATCGAGGCCCGTCGGGGCCCCGGGTTCTTTTTCCTGGTCCGTCACAACAGCCTTTCTAGATGCCCAGAATGCCTCCGATGATCTTGGCGCAGATAAAGTCGTAAAAGCCCAAGATCCCGGCGGCAATGATCACAGCAACCAGCACGACCAACGTGGAAGCATACGTATTTTTCCGGGGCGGCCAGCTGACCTTCTTCATTTCCTGCACGACTTCCGAGCTGAACGTGTTTACTTTTTCCTGGCGGAAATAAAAGTAGGCCGCGATCGCCATGGCGGCGAACGACAGCACCATGGTCGTGGGCATCACGCCCATGACCATGGGGTTTCTGATGTGTGCGATTTGGACGCCCGTCATCAGGAGGCGGTTCAGCACCCAAGCCGCCAACACCGCCACAAAAACGTAGCTCAACAGAATCCATTTGCGCTCGCTGCCCATGGCCTGAAGCTACTTCGTTTCCTTGTGGTCCACGTGCTTGCGGCAGTGACGGCAGAACTTCTTCATCACAAGCTTTTCCGAATGGGTCCGCTTGTTCTTTGTCGTCGAGTAATTCCGCCGCTTACACGCGGTGCACTCCAGTTGGATGATGCTGTACATCTTAGGCGATCACCTCGGTC
>JAZDIZ010000082.1:0-8175 GCA_043804515.1 Pseudomonadota bacterium | reverse complement strand
GGGTCCAAAGCCCGTTGACTTACCACTTGTCTACGCCCCAACGTTGAAAACGCATTTTTCCCGATCGTTCGAACGGAAAATAACGCGTTCCAACCGAAAACTCATCATTCCAGAGTTTCCGTCACGGTCACCTTCCAGCGCGGGTCCAATTTTGAAACCGCCCTGTCGGCTTGCTCCCCGCGATCAAACAGCCCGAATACCGTCGAGCCGCTTCCGCTCATCTGGGCGAAAACAGCCCCGGCCTCCCTCAACCCTTCCCGAATCCTGCGAATCTCCGGGTAGATATGCTCAACGACCTCCTGCAAATCATTACCGAAAGTCATTAACCTCTCGAGATCATGCCAGTTTTTCGTCCCAAATCGCGGGGCGAAGGAACTACCATCAGGTCCATCCCAAGTCAATGAACGGTTGAGGGCCCGGTACGCCTCCGCCGTCGAAACCGGAAAGCCCGGGTTCACCAGAAGGACCGGCCGGGAAGGAGGGGCCTGTCCGAACGAGACCTCTTCGCCGATTCCTGTCGCGAAACCGAAGGCCGACGGTTCCGTGAAAAACGGCACGTCGGCTCCCAGGGCCGCGCCGATGGAACGGAGCCGCACGGGATCCAGCCCTTTGAGATCGTTCTGAAGGGCCGTCAAGACGGTTCCCGCGTCGCTGCTCCCTCCCCCCAATCCGCCTCCTACGGGGATCCGCTTCCCGATACGGATGCCCACCGACCGTTCGATTCCCGCCGCTTCCAGATAGGCCTTGGCCGCCCGGACAGCCAGGTTGGTCTCGGTCTCGAGTTGGGGAAATCCGGGGACCGAGACCCGAACCCCGCTCCCCGATCTGATCTCGATGTCGAGATCGTCGGTCAGCCCGAGCTTGACCATTCCCGTCTCGATCCGGTGGTATCCCGATGGCATCCGCTCGAACACGCGGAGCCAAAGATTGATTTTAGCCGGAGATTTCATCGCTGCCGCCCGGCGGCTCACGTAACAGAGGCAAAGCGCAATCTCAAGCGCGATCCGCGGAAATTGGGGACACGTACGAATTTCGCAGCCCCACGGGATTTTGCTGGGTTATGAGCTTAATTTCGCTTGCAATTTCCTAATTGGTACGTGTCCCGAATTAGGCCCGAAGGTCGGCGGACCAATTTCAGAAGTCGGCTAAAGGGGAGGCTTTTCGGGGAACCTTGCCGGTAAGGTGAGTGGAGATCGGCGCGAAAAACGGCAGGGAAAATCTGGAAAAGAATGGTTTTTTTCTTGACTCAATCGAATCGGAAGTTTTCTGCGCAAAAGCCCTCATCTCTGTAACGCCCTTATTCCGCGCGTATTTACCGCTGGTCGCGCGAAATACCTTTATTGAAAAATCACTGCTTTAGGTCCGCCATCGTCGCCAGACAGCCCCAAAGAACGCGTCAAAAAACAGGTGTTAATGTTCTCCCAAAAGGGAGAACACCATGGCCATTTCTTCGAATCTTGAAGCCTTAACGGATTCCGAACTTCATCAGTGCACGATCGACCTTGCCAAAAAGGAGCAGCAGACGACCTTGGAGCTGCTGCACCACCTCCATGAGGTCGAGCGAAGAAAGCTCTTCGCCCAGAAGGGCTACGGATCCCTGTGGGACTATGTCCAAAAGGCCTTGGGCTACAGCGAAAACCAGGCCTACGAACGGATTTCAGCCATGCGGCTCATGTTTCGGGCTCCTGAAGTCCAGGTGGCCCTGGAGACGGGAAAACTCACCCTAACCCAGGCGGCTATGGCGGAAAGACATCTCCGGGCGGAAGAACGGTCCCACGAGAAGCCCGTTCCCGCAGAGAAAGTGGAATCGCTCGTCAGCCGGATTGAGGGGTTGAGCAAACGGGAAACCGAAAAGGTCCTTCTTGAAGAGTCCCCTGAAAAGCCACTCACTCCCGAGACGATCAGGTCCATCACAGCAGACATGAGCGAGGTGAGGTTCCCGATCACTGAAGAGACCCGGCAAGCCATGGAGAGATTCTGGAACCTGAAGGGTCGCTGCAGCGTTTCAGAGCTCTTTTCGGTTTGTCTGGAGTTCTATTTGGACCAAAAAGATCCTCGCCGGAAAGATAGCAAAAAGGCCTCAACCTTACCGGTAAGGTTGATAAGGCGAACCAACCGTTCCACTAATTACACACCTCCGACCCGGTACATTCCTGCTGACGTCAAAGGAATGGTCCGGGATCGATCCAAAGGACAATGCGAATATATCGATCCCCAGAGCGGGCGCCGATGCGAAAGCCGCTATCTTCTCCAGTTCGACCACATCGATCCCTATTGCTCCGGTGGTGCGTCGGACGAAGACAACATCCGGCACCTCTGCCGGACGCACAATCAGTACCTTGCGGGAAAGATGTTTCAGTGCGAAGCCGAACTGCTTTCGAGCGGGATCTGAGACCCACGGATCCCTTCCTGGAAGGCAAGAGTGCGCTCCCTAACCGTAATTACTTCCACTTAAGAGGAGGAGGTTGTTAACCGTCCTCCGCCGCCAACCATATTCTCTCACTAGCGAGAATCACGAAGAACTTTACCTTCCGACTGTCTCTTGCAGGACATTGAGGGACCGTGCGTCGGTTTTTGACTCGTCTTCTTGGACGAGCTGGATAAATGGAAACCATTGCCTTTCCAATCCAGGGAACGGGTCGACCGCTTTTGATAAGATTCCCACTTCACTACCCGAACCCCGAAAAACACCCCGAGCCTATATTCCTGACCTTTCGATTGCGCCCTGGATCTTGTCTTCTTGTCTCTTCGTTTCGACACAAGTAGCCGCAATCCGTCCCAAAATGTCCTCAAGAAACAGCGAAGAAGCCAGACAGAAATATTCTGCAGAAAATTCAAATGTCCCATCGGAGGCCCCTAAGTAGTCGGCTTGCCCTGTCCTCAAGGGACCTCAACTCAGTGCGCTTAGCCGAGGTTCCAGCGCACGCGTCAATGCTACTAAATTCTCGAAAAACGGCGCAAGTGGAGCCTGAGTCCGAAATCTGAATCCGATTTCCCAACGCTGAATTTGTGAGTATAATCAATAAGATGCGATTCTCACGTCTGGCGTGCGAGCAAATCAACTCCAAATCAAGCTCGACCGCGGCTGCACAGTGACATTGAACAACAAGTGTCGGAGCGGAGTGCGCAAGAACATTAAGGACAATGGACCTCTTCTAGGCTACATCCCTGTCTCTCGCCCATATCCGTACAGCATAGATGGCCCCACGATTCGACCGAGCGACCGGAATGAACGAATTCGAAATTTGAACTACCATCAGTGGTGGACGGAGTGCTGGCCAAAACTTCGCAGAGGCAATGTTTGTCATTTTTTTGACGACCACTTCCCCGTCGCCCTATTTGCCCATCAGTTAACTGATCAGATCTCAAAACATGGCGTGTTCGCGAAACCATTCTTTATGCGAGCCATTCGTCGTAGCACCATGGAGACTCTTGCCCCATTAATCGAAGGGCTGAAGGACGCCATTCAACGTCACAAAGAAATCCACATTCCGGGCGAGCACTATGGTTTCTGGATTGAAGCCTGGAAGACCGTCGTGTTGCGAGAGTTAGATAGCAATAGACTCAACCTGACGTACTCGTTCGTCACTGGGTTTCTATTTGAACTCGCTTTCTTTGATACCTATGTGACGCAATTGGAGATCAGTGACATTGAGAACTGGTGCTCAAGATTCGAAATGGCACGCCAATGTTTGGTATGTGGTGAACAGCACGTTCCGTTAGATCTTCGCGGCGAGTTCTATTATCGAACCAGGGGATACGCTGACTGTTGCTTCAATTGTAGAGTTGTCGCATATCCGAAGAAAATAGATTTGGGGCGGGCCATCGAGGATTTTGTTCATGCATGTGCATTCATACCACCGTCGAAATGTCGACCAGACGATGAGGCGTTCGTTAGCCGGATTGACCACGACCGGATGTCAGAGGTGTTTCGTACATATGGCCGAATGGGCGGAGTCGGGCATGTCGTTCGGAAATTCGGATCGTGGTTCAAGGCACTGGCGACAACTGCAATATTGCCGGACGGTACCCTTCAGACAGCACGTGGCATTAAGTGTGTGGCAAGAGATAAGCACGTTTGCCTTTCTCTTGCTGAACTCCAGATTGACAATTGGCTATATGAACACGGAATTGCGCATGAAAAAGAGCCTTTGTATCCACGGCATACGACTTTTAATGTCAAGGGACTTCGTAAGGCGGACTGGCGTGTAGGCGATACTCTGATTGAGTTTTTCGGATTGGAGGGAGATCCGCGCTACGAAAAGAAGATGTTGGAGAAGCGATTGTTGGCCATAGCACTTGGCTTGGACGTTATTGAACTGTTCCCCGAAGACCTAGAACAGCTGGGACTGAAGTTGAAAGGCCTACCCTGAGCGGCCTATCGAAGGAATTGGGGTCAGGTTCCATTTTTGGAAATAGGCATAGGAGGTCGACTCTTGGTCGATCGTGCGCCGGATGCCGCCTACCGGGTCTTTTGGAGATAGTGCTCGACCCGTGTAAGCGCCTCTTGAAGGCGGATTTCGGACGCCGTCAGTGAAATCCGGAAGTATCCTTCTCCGCCCGAACCGAATCCAGATCCCGGTGTCAGCGTCACGCCGGTCTCCTTCAGAATCCGGGCGCAAAAATCGGCTGACTTCTCTTTCGTGGACACCGTGCACCAGACGTAGAACGTGGAGTGCGGTACAAAGAATTGGATCTTCAACCCGCGCAGTGTCTCCGTGACCAGGTCTCTGCGGTGCTCGTAAATCTTGGAATTATGATCCCGAAGTGTCTTCCAGTTCTCAAGAGCCGTGATTGCCGCCTCCTGGATCGCGCCGAAGACGCCCGAATCGATGTTGGTTTTCACGTGCCCCAAGGCCGCGATCGCCTCCCGATTCCCGACGGCGAAGCCCACTCTCCACCCCGTCATGTTGAACGTTTTACTCAGGCTGTGAAATTCTATACCCACGTCCAAAGCGCCTGGCGTCGCGAGGAAGCTCGGCGACTCCACGCCTCCCAGAATGACCTCGGTATACGCGGCGTCGTGACAGACCAAAATCTCGTGTTTGCGGGCGAAGGCCACGACCTCTTTGAAGAAGTCCTCGTTCGCGATCGCAGCCGTGGGATTGTTCGGATAATTCAAGAACATCAGGCGGGCCTTGTCCGCAACGTTCTGCGGGATGTCGCGGAGAACGGGGAGATAGCCGTTCTCGGCTTTGAGCGGCATGCGAACCGCCGTGCCTCCCGCGAACGCGACGGCGGTCGTGTAGACGGGATACCCGGGATCCGGAACCAACGCCGTATCTCCGGGGTTAACGAACGCCAGGGGAATGTGGGCGATCCCCTCCTTGGACCCGATCAAGGCCAGAACCTGCGTGTCCGGGTCGAGCCGGACGCCGAAACGGTCCTCGTACCAAAGCGCCACCGCCTTACGGAATCTGAGGCTCCCGTTGTATGCCGGATACCTGTGGAATTCGGGCGAGGCCGCCGCCGCCGCAAGTTTCGCAATGATGATGGGCGGAGTGGGAAGATCCGGGTCCCCGATCGACAGGTCGATCACGTCCACGCCCTTTTGCCGAAGCTCCCGTTTGATCCGGTCGATCTCGGCAAATAGATAAGGAGGCAGATCCCGGATCCGATCCGCGAGCGGGGGAATGCTCATACCTTCATTCGCTCCAGCCCCAGGATGTCCCGCATGGTGTAAATCCCCGGGTAGGCTTCCGCGGCGAAACATGCGGCGCGGATCGCGCCCCGTGCGAAGATCGCCCGTGTGCCCGCTACATGCGTCAATCCGATCCTCTCGCCCTCCCAAAGGAGGTGCACGGTGTGTTCACCCACGATGTCTCCACCGCGAACCGCGTGGATTCCGATCGATTCGGGCTTTCGGAGGCCCTTCTTGGAACGACCCAAGATCATGTCCCGGTTCTGTCCCGAGCCCTCGATAACGGCGGCGGCCAGCGAGAGCGCCGTGCCACTGGGCGCATCCATCTTGTTCCGGTGATGGGTTTCTACGATCTCGATGTCGGCTTCGGGCAGGAGCGAAGCGGCCAGCTCCGTGAGCTCCTTGAGAACGGCCACGCCGACGCTGAGGTTGGGCGCCACGACGACGCAGATTTTCCGCGCCGCCCGCTCGATTTCTCGGTGCCCCCGGGTGTCGATCCCCGTGGCTGCGAGGACATATGGGGTACCCAGTTTCACCGCTTTCTTAAGATGCCCGGGCACCGCCTCGGCGGTTGAAGCGTCAATCAGGACGTCCCCTTTCCTCGCGATTCGGCTCAAGTCGTGGACGATTTTGACCCGTCCCTTGTCCCACTTCTTTCCCGCTCCGGATCGCTCCACAACCCCCTTGATCTCCACTCGCTTGTCGTTCGAGGCGGCCTCCAGAATTGCGCAGCCAAGTCTTCCCAGGCCGCCGATGATGACTATCGGGATCGGTTTCATGCGTTCTCCAGACGGTATTCTTTCAGAAGTTTGTTAAGGGTGTCGCGGTTCTTCTCCGAGAGAGGCGCCAGCGGTGACCGAATATCGGGCCCGATCTCGCCACGCATTGCAAGAGCCGCCTTGATGGGGATCGGATTCGACTCCGAAAAGAGGCCGTCGATCAGAGGCATGAAGAGCACGAAAGCCTTTTGGGCTTCCTTCAGCCTTCCCGCTCGAAAATCGGCGTAGATCTTCACGAACTCCTTCGGAATCAGATTCGCCGCCACCGAGACGACTCCGTCGCCGCCCAGGGCCAGGAAGGGGAGAAACGTGGAATCCTCCCCCGAAAAAATGGAGATGCGCTCACCCACCAAGCGCTTGAGGTGGGCGACCTGCGGCAGGGGGGCGCACTCTTTGATCGCCACGACGTTGGCTTTGGCAACCACCTCCGCCACGGTCTCCGGCATCATGTTGACGCCCGTGCGTCCGGGCACGTTGTAAAGCATGAGCGGAAGGTCCACCTTTTCGGAAATCGACGAGTAATGCCGAATTAAACCTGCGTGCGTGGGTTTCACGTAATACGGCGTCACGACGAGAGCCGCCGTAGCCCCCAGGCTTTTGGCCAGGCGTGTCCGCTCGATGCTTTTTTTCGTGTCGTTCGACCCGGTTCCCGGAACCACGGGGAGTTTGCCTCGGGTTTCCTCCAACGCCGCCGTCACGACACAGGAGAATTCTTCGTCGGAAAGCGTCACTCCTTCCCCAGTCGTGCCCGCGGGACAGAGACCGTTGACGCCGGAACCGATCAACTTTGAAAGCAGCTTCCGGAGGGCCGGAAGGTCGAGTCCCTCCCCGGCCATCGGCGTAACGTTCGCCACCCACACCCCGTTCCAGTCCTTCTTCATAGCTCGATCTCCCCATCAAAGACGCGCGCGGCCGGGCCGGTCATCCATACAGATTTGCCCGGAATCCACGCCACTTCCAACTCTCCGCCCCGAAAACAGACCCGTACCGGACTCTTGGCTCTGGAGGTCGCGACGGCCGCCACGGCGGAAGCACAAGCTCCGGTGCCGCACGCCATGGTCTCACCCGCCCCTCGCTCCCAAACCCGGACTTCCAGGTGGTGTTCGTCACGCACGTAGACCAGCTCCACATTCGTCCGGTTCGGAAACAGGCTGTGGCGTTCGATCCGGGGGCCCAAACGAACCACGTCTTCCAAACCTTCACGGCTCTCTACAAAAATCACGACGTGCGGATTTCCCATCGAAACCACGTGAACGCGGGGCCGTTCCTTCTCGACGTCAATCGCGTGATTCCAGAGCCGGACGACGTCGAACTGGGGAACCCCCATATCCACGCGGATCCGGTCGTTGGACGGCACTTCCACGGACTTGAGCCCGCCGAGCGTTTCGATCCTGATGGCCGGGCTCGTGACCCCCGTTTCCCGAAGGAGCCGAGCCACAGCCCGGATGCCGTTTCCACACATCTCGGTTTCGATGCCGTCCCGCTCAAAGATCCTCAAACGGGCGTCCGCTGTTGACGATGGAAGAACGATCAAAAGCTGATCCCCCCCGATTCCGAAGCGCCGATCCAAAAGCTTGGGCGCCGCCTCTTTCCAGTTGATCTCCGGAAGGCCTCGGGCGTCTATGACCACGAAGTCGTTGCCCAAACCGTGCATTTTGGTGAAACGAATTTTCATAGGGATTCTTTAAGCCAAACCGGGATGTTCTCACCCCGGACCAGATCGTCAAACGATTCTCGTGCGCGTACCAGGTCCAC
>JAZDIZ010000081.1:0-15859 GCA_043804515.1 Pseudomonadota bacterium | reverse complement strand
AGCCGCCGGCCCGAACACATGCCGGATGCCGGCGTATTGTGCGCGGCGACCCGTGCCCGGACCCACTAAGCGGAACTACGATCGAGCGTGTCAGTCGAAGTGAACACCGAAACCCATCAGCCAGTCCAGATTGACCGGCGTGCCGGGGGTTCCGACGGGGACCAGGAAGAGGTTCACATCCGTATTGAATTCGAAGCGGTCCCCCAGCGGCATCGTGATTCCGATCCCGAGACGCATGCCGAGGCCGCTCTGTTTGTCGAAGACCGTGTAGCCGACGCCCCCCAGGACGTACATCGATGCAGGACCCAAAAAGAGATAGTCGTACCGGAAGGACGGGATCAGATCGAACCGGAAGGTCTTGCCGATCCCGAACATCGCCATCAGATTGAACCCGATCGAGTAGCCGAAATCGTAATCGAACTCGCCGCCCACTCGCGCCAGGGTCCGGGAATCCTTAAGGTTGAAGGACGGGCCCCCTTTCGCGCGGAGGCTGTAGCTGCCTGGGCCTGCAAATGCTTGAACCGAAAAGAGAATCAGGACGGCGACCGCAACAGGCAATAAGAGACGCACCATTTCTGGGGTAATCTAAAGGACTCGACGTCAGATGTCGATCGTCCAAATGCCGCGGGGCGTTTTGGACTCATCTTCATCCGACTTCCGGGGCTTCGGAGGAGGGGGCAGCGGAAGCTCCAGGACCAGCGAGTGTTCCCGCTCCCTTCGCTCTTTTTCCCGATCTTCTTTTCGCCTTGGGATGAACATTTTGTCTTCTCACCCCTTCCTTACTGCAACGTGTGTTCCAACTTTTTCCGGACAGGGGCCATTTTATAACTATTGAATATTATTATCTTTATTTTAAAACCAGGGCTGCAAACCCGATAACGGAGGAGAACCCTTGTTGCGCCGAAACTGAGCGTGTGGAAACTTTTGTCCCACCCGCAAATCCGCCCCCCAGGCGGCTTATAGCGCAATGAGTCAAAATAAATTTCGCTCCCGCCGCTTATGTTCAGCTGATTCGCGGGAAAAGAGGCGCCGGGGTTTTGGGCGCAAAGAACGGTTGCTCGCCGGCAGGAGAAACCTGATCCAGACGCAGGGGCTTGGAAACCTCAAGACCCAGAACGGAGAAGATTTGGGAGCTCTTCTCGGGCATCACCGGCGAAAGAAGGATCCCGGCCCACCGGATCCGTTCCAGGAGGACGTAAAACAATTCTTTCAGTTTTGTCTCGTTGGCGGGGTCCTTCGCCAATGCCCACGGCTGCATCCGGTCGATCAGGAGGTTGGATTCGGAGATCAGCTTCCAAGCTTCATCCAGTGCTTCGGCGATCGCGTAGGCGTCCATCCTCTTCCGGTATTCCGCCACGATGGACGTGATCCGCCCGATTTCATCTCCCAGGACCGTGAGCGTGGGGCGTTCGAGTTTTTCACCCAGGTATTTGCGCACCATCGTCAGCGTCCGGCTCACGAGGTTCCCCAAGTCATTCGCGAGGTCCGCGTTGTACCGCGCCACCAAGCGCTCTTCCGAGAAGTCCCCGTCCCGGTCCCACGGCACTTCCCGCATCAGGTGGTAGCGCAACGGCTCCGCGCCGAAGTTTCCGGCCAGCGTGCGCGGTTCGGCCACGTTGCCGCGGCTTTTCGACATTTTCTCCCCGCGAATGGAGACAAAGCCGTGAGCCCACACGGATTTGGGAAGCGGTAATTCCGCGGCCATCAGCATCGCAGGCCAGATGAGGCAGTGAAACCGGGTGATGTCCTTCCCGATAACATGAAGATCAGCCGGCCAGAATTTCTCGTATCTCTCGCCGCCGATGGGCGCCACCGCCGAGATGTAATTGATAAGGGCGTCGAACCAGACGTACGCCACGGCGCCCTCGTCGAACGGAAGGGGCACTCCCCAGTCCTTGTTGGCCCGGGAAATGGAAATGTCCTCCAACCCGCGCTCCAACACTTTGAGAATTTCGTTCCGTCGCGGTTCCGGCCGCAGGAAGTCCGGTTGCGCGGCGTAAAGCTCCTTGAGGCGGTCCGAAAACGCGGAGAGGCGGAAGAAATAATTCTTCTCCCGGATCCATTCCGGCTTCACCTTGTGATTGGGGCAAACTCCGTCCTTAAGGTCCGCTCCCTCGTAAAAGGCTTCGCAGGAAACGCAGTAATAGCCCTCGTACGGAGCCTTGAAGATGACCGGTTGCCCTTTCCGGTCCCGCGCTTTGAAGATCCGCGCCGCGATTTCGCGCACGACACTATGATGCTGGGGGCTGGAGGTCTGGATGAAGAAATCGTTCGAAACGCCCAGCTCCCTCCAGGTGGTTTGGAACTCTTCCGCCATGCGGTCGCAGTACGTTTTCGGATCCTGCTTGAGTTCCTCCGCCTTGCGCCGGACATTTTGCGAGTGCTCGTCGTTCCCCATGACAAAGAGCACTTCGTCCCCCGCAAGCCGCCGGTAACGCGCGATGACGTCCGCGCCGATCTTCTCGTACGCGGTCCCCAAGTGGGGCGTCGAATTGGCGTAATCGATCGCCGTTGTTATGTAGAACTTCCCCACGTGACGGCTATCCCAAATAATTCACGAGGGAAACGGCATATTTGCCATTCAAACTGCCGAAATCCCAATGTCTGAGTGCGAGCCGGCGAGCACGAACACACGTCGGCAGTTTGCTCTGCGTTGGGCGCAGCAAACCTGCCGTTGTGTCGAATGCTGCGCCAGCTCGCATTCGAGGCACCTTATTTTTGGCAGGTTTGCAATGCGCAGTCCTCATTGGCGTTTCCAGCCAACCTCCCGACAGCTTCATCGGGTCTGGCCCTGCACCGGCTCGGCCTATCCCCGTGAATCTGTATGGTCGGTGGTCTGTGCTCGACGTCCGCCTTGATCTGCGCCAAATCTGACCGTTTCGTAGTGACTCGAGGCGTCTCATGAATAATGCGAACTATTGCGGCTGTTGAAGCTTTTGGTTCTGTTGTTCCTGCATCATCTTCTTCATTTCCTGGAGCTTCTGTTCAAAGCCCGGAGGCAGCTTCTGCTGGCCTTTGGTTCCGCCCGGAGACATCCCCTTTCCGGCGTTCGTGGGCATGGCCGGCATTTCCTGCTTTTGGTATCCGCTCGGAACCTCGAACAGCGAGGAGTTGAATTTTTCCCGTTTGACTTCCGCGACCCGCATCGTCATTGCGGACTCATTCTTCCCGTCCGTGGCCTTCTTGTTGAGCACCTGGTATTCGAGAGGGAACCCGTCCATCCCTTTCGGGATCGAGCCTTTGGACCCCTTCGACGCCGGTAACGCGGATTGCAGATTTTTCAGATCCTTGACGAGTTTCTCGGACGTGCAGGCTTCTTCTTTCTGGTCCGTCAACTCACGTGCCACAACCTGGCAGCTGTAGCCCGCGATTTCCTTCTTCTGTCCCGTGGCTTTGAACGGGACTTCGGTTTGAGCCTTCCGGTCGGCCGAAGTCGCTTTCGTTTCGGGGATTTCCATGTAGGCCTTCCGGCTCGGGAAGATGAGGAAGGCTTTTCTGGGTTGCGCCTTCCCGATCAAAACCGTGCTTTGGGCCGGCGCGGCAGCTTCGGTTTCGAACCGGACGGCCCCCTCCTGGATGAAATATCGCGCCTTGATCTTCGTGCGGGCCGAATTCGCGGTCTCTCCTGGAAAATCGATGTCGTATACGACCCGCAAGCCTTCCGATGCGGCCAAGGCCAGCGTGGGGAACAAAATCGATGCAAACAAGAATGCTTTCACGGCGCCTCCCTTGTTGGATGGAGGCAGTTGTAGCGCCCGCCGCCACCTTTCCGCAAGTGAAACCATTGGAGGCCACACTTAAACCGGTTGCTGCGTGGGATTTCCGGAACCCGGAAGCTGAAGTCCTTTCACCGGTAACCGGATAAAGAATCGCGGTCGGTTTTCGGACAACTAACGTCTTTCATCGGACCTGCTCCTTTCAAATGAATTGGTTGCGTCTTATTGGACCGCGAATACCCAATTCTGGCGCATTATGACGCCGTTGAACAAAGGGGCAGGTCCATATCTGTCCCCGGACTCACGTGCCCGACACAAATTGCGTACCGTTAACAAAAGTTTGCATGCGCCCCGCCACAAATCGCGTACTGTGTAATCCTAACCAATTGAAATCACAAACAATTGACTCTTTCCGGCTTTGGCCCAGATGTTGCTTTAAAATAAGCGGTGATTAGGGTAACTATTGTGTCCGCATCGGGACACCTTTTCGGGTCGCTCCGGAGGGCTCGATATTGGGCGTTCCTGACGTTTCTCGCCATTCTTTCCCCGGCAAATGCGGCCGATCAGATCCATTGGACATTCACGGGGCAGACTTCGGTGACTTTCGAATGGTGCGGCACGAAGGAGGACACGATCCGATACGGTCTGACGTCAAGTTACGACCGGAGCGCTCCGGGCACGGTGCCCGACCCGCTCCCGTGGCCGGGGTCATCGGATTCATCGGCTTGTCCCGCGTACCTTGAGGCCAAGCTCACGGGTCTGTGGGAGAATACGATCTATCACTATTCGATCGCCGGCAGTGGCGATCGCACCTTCCGGACGCCGGTTCCGCGCGGCTCCTCCGTTTACACCGTGGTTGCCCAAGCCGACCTTGGCAGCGCGGAACGCGGTTATGCAAACGTACCGGCCGTGCAGAAACTCATCGGAGATATCAAGCCGCACTTTGTCCTGATGCCGGGGGACTTAACTTATGCGGACGGCGGGAGCGAGATCGACTATCACGCCCACTTCAACGATCTCATCCGGGGAACGGGAACCCTCGACTCACCCAACGGTTGGGCATTGGAAGCCGCCGATATGGCCATTTGGGGAAACCACGAGTGGGGCAGAGGATCAAGCGATAATCTCCGGAACTACAAAGGCTTCTTCGATTTTCCGAACAGCCAAGCTTCACCGGACGTGCCACTCAGCGACGGAGGGGCGACACTGGGCGAGGACTGGTACTGGTTCGACTATGGCAACGTCCGCTTCATCGCTTATCCCGAACCCTACCAATCCTCCGCGTGGACCGACTGGAAATGCAAAATGAGCAACCAGCTCTCGGGGTGCGGCGGGAGCCCGGCCGGCGTCATGGACACCGCCCAGAGCGATCCGGCCATTCAATTCATCGTGACGTTCGGCCACCGGCCCGCCTATTCCACCGGTTATCACTCGGGCGACTCGGCGCTTCGGACGATTCTCGATGGCTTGGGCGACACGTATGACAAGTACGTCCTCAACCTCAACGGCCACAGCCACAACTACGAACGATCGGATCCGGCTCAGACCCACAACGTCACGCACATCACGGCCGGTACGGGGGGTGCGAGCCTCGAAGCGGTTTCCTCCGGCTGCGCCGGCTGGACGATGTATCGCGTGATGCACACGGGACCGGTTCGCCTGCGCTTTTACCACGGCGGCCTAGTGGGCGAGTTCATTTGCGGCCCCTCCAGCGGCCGCGACGACATCCCCTGCGGGTCGCAGATCCCGTCCGCCCAGCAAGGGACGAAGCTCGTTTGCAGCGAAGGCTCGGTCGTCGACTCGTTCGTGATCGGGACTCCCCAGCAGGACCAGCTTCCGCAGCCGCCGAACACGACCGATCTGCCTCAAAACAACATCAATCCGAATCAGCAGAATCCGAGCGAAACCACCGCGCGCGTCGGCGGCGGCTGTGCGGCCGGCACGACACCGCTGCTCCTTCTCGCACTCACGTTCGGGGGCCTCATCCGGAAGTCGCGGCATTCCCGCCCGATCGTTCGATCGATCTTCTTCATGGCGGCCACGATCGGCTCCGACGCCCTCGCCGCCACCACCTACTACGTCTCGGCCACCAGCGGAAACGACGGTAACAGCTGCGCTCTGGCGCAGAGCCTATCCACGCCCAAGAAGAGCGTCGCCGCCGGCTTCGGGTGTCTTCAGGCCGGCGACACGCTCAACCTCCGCGGCGGCACGTACTTTGAGGCCCCCACGATGTCCAAGAGCGGAACCGCCGAAGCCCGCATTACCATCCAGTCCTACCCCGGCGAACGCGCGACGATCGACTCCGGGCCGGCGGAGTTTCGCGCCGCGGGCAACAGCGACTGGGAATTGGTGAACGCCGAGCTGGGCGAGTACCGCTCGGTCAATGAGTACGCCTCGGGGGGAACGATCTACGGCTATGTCGCGGGCATCGCGGGCTATCCCCGCCCGCGAATGCACCTCGTGTCGTATCAAACCGCCGAATCGTTCCGCGCCATCACGGACCAGTACAACTCCTCGGCCTTCTACGTCGGCCCCGGAACGTTCCGGGAGACCGACGGGACCCTCCGCATCCGCCTCGCCAAGACCACGGACATGCGCAACGCGGAGGCCCGCTACGGCCAGGTCTTTCCCGTGGAGAACGCGGACCCGCGCGACTATTCGATCATCCTGTCTCAGGCCTCCTACACTCTCAAGGTCACGGGCTCATACCTTGTCTTCAAGGACCTGACGATCAACCAGGCGCAAGACAGCGTCTACCTCGACGCGGGCGCCCACGACATCACCTTTGACGGACTTGAGGCGTGGGTCGGCGACCACGCGATCGCCGCCAAGGCCTCCCCCGGAGCCTACAACGTCAAAATCACCTTCTCGCGCATCTACGGGGACTATCCCTACTGGATCTTCTGGAGCGACATGAAGGACTCCCCGATGGTCGCCGACAAGTCCCGCACGACGTCCGTCGACATGCGCTACGGCGCCCACGACTGGGAGATTTCGTACAGCCACATCCAGGGGAGCGGCCAAGATTTGGTCGGGACGAACACCGATGAGGACAAACTCTTCGTCCATCACAACCGAATGGAGAATTGCGGTGATGACGCCTTCGAGCTCGAAGGCACCACCGACATGAAGCACCTGGAGATCTACGAGAACTACATCCAGAACTGTCTTGTCGCGTTCTCCGTGGCGCAGGACACGAGAGGGCCGGTGGGCGGCCACATCACGGGACCCATCCACATCTACCGCAACGTGGTGGCATTCTTCCAGAACCCGCCGGTCAACCGCGAAGCGGGGATCAACACCTGGAACGGCGGCGGGCGCTTCGGCTTCGAGTACATGTTCAAACAGGGCGGGTCGGGCTACACGGACGGGAACACCCATTACTACCAGAACACGCTCGTCATGCTGAACGCCCAGGGGGGGATCAATCTGGGCCGGATCGCATATCCGGCCGACACGGACATCGCGAACAACATCCTCGTGATGGTCAACGACCAAGTCCACGGGAGCTATTCGACGGGATCGAACCAGATCATCGACGGCGATCTCTACTTCAAGCGCAACTCGAGCATGACGGGAGGCTCCGATCACCTTTGCGACGGCAAGGACACCGTCGCGGCGCTAACGAGCCCCATCGAGGAGAACGGCCTCGGCGACACGCCCAAACTCGGCACGGATCCGCGATTTCGGGTCGATCCCTTTCAGTTTGAGGCGACGCCTTCCGGCGCCGACTGGACGCTGACGGCGCAGTCGGAGAATCACAAACCTTCGGACTTCCTCCTTGCCTCCGACAGCCCGGCGTGCGGGAGAGGCGTTCCGCTCCGCAGCGGCCTGCCGGACTCGCGAGCCGGCGCTCCCGCCGACATCGGCGCTTACCCTTGCGGCACGACAGCCTCCTCCCTCGACGTGTGGCCCTTTCTCTCCGACGGGCCGATGCCCCCTTCCGCTTCCGACCCGACAAACCCAATGCCGCTTTCTGCTTCCGGTTCCGAGAATCCGGCTCGAGCCCCGGCGGTGAGCAGCGGCTGTGCGACCTCTGCGCCCGGATGGAGCCTTCTGGCACTCGTTTTTTGGATCCTTTTGCGGCCCCCGCGCACCTCCAGATACCCCCACCCAGGGTGAAGATTAGGAGGGGAACGAGAGATCCAGCGCCCCGAATCGAGGGACAGATATGGACCTGCCCCTTTGTTCAATGGCGTCATAATGCGCCAGAATTGGGTATTCGCGGTCCAATAGGACGCAACCAATTCATTATAACCCCCGCGCAAGGACGCCTTATATCCCCGCCGCAAGCGGCGGGGACTTACGGCATGGTGCTAAGTCCGGATGGCGGTCGTATCCATAACGGGTAAGAACCACAGATGTCGGATGAGGGGGACACCCTTAAGGGTGTCCCCCGTGATGCGCACCGCGGCCGACCGATCCAAGGATTTTCATCCGCTCACAAGCTTCGCGTTCCCGTTGCGGCGAATTCCGGCTAACCCGCATTATTCATAAAATGCTTCGAGTCACTACGAAACGGACAGATTTGGCGCAGATCAAGGCGGGCGCCGAGCACAGACCGGAGTTGGCTTGAGACGCCATTGAGGACTGCGCGCAGGCGTCCAACGCAGAGATGCGGCAAATATGCCGTTTCCCTCGTGAATTATCCGGGCTAAGATGGCGGTTTCTATGGCGAGCCGTCTGGTGCCGCGGTACGAACCCGCGAAGATCGAGAAGAAGTGGCAGAAGGCCTGGGCGAAAAAGAGGGTCTTCCGGGCCAAGGAGGGAGTGAAAAACAAGTATTACCTCCTCGAAATGTTCCCCTACCCCTCCGGCCGAATTCACATGGGGCATGTCCGGAATTACGCGATCGGCGACGTCGTGGCCCGCTACCGTATGCACCGGGGGTTCAACGTCCTGCATCCGATGGGCTTCGACGCGTTCGGCCTTCCCGCGGAAAACGCCGCCATCCAGCACAACACGCATCCCAGGAAGTGGACATACGACAACATGAAGTTCATGGAGAAGCAGTTCCAGCGCCTGGGCTTCTCCATCGATTGGTCGCGCCGCGTGATCACGTGCGATCCCGATTACTACAAGTGGGAACAAGCGCTCTTCATCCGGATGTACGAGAAGGGGCTGGCGTACCGGAAACGGTCGGTCGTGCACTGGTGCGAAAAATGCCGGACCGTCCTGGCCAACGAGCAGGTCAAGGACGGCCGCTGTTGGCGTTGCGGCCAACCCGTGGTGAAGCGGGACCTGGACCAGTGGTTTTTCAAGATCACGGCGTACGCCGAGGAACTCCTGGCCGGCCTCAAGGAACTGGCACCCACGTGGCCGGAACGCGTCCTCACGATGCAGAGAAACTGGATCGGCCGTAGCGAGGGGGCGCTCATCGATTTCGAGATCGAAGAGTTCAAAGGGGAGCGGATCACGGTGTTCACCACCCGCGCCGACACGCTTTTCGGCGCCACGTTCCTCTCCATCGCCCCGGAACACCCGCTGGTGGATCGGATCCTGGCCAAGGCCTCCGCGGAAAAGAAAGAGGAAATCCGCGGGTTCGTGGAACGAGTGAAGAACACGGACGTTTTGGAACGAACGTCCGAGACTTCCGAAAAAGAGGGGGTGGCCTCCGGAGTCCACGTGCTCCACCCCTTCACGCAGGCGCGCCTCCCCGTCTTCATCGCGAATTTCGTCGTCATGGAATACGGAACCGGGGCCGTCATGGCCGTGCCTTGCCACGACGATCGGGATTTCGCCTTCGCGAATAAATACTCGCTTCATCGCCGCGTCGTCATCCAGCCTCCCAACGAGGAGCTGGTGCGCGAGGAGATGGATTCGGCTTATACCGGCCCCGGGACGCTCGTACGCTCCGGCCCGTTCGACGGGCTGGACAGCGAGGAGGGAGCGGCCCGGATCGCGAAGGTGCTTCAGGAGAAGAAGCTCGGCAAACCCGCGATCACGTACCGCCTGCGCGACTGGGGGATCAGCAGGCAGAGATACTGGGGAACCCCCATCCCCATGATCCACTGTCCGAGCTGCGGCGTCGTCCCGGTTCCCCTCAAGGATCTTCCCGTGAAGCTCCCCCCCAAAGTGTCCTTCACCGGAAAAGGGGGCCCGCCCCTCGAGCAGGTTCCCTCGTTCGTGAACATCAGGTGCCCCAAGTGCAAAGGAAAGGCCCGCAGGGACACCGATACGATGGACACATTCGTGGAGTCCAGCTGGTATTTCCTCAGGTATTGCTCACCGAAGCATCGGAAGGGGATGTTCGAAACGAAAGCCGTGGATTATTGGCTTCCGGTCGACCAATACATCGGCGGAATCGAGCACGCGATTCTGCATCTTCTGTACACCAGGTTCCTGATCCGCGTGCTCCGTGACTTCAAGATGGTGCATTTTTCGGAGCCGTTCACGCGCCTCCTCACACAGGGGATGGTGATCAAGGACGGCGAGAAAATGTCCAAATCCAAGGGGAACGTCGTGGACCCCGACTATCTCATCGAGAAATACGGCGCCGATACCGTCCGCCTCTTCTCGCTCTTCGCCGCTCCGGTCGAGCGGGACCTGGACTGGAGCGACCAGGGGGTGGACGGAGCTTATCGGTTTCTGGACCGTCTCTGGAGGTTCGCTCTGAACCTGGAAAGTGCCTGCAAGGAAGCGGCGAAGCCGGGCTCCGAGGAACTCGCGTCGGATTCCAAGGCGTCCAAGATCCATCGCCTCACACAAAAAACGATCCGCACCGTGACGGAATGCCTGGACCGGATGCACTTCAACGTCGCGATCAGCCTCATCATGGAGCTCCTCAACGGCGTCGCGCAGGAAATCCCCGAGATCTGGGACCTCGCTTCCGAACCTTCGAAGGCGTCGTCCCTCACGAAGGCGCAGCGCTGGGCCCTGTCTGAAAGCGCCCTGGCCGCTATACACCTGATATCTCCTTTCGCGCCCCACATCGCGGACGAATTGTGGAAGCGCTGGGGCGATAAACGGATCCTTCAAACCGTACCGTGGCCCACGTTCGACGCCGAATGGGCGAAGGACGAGAAGATCACGGTTGTGGTGCAGGTGAACGGAAAAGTGAGGGGAAAGATCGAGGCGGAGCGGGGCGAGTCCGAAGAACGGCTGATCGAGCTGGCGCAAAAGGACGAGAACGTCCGCAAGCACACGGAGGGGAAGGCGGTGCGCCGGACGATCGTGGTCCCCGACAAACTCGTGAACCTGGTCGTCGGATGAAGCCCTCCCCTTTCCTGCTTTTGATCGGCCCCGACCCCTTCCTTAGGGAGCTAGAGCTCAAGGAGATCCGCGGGACGCTCTTTCCGAACGGCCCGGACCGGATGAACGACCTGACGCTGCATGCCCGGGACATGGAGACCGCCGACATTCTGGATCAGGCCAACACGCTTCCCATGTTCTCGGAGAAACGGCTCCTGGTCATCCGCGGTATCGAGAAACTGGGCGAAGACGATCAGACCCGCTGGCTGAAGTACGTGGAAAACCCGTCTCCTTATGCGGTGATCGTCGGCACGGCGGAAAAGCTGGATCGCCGAACTCGCTTCTTCAAGGCCATGGACGAGAAAGGCTGCATCCGCCTGTTGGAGGAGCCCAGGCCCCGGGATCTACCGGCATGGGTGGACCGACTGGCGCAAAAACGGGACTTGAAGCTCTCCCCCGACGCCAAACAGGCATTGCTGGAAGCCGTGGGAACGGATTTGGGTTCGCTCGACCGGCATCTGGAAAAACTTTCGCTTTTTGTCCACCCCGAGAAGAACGTCTCGGCCAAAGAGGTGGCCCAGCTTGTGTACGACATCGCAGGGGAGAACCTGTTCGCCTGGACCGATCAAGTGGTGGAAGGAAGGGTTCCGGACGCCACGGCCACGCTCAACGACTTGATCCGATCCGGCAGCCCCGTCCTCGTGCTTGTTTCTCTCCTGGCGCGCCACCTTCGGGTGCTGCTGCGCGCCCGTGACGAGCTGGCGGCCCGGACCCGGGCCCAAGACCTGCCCCATCTCTTGGGTGTCCCGCCGTTCACCGTCCGGAGATACATGGATCAAGCGCAACGGTTCACAAAGGGGCGTCTTCGATCCTCGCTCGGCGAACTATCGAAACTGGATCGGGAGCTGAAATCGACCGGGCTTTCCCCGTCGTTTCTCCTGGAGAGAACCGTCCGCGCGATTGCGCACGCGCGGTAACCTGATTTCTTCATATTCTGAGAGCGTAGCGGCGGCCAAGGCAATAACGTCAACCGAAGGGACTCCAACCCTTCTAGGAAGAAAAGGCGCTGTTACCAAGAACTCCCGGCCGGTGGGTTGGGGGTCCCCGCGGCGAAAACCTGCAGCCGTGGGGGTGCACAACCCGGCGGCCTGAACACAAGTCAGGATTCGTTTGTTACAGGGCGGCGATTTTCTTCGAAAGGCGGGCGATGGTCCGGGACGCGGTATTCGCGGGGATAGCGCCTTCTTTTTTCGCCTTTGATATCTGGGACATCGCCTTGCGCAAAGCCTCGTCACCGGCCGCCTTGTCCTTCTTTTGAGCCGCCTCTAGGACCGCCTTGGCGACCGTGCGGACCCGGCTCTTCCACCAGCGGTTGTGCTGTTGCCGATCCAGGCTCTGCCGATGCCTTTTCTCTGCGGATGCGTGTCTGGCCATGCGAGGCGCGGGAGTAAGCCAGGCTTCAAATCCTATGTCAAGAGAAAGGCTTTGACAAAACGGCCTGTCATTCAGTATTTAAGGCGGCTTTCGCTCAACGAAACCCATGATTGTACAAGGGCCGGGGGCGGGGAAAGAGTAGCAATGCAAAGCATCAGTATGGAATCGACCAAGACCACAACCGAGGCTCCTCAAAGCGATCGGGACGAGGAGAGCTTCGAGAAGCTGTATCTCGAAAGCCTGAAAAAAGAGCGCGAAATCAAGGAGGGGGAGGTTCTCCCGGGCAGGATCATCAAGATCGGCCACGATTTCGTCACCGTTGACATCGGTTATAAATCCGAAGGGCTGTTGCCCGTTTCGGAATTCCTCGACGCCCAGGGAGGCGTAACAGCCAAGGTGGGGGACACCATCGACGTCTTTCTGGAAGGGACGGAGGACGAGGAAGGCCTCGTCATTCTCTCCAAAGAGAAGGCCGACAAGCTCAAAATTTGGGAAGAGATCGCCGCGGCCTGCGAGAGCGGCGATGTGGTGGAAGGGCGGATTGTCAGCCGCGTCAAGGGGGGCGTCTGCGTCGACATCGGCGTGAAGGCCTTCCTGCCCGGTTCCCAGATCGACCTGACGCCGGTCCGGGATCTGGACAGCATGATGGGGAAGACGTTCCAGTTCAAGATCATCAAATTCAACAAGACCCGCGGCAACATCGTGCTTTCCCGCCGCGTATTGCTCGAGAAAGAGCGCGAGGCACAGCGGTACGAGACCCTCAAGGTCCTCCAGGAAGGAACGCTCCTGAAGGGGATCGTGAAGAACATCACCGACTACGGCGCATTCATCGACCTGGGCGGGATCGACGGCCTTCTTCACATCACCGACATCTCCTGGAAGCGGATCAACCATCCTTCGGAAGTCCTCAAGGTGGGGGACTCAATCGAGGTCAAGGTCCTCAAGTACGATCAGGAGAAGGAGCGCGTCTCTCTGGGCTACAAGCAGATCACGACCGATCCGTGGGTGGAAGCCGACCTTCGGTACGCCAAGAACTCCCGCGTGAAGGGGAAGGTCGTAAGCCTCACCGATTACGGCGCATTCATCGAGGTGGAGGAAGGCATCGAAGGCCTGATCCACGTCTCCGAGATGTCATGGACCAAACGCGTGAAGCATCCCTCGGCCATCCTTGCGGTAGCGCAGGAAGTGGAAGCGGTGGTTCTGGACATCGACACGGAAAACCGGCGGATGTCCTTGGGCCTCAAGCAAACGCAACCGAACCCCTGGGACGATCTCGTCAAGAAGTACCCTCCCGGCACCCGGATCCGTGGCAAGGTCCGGAACATCACGGACTTCGGCGTTTTCGTGGAGGTCGAGGAGGGCATCGACGGCCTGGTACACGTTTCCGATCTGTCCTGGTCGAGCAAGATCAAGAACCCGCACGACTTGTACAAGAAGGGCGACGAAGTGGAGGCCGTGGTCTTGAACGTGGATCCGTCGGCGGAGCGGTTCTCCCTGGGGATCAAGCAGCTCAGTGACGACCCGTGGCATCTGGCGGTCGACAAGTACCCGATCGGCACGATCCTCGAAGGGGAGATCGTCAAGATCGCCGAGTTCGGGCTCTTCGTGAAGGTGGAGGAGGACATTGAGGCGCTTGTGCACGTATCCGAGATCGTCGACGAAAAGATCGACGATCTGGCCGAGCGTTTCAAGGCGGGCGAGAAAGTGAAAGCCCTCGTCATTTCCCTCGATCCGCTCGAGAAAAAAATGGCGCTTTCCATCAAGGCGGCCCTGCACGGCGACCCCACCAATCAGATCGCCAAGGCCCAGGAGAGAGCGCGGCGCGCCCGCCCGACACTGGGCGACGTCATGGACGAAGGGCTCAAGCAGAAGGGCCGGCGCAAGAAACAAGAACCTGAAGGCTCAAAGGAACCTGAGGGCTCAAGCGAGTCGTGATGTCCCGCCCGGGGCGAGTCTTCAGGATTTTCCTCGCGGTCCTTTTGGCGGGCATCTTCATCGAGCTGCTTTCGATCATCAGCATTCTAACCGGCGGGCCGTCCGAGCGCGGCGACGTGGCGGTCGTGGAGCTGTCGGGCCCCATCGACGAATCCCGCCCCACCGTGGAGGCGCTCAAGAAATACGTCGATCAGGACGACGTAAAAGCCATCGTCCTCCGTGTGGATTCCCCCGGCGGGGCCATCGGGAGCTCGCAGGAAATTCACGACGCGGTCGAGCAGGCCAACCGGAAGAAAAGCGTCGTGGTTTCCATGGGAAATGTGGCCGCATCCGGCGGTTACTATGTCTCGGCGCCGGCGGCCAAGATCCTGGCCGATCCCGGCACGATCACCGGCTCGATCGGCGTGATCTCGCAGTTCTTCGTCGTGGAGGATCTTTTGAAGAAGGCCCATCTCCGTTGGGAAGTGATCAAAGCGGGAGACGTGAAGGATATCGGCTCGCCCCTGAAGATGATGACCGAAAAGGAGCGCAAGCTTCTTCAAGGGCTGACGGACGACATGCACGAGCAGTTTATCGAAGCGGTTGCCAAGGGACGCCGCCTCTCCATAGAAAAAGTCCGCAAGCTGGCGGACGGAAGCATCTACTCCGGCCGCAAAGCGAAAGAACTCGGATTGGTGGACGCTCTCGGCGGGCTTGAGGCGGCCGTCAAGCTGGCGGGCGAGCTCGGAAAAGTGAAAGGGGAGCCCAAGGTGATCCTTCCGGAACGGGAACGGTTCCGCTGGTTCAAACGCCTTGCCGACGGAAAATTTGAGGCCCCCTCTCTTCGAATCGAGTATCGTTTCCTTCCGTGAAAAGCCTTTGGGCCCCCTGGCGGATCCGCTTCATCCTTGAGAATTTAACCCGAAGCGGCTGCGTTTTTTGCTCCCTCCCCAAGAATGATGAGGACCGGAAGAACCTGATCCTGGCGCGTTCCCGCCACGCTTTCGTGATCATGAACAAGTACCCCTACAACAGCGGCCATCTCATGGTCGTGCCCTACCGGCACACGTCGGAACTCTCGGCCCTCCCCGATGAGGTTCTGACCGACATGCACCTCTTGATCCGTGACTCGATCGAAGCGCTCAAGGAAGGCCTCAAGCCCCAAGGATTCAACGTGGGGATGAACCTCGGCGAGGCGGGAGGCGCCGGAATCCGGGATCATCTTCACTATCACGTCGTGCCCCGCTGGAACGGGGACACGAACTACATGCCGGTCATCGGGGAGACTAAGGTCCTTCCGGAATCCCTGGAAGAAACGTACGCCCGATTGGTCGAAGCTTTTGCCCACCGCCTATCGGCCCACTGATCAAAAGGATTAAGGCTTCCGACTTCGCCAAGGCTTCGTCGAGACAAGATAAGGGTTAACTCTTAAACGTAGGGCCGTCCCCCCGATGCCGCGGTATGCGCACCACAGCTGAGGTTTCGCCACGGCCTCTTCCGTAGGTCGCTCAACATTAATCAATAATTTTAGATAGTTACAACGCGCAATTCTTGATTCCAGGTGGTATGGAACTTGCTGAATCCCTTAGGAGAAGGCCGGAATG
>JAZDIZ010000080.1:0-10686 GCA_043804515.1 Pseudomonadota bacterium | reverse complement strand
GTAAGCGAGAGACCGAGAAGGTCCTTCTGAGAGAGGCTCCTGAAAGACCCCTTACGTCGGAGACCGTCCGGCCCATCACGGCGGAGGTCAGCGAGGTGAAGTTCCCGGTCACCGAGGAGACCCGGCAAGCCATGGAGAGGTTCTGGGGCCTCAAAGGCCGTTGCAGCGTTTCCGAGCTTTTTGCCGTCTGTTTGGAGTTCTATTTGAGCCAAAAGGACCCAAGCCGGAAAGACAGGAAAAAGGCCTTAACCTTACCGGTAAGGTTGAAGACTCAACCCGACTCTTCGACCGACGCCATGCCTCCGACTCGGTATATTGCAGCTGACGCCAAACGAATGGTTCGGGATCGATCCAAAGGACAGTGTGAATATGTCGATCCAAAGAGCGGACGGCGATGCGAAAGCCGCTACCTTCTTGAGTTCGACCATATGGATCCGTACTGGTCGGGTGGCTCATCCAGTGAAGAGAACATCAGGCACTTATGCCGGATGCACAATCAGTATTTGGCAGGAAAGATGTTTCAATCCGAGGCCGAAATGCTTTCGAGTAGCCCCTGACTCCGACCGGGCCAGGGCCGCCTCGTTCTCCCCCTAAACAACCCTTCTTCTGGTTGGGACGCTCCGCTGGCGGACTTCGATGCCAGTTTTTCTGCAGGCTGGTAAGGATTAAGGATTAACTCTTAGATCTGGAATCCAAGGATGAATCCTTAAGGCTTAATGATTAGCGTTAGCTCCTGCCCGATGCCGGGATCTGGATCGCTGCCTACTAGTTCGTCGGACAATTGTTCCCGGGCTTCGTGCAGAACGTGTGGCAGGCTACGAAACTCCCGTGCCCCCAGAAATCGGGAGGAGGGCAATACGTGTCCTTCACCTTGAAGTTCTTCCCGTATTCAACCGGGCCCGGGCCGGCGGATTTTTGAGCCCCCGGACCGTTCGGACAGGACGTTCCGCCCTTGCCCGAATAAACCGCTCCTATGTTGGCCGAGTCCTCGGCCGGATCCGCCAGGATCCGTTCCGGCACGGCCACCATGGCGAGGACCAGAGCGATTACGAAAAACAACCTCATGGCTCCATTATAAGGTCTCGACCCCCCGTAAGTCCACAGGGTCAGACGTCGATCGTGACGATTTTCTTGATCCATAAGGCACCTATCACCTGAAGCACCACCATCGCCAAAATCATCAGAAGCCCTTTTTCGGTGGTGAATAGAGGGGTCAGGAAATCGGGGTTGACGTAATAGAGCGCCAACCCCAACCCCGGGGGCATCATGACGAGCAGGAACCCTTGCGTTTTTCCCTGTGTCGTCATCGCCTTGATCTTGCCGTCCACTTTCCTTCGCTCCCGGATCGTTTGGGCGATGACGTCGAACGTTTCGCTCAAATCCCCGCCGGTCTCCCGCAGGATCAGGACCGAGTGGATGGCCACCGCCAGGTCGTCGCTGGGGATCCGGTCCAGCATCTTTTCCAGCGCGTCGTCGACCGATAGCCCCAATTTCTGCTGCGAAATGACCAGGCCGAATTCCTGCGAGATCGGAATCGGCATTTCGGACACCAGGACCTCGATGACCTGGTTCAAGTTCAGGCCGGATTTGAGCGAGTTCGCCATCAAGTTGAGGCCGTCCACCAGCTGCTCGTCGAACTTTTTGAGGCGTTGCTGCCACCGATAGTTGATCCAGACGCGCGGCGCCGACCACCCGAGCCAGCCGAATACAAGCGTGAACGCCACGGTGAGCCAGCCGTAGCCCCAAGAGAGAAGGAAACCCGCCAGGACGCACACGCCCGTCGAGGCGGCGAGGATCGCATAGACTTTCGACTTGGGGACCGGTTGAAACATCCGATCCTGCGTCGTGATCACCCAAGCGACGTAGCCGGAGAGCCTTTGGCGCGCTGAGGACTCCAAGCGAGGATAGAAAAAATAGGCGGCGAAGGCGACCGCTGCGGCCGTGGCGAAAACGAGCAGGAGCCCCATGAGGAGGCCGAAGCTCATTTACCTCCCAGCGATTTCGGCATGGCGATCCCCCTCTGTCTGAAGAGCTCGGCGAATCCGGGCACCAAGCCGGTGGCCACGAACGCGCCCAGAACTTTTCCCGAAGCGTCCACGCCCTTCTGGCGGAAAAGGAAGATGTCCTGGAGTTGGACGCTGTTCTCGTGGATCCCCGTCACTTCAGTCACCGCCGTGATCTTTCTGGATCCGTCGGAAAGGCGGGTCAACTGTACGATCAACTGAATGGCGCTCGCGATCTGCTCGCGGATGGCCCGGGAAGGGAGGTCCAGTCCGGAGAACATCACCAGGGTTTCCAGGCGCGCGATGCAATCCCTGGAGGAATTCGCATGGAGTGTGGTCATGGAGCCATCGTGGCCCGTGTTCATCGCCTGCAACATGTCGAGGGCCTCGGCGCCGCGGCATTCCCCCACGATGATCCGGTCCGGCCTCATCCGGAGCGTATTGCGCACCAACTCCCGGATCGGAATGGCGCCTTCCCCCTGCAAGTTGGAAGGCCGGGCTTCCAGGCGCCCCACGTGTTCCTGCGGAAGCCGCAGTTCCGCCGCATCCTCCACCGTCAGAATCCTCTCGTGGGCGGGGATGTAGCCGGCCATAACGTTCAAGAGCGTCGTCTTCCCGGTGCCCGTGCCGCCGGAGATGATGATGTTGAGGCGGCACTGCACGCAGGCCCGCAAGAAATCGGAGATGTCCTCCGTCATCGCCCCCAGCTTGATGAGCTGTTCGGGACCCAAGATCCCCTTGAAAAACTTCCGGATCGTGAGCATCGGTCCGTCTATGGCCAGGGGCGGGATGATCGCATGGACCCTGGACCCGTCTTTCAGGCGGGCGTCCACCATCGGCGTTTTCTCGTCGATCCGCCGGCCGATCGGCGCCACGATCCGCTCGATGACGCCCAGGAGATGCTTGTCGCTGGTGAAGCGGCAGTTGGTGAGCGCCAATTTTCCTTTGCGCTCCACGTAGATCTGGTCCCTCCGGTTCACAAGGATCTCGGAGACCTCGGGATCGGCCAAGAGGTCCTCCAGGGGCCCGAGGGCCAGGGCCTCGTCCAGCACCTCTTTGAGCAGCCTCTGCCGCTCCTCGCGGGACGTGATCTCGGTCATCTTGTCGATGATGCCCACGATCACCTCACGGGTCTTGGCCCGCAGCTCGGCGAGCGACCGATCGTCCTGTTTGAGGAGTTCTTCGGTGGAGAGCTTGCGGAAGTCCATCAGCTCGATCAAACGCTGGTGGATCCGCATCCGGATGTCGGCCTGCCGCTCGGCTTCCTCGTCCACCTGGCGGCCGTACATCCGCTGCTGGCCCGCCATGGAAACGGACGTCCCGGCCGTGGCTCCCCCCGATCCGGGAGCCTTGAGCTTGAGCTGGGAGACGGGTTTCAAAAGCCCGTCGGTGAGGATCACCCGCACCATCTCGTCCACCACGCGGCTGTATGGGTCCCGCGGTTGGGACAGGAAGAGCGGGACGCCGGCGTGCACGGAGTCGGTGATTTCCCTGGGCTCGTCGGGCAGCAGCGCGAGGCATTCCATCCGTAACTTCTGGCGGATGATCTGGTCCGTGATGACCCCCCTCGGGTCGTAGCGGTTTACGACAATCTGGATCAAATCGCTCGGAAACGCGAGCGCCTGGAACTCCTGGAGCGACTGGACCGACCGGCTGAGCGTCAGAATCTCCGGCGTCGTCAGGAAAAGCACGAGCCCCGATACCTCGAACGCCTTCACATTCGCCGTGTGGAACTCGCTTCCGCAGTCCACGACGATGAAATCGAAGATCTTCCTAAGGACGGAAAGAATCTTCTCCATGGAATCGGGGCCGACCGCCGCGATTTGGCGCAGCTCACGGGCCAAAGGCAGGAGGTAGACACCGTCCGAATGCCGCTGGATTTGGTTTTCCAAAGTCGCGGGTGTCAGCTTGTGGGCGTCGGGCGCCAGGTCGGCGACCGACTTGCGCGACTCCATTCCCAGGAGCAAGGCGATATCGCCGCAGTCGTGCGGATCCAGGTCCATCAGGAGCACTTTGGAGCGGGTCTTGCGCAGCAGGGCGAACGCGAAGTTCGCCGCGAGCAGCGTTTTTCCAACCCCACCTTTGGGGCCGAAGATGCTGATCGTGTTATTGGCGGTCATAAGGCACCGACGAGGGAAACGGCATATTTGCCGCATCTCTGCGTTGGGCGCCTGCGCGCAGTCCTCATTGGCCTTTCAAGCCAACTCCGGTCTGTGCTCGGCGCCCGCCTTGATCTGCGCCAAATCTGACCGTTTCGTAGTGACTCGATGCGTTTCATAAAATCAATCCAAATTAGTTCGAGTCTCCTCCCTGGTTCTCCAGGGGACCTCCGCCGGAGGGATGCGACCGGTTCAAGTCTTCCGGATAGACCTCGTACAGGTTGAATTGTTCCTTGAGCTCCCGGTTGGCGTCCTTCGCGAATTGAAGGATCCTGGGAGTGATGAAAACCAGGAACTGGCTCCGTTGCTTCCCTATGTCGGTGGATTTGAAGAGCGTGAAAAGGGACCCGAACGGGAACGGGTCCGTAAAATTTCCGGTGCCCGCCGTCGTGACAGGGGACGCCGACGACGCGCCTGTGGAGGAGGAGAGGCCGCTGGGGGGACGATCCAGCGACTGCCGGTTCGAGTATCGCACCAGGCCGCCGATTACGACGGACTCGCCGGAGCGGACGAACTGGGTCGTCTGGATCGAGTTCTGCTCGATGGCGATGCCTCCGGTGATATCCGGCGAACCCAGCGAGCTGACCGTGATTCCGACCACCATATGCACGTCACTCCCGCGCACGGCGGGCGTGATCGTGAGGCTCACGCCGACGTTCTGGAATTCCATCGAGACGCTTCCGTTGGCCTGGACGATGGGGAACCCGATGCGCGTCCCGCTCTGGATGGTGGCCGTGTCCTCGCTGGTCACCGATACGGCGGGGTTCTCCATCACGCGCGCCACACCCAAAGCCTTGAAGTAGTTGAGCTTCGGCATGATGTCGTCGATCGTGCCGGTGAGGGCGCCGGTGAAGTTGTCGCTGCCCGAGATCGGATTCAGCGTGTACGAGAGCGAAGATCCGATTTTGGGGATGGGGCTCCAGCGGAAGTTGAAGTTCTTGGAGAAATTCTTGGCCACCTCCACGAAGTGTGCCGTCACCTGGATGGTGGGTTTCCGGCTCGGGGGTTGGGCCACCTCCCGGGTCTCCAGGACGTTCATCACCTTATCCGAGTAAAGGCGCGCGATTTTCTCGGCCTTTTGATACGCCTGTTTCGAATATACCTCGCCCTCCAGGATGATCTGGCCTTTGAGCGGGCGGACCGACACCTCGTCCATCCCGATCTCCTTCTGGATCTTTTTGGCCACGATGATGTTCGTGTCGGGATTCAGGCGCGTCAGGTCCACGATGTTGCGCGCGTTGCCCGTGACCTTTCGGATGCGGTCCTTATCACTGGGAAGGATCACCTCGCCGTCGATGATGATTTTGTCGTCCATGCGGGTGATCGTGACCCCTTCCACGTCCACCAGGAGTTGCCTGACCTGCTGGAGCATTTTCTCCGGGTCGCTCGGATAGACGTTCAGCTCGATGGCGTCGCGTTGGACGCCGCGCTCGTCATAAATCAGGAGAAGCGTGGTGCCGGTCTGTTTGGGAAGCAGAGTGATCGAGTTCCGGGCCCGGTCCGCCTTGAAGTTCACGATCTCGGGATTCCCGATCGTGACGTTCCCGATCGCATAGCCGAGCTTCTTGACCCGGGGACTGTTGACCACCAGGTACTCCTTGGCACCCTCCGTCTGGGCGAAGGCGGTGGTGATGAAGAACAACAAGATCAACGTTGCCGATTTAAGAATCTTTCGCAGCATCTGAGTTACCTCCCTACGGCACCATCATGGATTGTTCACCACGGATCTCGAGCCACCGGGGCCTTTTGGAAATCTCGATGGATCCCTTGATGCCCGTCAGAGAGGAAGTCGTGCTGTGCACTTCCTTGAGCTCCGGGTTCGGTTTGGCGCTGAAGCGGTCGTTGTAGGATCGGAGCGCGAGAGTGATCTCCCCCACCTGTTGGGCCAGCGTCAGATCCATGCATTGGCGCGGGTTGGCCAGGACGGTCACGTTGGAAAAGCCGGTCGCGCCGCCGCCGAACATGCCCCTCTCTTTGCCTCCCTTCGGCTCGGTCTCGAAGAGGTAATTCCTTCCCACCGAAAGAACCTGCATGTTCTGGAACAACGTGAGGACCTCCGCCCGATTGGCGACGCGGGTTTTTTCGTCCACGCCTTTGAATGTGCCGAGGACGTCCACGCTGTCACCGGGGCGGATCAGGCCCGCCACGCCGGTAATCTCGTTGACGGAAAGCGTGCACGCCCGCATTTCTTTAGGAACCGCGCTGGAGATCCGGCTGGCTCCCGGAGCCGTGATCTTTTCGAGCGTGATCTGGCTCCCCGCGGCGATCATCGCGTCCGCCATCAGTCCCACGACGCTCCCGACGTCCTCTGCCGTCTTGGCGTTCGGTTCCACGAAATCCCTCGGGATCGATTTCACGGCCAGCATCCCTTCCTCGATCGTCTGGTAGCGCTCGATTGTGCGGGTGGCGACCAGAACCGAGACGCTCCCGAATTTTCCCTGCCATTTCCGCTCGCGCTCCGACCAGTAAAGGAATGTCAGAATGGCGGCCAAGAGGCCGCAGAGGACGGCGAATAAGAGAGCTCGCGGGGTTTTCAAGGGGTGCCTCCAAGAACGTGGTCTGGGGATGCCAAAGTTTGGACCGGGTTTCCTGTTCCCGAAACGGGCATAACTATACAAAACAATTGAAGATTTTTCAAGGCGCTCATTCGAAAAGAAAACGCTTCGCTCTCTCCCAAACCTGATCCATGAAGCCCTTGGCCATCAGCGTCCGGGCCGGTGTCGTGGCCATTCGTTGCATCAGGACGGCTCCCCGGAGGGCAAGAGCCTGTGCGGCGGCTTCTTCCTCCCGGGCCCGCAAGCGTAGTTTCCGCATCGCTTCGGGATTGATGAAACGATCGGAAAGCCGGTCCATCGCCCTTACGATTCGCGGGTGATGGCTCACGCCGTAGGCGAATTTCTTGAATTCCGCGCTGGTCAGGACTTCCTCGATCTGGGAAGTGTTGAATCCGCTGGAATCCATTCCGGCCGCGATCCGATTCGCCAGATCCCTTTCCACCAGGATTCGAAGGAACTCACGCATCTCCGCCTTTGTGGGCATTTGAGAGGCCGCTGGCGGCCCGATCCGGAGCACTTCGTTCTGACCGACGGCGCGATTCTCTCCGGCGAAAACAGATCCCGCGAGGAACAGGCCGAGCAGTACGATGTGCGCTTCGCGCCTCATGCCTTTGGGTCCTCTTCCCCTGTATTGGGATTCCGGTTCTCATCGCTTCCCTCGACCGGAGAATCGAGCAGCATCTGCTCCTCATCTGAAACGCCGGCTTCCGTGGCGTCCGGCGTCGTGAGTCCCCTCCTCACGGACGAAACCGCATTGGAGCCTATTGCGTTGGCCGGACCGATAATGGTCCTCTGCATGAAGCTGTTTACCGCGTTTTGAGCCTTTCCCACCGTGGCGCTGTAGCCGATGCCCAGAGCGCCCGGGACGATGCTGCCGTAGATGGCGCTGGTCACGGCCTTAGCGTCGCCGCCCGAAGCGCTTGTTATCGCAGCCGCGTATATGGCGCTGCCTCCGGCGCCTCGGGCGGCCTGGGTCAGAAAATTGCCGCTTCCGCGGATCCCTTGTTGAATCTGGCGGCTGGAGAACGCCCCGCCGACGGACGCGAAGGCGACGTCCTTAAATGTGGCTTTGCCCCCCATGGCGAGCATCGTCGTAACGCCCGCGCTAGCGGCCCCGAAGCTTGCGCTCGAGCGCGGATCGCTCAAGCCATCCGTAAACGGAAGCATCCTGGCTACGGTCTTTGTATAGAACGCGCCCATCGCAGCTCCCGTCGCCACTTGGTTCCAATCCATCTTCCCTGCGCCGATCCCGGCGATCGATCCGGCCAACGCCCCTTTCACGGCCCCCTTGAAGATCTCGTTGTCTTCCGACTTGAACCAGTGTTGGGAGGAGTCGGAGCCGAGCATCCCGCTGAGCGCCCCCATGGTGAACGTATCGAAAGCCTTATCGTCGAAACCGGTGGCGGCCCATTCCGCCAGGCCCTGTTGAACCCCCGAACCCAGAAACTCCAGGGCGTCAAAACCCTCCGTGGCCATCGGCGGACCGATGAAGCCTTCGGGAAGTTTTTCGACATTGTATGCGCCGGGGTTGAAGTGCTGCACGCCGTATGTGAAGTCCTCGCTTTCGATCCCGCCGACCAAGCCGGCCCGCTCGGCTGTGACCGTATCTATTTTCCCGGTGTTCGCGAGCGAGCTCCCGGCGCTCTTGAGATATCCTCTGGCGTAACCGGCTTGGATCGACGGGCCGTTGAGCCACGGGACGCTGTTGAAAAGGAGGCCCAGACCCAAGTTCATCACAAAGTTCTTGGCGAGGGGTTTGAGGATGTCGCCGAAGGGAATGTCGTCCGGCATCGGCGGCTCGCCGCGCGGCGGCAGGGAAGGGCCGCCGTCGATGTTTATGGCGCCGGAATTTCCGTGGTTGAACGCGACCAGGGCTTCCGCATGCTTCTGGATCGCGTGGTCACTGGCCGTGTGGTGCGCAGAAAAGCCGGCGATGATCCACCAGAGCATCGCGCAGACGATCGGGAGGAGTAGCGCCAGCTCCAGCGTGGACTGAGCGCGCGGAATGTCGCACGCGGATGCCGTGCCCCGGCTTATGCGGCGCTGTCTGTGGAAAAGAGCCGTCAATGGAGATAGTCCTCCGTATAGACCTTTGAACATCTCTGCGCCTGGGTCTGCGGGTCGTACATGCAGATTTCATTGTCGAGCGGAAGGCGATAGCCGCCCATCTGGGCCTTGTCGGCGAGGCCGATCAGCTTGGCGCCTTCGAAATCGGTTCCGGGGTCGCCGGCGTCGGTGAAGGAAAAAGGGTTGGCGGCCGCCCGGGGGAATTTTCCGCCGTACGGTTTGGCCAGGGAGAGCGCAGCCATGCTCCTTCGCTGCGTGAAGAGAGGGAGTTTCGCCCCCGATGAATCTTGGGATTCCTCTCCGAAGTAGGGTCGCTTCGAATCGGCCTGCTTGTAGAAGAGGCCGAACTTCTCGATGTCCTCCTTCCGCGGTGTGTACTGCACGCCCGTGAAGAATGACGTCTGATAGTCCCCGGTCTTTGTGATCTTTCCCGCAACCATGGCCAGGCCGGGGTACCCCGTCCCGACCGGAGCGCAGAAGCATGTCGTAGCCGGGGGAGGAGTAAAGAAGGACGCATAGAGCGCCGTCGGCCATTTGAACGAGCGGCCTTCCAATTTGGCCTGGAAGAGAGGAAGGTCCTTGTTTGCGTCGATGACGGCGTAGGTGTCGCTGAGTCGACCGCTGTCGTAATCCTGGCGGACGGCGGCCGTCGTGACGTTCCCGTTGTATTTCCTGTCCAGGATCTTCTGAAGGCCGAAGGGGAGGTTGGGCGGAGCCAGGAACGTGGCCAGAGCGTCGTCATTCGCTACCTGGTTGGCTTGCTCGATCACCTTCACCGCAAGCCCCATCAGCATCGCTTGTTTTATGCCGTACGCCGTGACGAGAGTTGCCCTGTAGAAGTTATCGAAATGCGGGCAGGATGTCTGGCACATCGGGGGCAGTGCATTCGAGGCGGCGCCGGGGATGTCCACGCTTGAAAGCATGTCCGCGACCTTCGGAAGCCTGATGCAGTCCCATCCGCCGGCGATTGCCGCGGCGATCGTGAGACAGGGCGTCGGATTCGCCAGGATCGCCGTGTTGAATTCCCTGTAGAGTTTGTCGATCTCCTGGTTGATCTCGCGCAGCCTGTTCAGCCAGTTGCGCTGCGTGTCGGCGGCTACGAGGGCGGCGAGGTCGCTCGTCTGCTGGAGCTTCATCTTTTCGCGCGTGATCATTCCCGAGCGCAGCACGAGGCCCAGGATCGCCAGGGCCATCGCGAATCCCGCGGCCATTCCGAGCGTGAGCTGTCCCCGCTCCCGCCTCACGGGTTCACCTCCGGCTCCACGCCGAACTTGGCTTCCTCCGTGATCGCGATGCCGTCATAGTGGCGCAGCGTCCGGGAGTTCCTGCAGGGGTATTTTTCTCTCACGAGGCTGAAAAGAGCGTTGATGCCGGGTGCGATGATCGGAAGACAATACGTGATCCGGGCCCCTTGGCCTTTTAGAAAGTTGATCCGGACGGCGCCCTCACTGGGCGAGGAACTCGCGCTGTTTACGGAGGCATCGATCCCATCCCTGTAGTATCGATCGAGGGAGGAAGCATCCCCCTGAACGTCGATGTTCTTGTGTTCCCACATGAGGCTTTCGAAGATCACCTTTTCCGCCGCCGCCTCGGCGATTGTTTGCTCCCCGGCCGTGTACGGCAGGCCCCGCACGCGCGGATAGGCGATGCTCTCCAGCGTCCGTTGGCCGTAGACCTGATACGCCCGCGCGGCCGTGAATGCCGCGTACTGCGTCGCCGTCGAGGATTGAAGGTAGATGACGAGTTGCGTGAGAGACAGGAAGAGAAGAAAGAGAAGCGGCGTGAGCAGGCTGAATTCGAGTGTGGCTACAGCACGCTCCCTCGGATTTCGAATTCTGTAGCGCCCTCGAGCCATCTCTCCCACCGTTCCTTCCGTTCCCAAGAAGAGACCGTCGGGGCGGA
>JAZDIZ010000079.1:0-21086 GCA_043804515.1 Pseudomonadota bacterium | reverse complement strand
AGAGAAGAAAGAGAAGCGGCGTGAGCAGGCTGAATTCGAGTGTGGCTACAGCACGCTCCCTCGGATTTCGAATTCTGTAGCGCCCTCGAGCCATCTCTCCCACCGTTCCTTCCGTTCCCAAGAAGAGACCGTCGGGGCGGAGGAGGTCGCCCCGACGGCAGAGGAACTAACCGGGCTTTTTATCTAAGAGTTGCCCCGTGAGTTCCAAACCTGGTTCCCGCTGTTAGGGCTCCGCACTCTGGAACGTCCCTTGCGCCGATTGCACCGCACCGCGCATCAGTTTGTCTGCCGCCCCGTCTTTTCCGGCGAAGATGGCCTTGCCCAGGATGATGACGCCCACTGCGATCACGGCGATTACCAACGCATATTCCAGAGTTGTTTGTCCGCGGGTTCTTTTTTTGAGTGACCTGAAGTTCATGATGTTCCTCCTATTTTCCTCTCGGTTACGGGAAGGGCAGCGAAACGGCCATTTCCAGACCGAACGCCTTGTCTTCCATGTTGTTCGGCAGTTTTATGCCGAACGTGCTTGCGTAACTGTTGCCGTGAAGGTTCACGCCGACGAACGACTGATAAAACACGAAGAAGAGACCGGAGATCGCTACGACCACCACGGCCAGAAGCGCAAATTCCAACGCAACCTGGCCCCCTTCCGTTCTTCGACTGAACCTGTTTCGGCTCATTACGGAAGGTTAAAAAGCAAGGCTTGGGCCAACCCATCCTGGTCGTTCTGAATTGTTAACTTGTTAAAATATAAGACTTTTTCTTTCAGGCTCTCTCCCTCCGTCCCCGTTTCCTTGTGCCAAATATGAGCAGTTGAGCGAATTTGAGGATAGCCCTACCTGCCCCGGATTATTTGTCAGACGCCTCAAGTCACTACGAAACGGTCAGATTTGGCGCAGATCAAGGCGGGCGCTGAGCACAGACCGGAGTTGGCTTGAAAGGCCAATGAGGACTGAGCATTGCAAACCTGCCAGAAATAAGATGGCTCGAATGCAAGCTGGCGTAGCATTCGACACAACGGCAGGTTTGCCGCGCCCAACTCCGAGCAAACTGCCGACGTGTGTTCGTGCTCGCCGGCTCGCACTCAGACGCTGGGCTTTCGGCAGTTTGAATGGCAAATATGCCGTTTCCCTCGTGAATTCTTCGGACTTATGGGTTGTCCGTGCCGGATTTGAGCTCGTTCACCTTCTTTTGGGCCTTCGCGCGGTAAAGGCTCTTGGGATCGGGGGAAAGGCGCAAGGCCTCCACAAAGCGCTCCAAGGCCGAGGGGCGGTCCTCCACCACCTCCAGGAACGTGATCCCATCCATGTAGGCTTTTCTTGCCTTTGTTTCGAGGCTGTCCGTCACCTTCTTCTTCATCTGTGCCGCTTCCAGGTTCTCCGGGTGCGCGGACGTGATCTTCTTGAGCTCCGCATACGACGCCAACAGGTCGTTCGGATCATCGGTCACATGGACAGCCGCCATCTTTCGTTTCACGATGGCCTCGTCCTGCGTTCCGATCTCGGCCAGGAGTTTTTTTGCCGAGTCCTGATACATGTTGAGTTGCGCAGCCACCGTCCGGAGCGCTTTTTCAGCGCCCACCAGGTCACCCGACTCGAACTTCATCACGCCTTCCTGGTAGAGCTTCTTGAGCTTCGGACTCCCCCTCTGGGCCCCTTTCTTCGTTTTCGGGGCCTGCCCTAGTCCGGCGGACGCCTCCCTTTCTTCCCGCCGCGCCCGGGCCTCTGTTTCGGCCTTCAAGCGCCTGCCGGTCAGGTCGGAAAGAAGCGCCGAAGCGTCGGGCTGGCCCGGCGCGACCTTTTCGAGGATGTTGTTCAGCCGCGATTCCGCCTCATCGTATTTTTTCTGCTCGATCAGTTCGTGGGCCCGCTTCAGGTTGTGACGTACGAGGCGGTCCCGCTCCTCCTCCGAAGCTTGGGGCTGGGCCGGTGTCGAAGGAGGGGCCGGCATGGGTTTCCGTTGGGGTTGCGGAGGGCTCAGAAACCAGATGACAAGAAAGGCGAACGCGACGCCCAAAATAGGGAGCAGGCGCCAATCCTTCAGAAAGGGAGGCAGCTTGATCGGGAGGCGGATCCGGGGAACGCTGCCGGCGATCGGGGAGCGTTCCATAACGCGGGGCCGCTCGGCGCGCGAACGGGATGCGCCCTCCACATACTCGAATTGAGCCCTTCCCACCTGGACCACGTCGTGATTTTCGAGTTCCCGCGTTCGGACGGGGACGCCGTCCACGAATGTGCCGGTCGAATCTTTTTTGTCCTTGATCACGAACCCGTCGCCGGTGTTCTCGATGGCGGCTTGCGCGGAGGAAACCTCCTCGTCCCGCACGACAACGTCGTTTTCATTGGCCCTCCCGATCGTCACCTCCGGTTTGTTCAGCGGCACGGAGGTGCCGGCATCGGGCCCGTCCAAACGCACCAGGCGCGCGGACCGCTCCACCGGAAGGAGCTGGGCAGGCGTGGGTTCCGCCGCCTTCGGCGCGCTCTTTAAGAAAGCCTTGAGCGCCTTCGGTTCCTGACTCTGGGGGCGCACGGCGATCGCTTCGAAAAAATCGTCCGTTCCGGGCGTGGAGGAGGAGACCGGTTCGGGGCCGGCCACGGGCTTGGTTGGGGAGGGCGTCGCCGGCGGAGACAGGGTGTTTTCGGGAGGAGCCGTGTCCGTCGTGGCCTCGGCGAATGTCGTGTCCGCGTCCTGGTCGGCAAGCTCCGTGGTGCGTGGATCCTCGGATCCGGAGGCTTCGACCTTCACCTCGAACGGGCCGACTGCAAAAGAATCGCCTTCCTTGAGTTCCGCGCGGCGGATTCTCTCTCCGCCCAAGAGCGTTCCGTTCACGCTCTTCAGGTCTTCCAGGTAGAGACGCCGTTCGATCACAAACAGCTTCGCGTGGCGGCGGGAGACCGAGGCGTCGGCCAGGACGATCTCGTTCTTCTTGGACCGGCCCAGATAGAGGACCTGATCCGAGATTTCCCGGGTCAATACAGTCAGTCCGTCTTTTTGGATGACCACACGCATGGCGGAACGATTTTCCAAGGATTATCTCTTCTCGGTCAATTTTGCGCGAGCTTCGCGGATTTTGCTCTCAGTCTCCCGGTACGTGTCCGGGGCGAAGTTCTCGGAAAGGGCCAGGACCTTCTGCCACTCTTGGACCGCGCGATCGTAATACATTTTCTGGTACTCCCGAACGCCGCTTTCGACGTACTGCTGGATGAGCGTGGAAAGATGCTGCTGCGCCCGGGCTAGTTGGGCCCTCGGAAGCGGGTCGTGCGGCTTCGCGGCGACGACTTTTCGGAGCAGGGGGATCGCCGCGGGCATGTCGTCGTAGCGCAGCGCCAACTCGGCCTGCCGTTGCCACTGCGTGACTTCGTCGGCGGACGCGCGAAGCGGCGCCACAGCCACATCCGCCATGGGAACGGGAGCCGAGTTCCTTTTCTGGACTTTGATCGGTTTCGGGGCGTCCGTTGAGAACGTCGAAAAGACATACGCGAGAACACACAGGACCGTGCCGTACAGCGCGATCCTCCGGTAGCCCATTTTTCGGGCCGCCTCTTTGAGACGGCCGAGTTGGCCCGGAAGCCGGCCGAGCGCCGCGCCTCCATTTTCCGGGGTGTCGATTCCGACGCGGAAAACGGAGCTCCCCAACTGAACCACGTCTGCGTCCCGAAGTTCCGCGGAGGTGATCCGCTCCCGGTTCACGAGAATGCCGTTCTTGCTTTCGTGGTCCGCGATCCAGAGCGCGCCCTTTTCCACCCAGAGCGAAGCGTGGTGCCGCGAGAGGTTTCGATCCTCGATGACGATGTCATTCTCCCGCGTCCGGCCGATCCTCACCTCCCCGCCCACGATGACGAACTCGCGCCCCTTGAGCGGCCCTTCCAATGCCGTGAGGTAATAACGGCCTTCGGCGTCCGGCGTCACCGGTTTTTCTCCTCCAGAATCCGCTCGATCGCATCGAACAAATGCGCCCACTCCCGGAACGGGGTTCCCGGGAGCCGGACCGGCTGGCCCAACCTCCGTTGGTGGATGCTTTCAGCGAGCCGCGCGAGGGGACGGGTGAGCCAAGCCGCCAGAAGCCATGCCAGAAGGGCGCCGACCGCCGCCGCCGCCATCGTCACAACGAGAATCACTCGGTCCAGGTCGGACACTCCGGCGACGGCATCCCGGGGGGAGAATACGATCTTGGCGACACCCACGGTTTGATACATGCCTTGCTTGTCGTTGTAGACTTGGATCGGATGGACGAAGATCCGGGTTCCGTCCGCCAACGGCGGGCTCGGCAGACGGACCTGATCCCCCGTCTGGTTCAGCGCCTCCCCGGTGTAGAGATCGTTGTCCAGCTGTCCCAATTTGGCGGAGGGGGCGAGAACTCTTCCCTTCTTGTTGATGATGTACGCCTCACGCACGCCCCGCTCCTTGAGAACGGTCTCGGCATCCAGGAGGAGTTCGTTGCCGACCCTCAATTCCTCCTTGTTCTTCTCGGCAAGATAACGGACCAGGGCGGATCCCAGATGGAGCGATTCCCGGGTGAGGCGGGCCTCGATCGAGGACCTGAAAGACATCCCCACCAGGAGGGTGACACCTCCCATGCCTACGGCGAACAGGAGGCTGAGCAACGGCCGGAGGGGAAGGCTCGACATCCGCTGTTTCCCGGGCGGCGGCACGATACGCGCTCCACGCGAAGAGCGGCGGACCGTATAAACGTCTTTCTCGCCTTGGGAGGGAGGCGGATTCGAGCGGACGCGCTTGGAATGGTATTCAAACACGACGTCGCCCACCTGGATCCGGTCCCCGTCCCGGATCGTTAGGGCCGTGATCGCCTTGCCGTTTACGAGCGTTCCGTTGGCGCTGCCGCAGTCCACCAATCTCACTTGGTCCTGCTCGACGATCACTTGAGCGTGCTTCCGGGACACCTGCCTGGAATCGATCTTGATCTCGGCCGACTCGTCGCGTCCGATCGTGTACGTCCCCGTCTCGAGGTCGACGACGCCTTTCTCCCCTTCACCGGACAGGATGCGGAGAAGCCCCTTCACGCGGATTCCTCGATCGCCAGGCGATCCCCGACGCGCACCCGATCCTCCGCCAGCGTGCCTGCGGGGAGCTCGAGGACCGCCCGGGCTCCGCACACGTAACGGGTCAAACGGAACGGCTTGAGGCCGCGGTACACGCGAAGCACCTCGTGATTTCCGCCCAGGAAGACGGCATCGATCGGAAAACGCATGAAAAACGTGTGAATCGAACCGCAAGCGTCGATCCAAAGCCCGTGCCCGGGCGGAAGCGCGTCGCGTCCCAGGAGCCCCCGCAACCGCCCCCAGAATCTCGAGGCCCGCTCCACGTGCGAGGCGAGGACGACATCTTGTCTTTCGTTGGTGACTTTCAGAGGCATCAATAGAGTCCGGTCTTCAAGAAACTCAGGATTGCGGGGCCTAAAATAATGATGAAGATCGCGGGAAAAATGAATATCACGAGCGGGAAGAGGATCAGTTGCGATGCCCGCGCGCCCGCTGTCTCCGCGGCCTGGAAGCGGCGAGCGCGCATTTGATCCGATTGCGCCCTCAGGACGTTTCCGATCGATGCCCCCAACTGGTCCGCTTGGATCAGCAGGGTCGTGAACGAGGAAATCTCCTCGATCTGCAAGCGGTCGGAGAGGCTTCGAAGCGCGTCCGACCGGGATGTGCCCAGCCGGATCTCCCGGAGCATATGGCTGAACTCCGTCAGGAGCGCATTGGGCCGGGCCTTCTGCGTGAGGCGCTGGATGGCCGCGATGAAATCCAGACCGGCCTCCACGGAGAGTGTGAGCAGGTCCAGCGTGTAGGGGAGGGCGCGGACAATCGATTTTCGGCGGGCGGCGATCATCTGCGCAAGCCACCCGTCGGCGAAGTAATATCCTCCGACGACGACCACGGGCCAGAGAATGACCGGAAGAGGACGGCCCGATGCCCCCGTCAGGAAAATCACCAAGATCGGTATCACGAGAGCCAGGATGAATTTGAGGCCGACGAACTCGTCCGGGGAAAGCTCTTCGCGCAGGTTCGCGCTGATCAATTTCCTATGGAGGGCCTTCCGCCTCTCCTCCGAAATGCGCGGGGAGACGTACGGCAGAATCATCTGTACCGGAAAACGGCTCAATCGGATCAGGAGGTTCTTGCTGTGCCTTGCCTGATCCTCTTGAACGCCGAGGCGCCGGCGTGCGGCAATGGCCTTCTCATCGGGCAAAATCGGAAGCACGAGGAGGAAACCGGCCAGAAAGGCTGCGCCGAGGATCAGCACCTCCATTAAGATTCCTGAATTCAATAGGTTAAGAATCGCGTTCATTCGTCTTCGCTCCCGAGCCGAAGCCCCGCTTTTCTACTTGTGCCGAATTTCATCACCGGCGTTTGGGCCAAATCGCCCCATTATAACCGATAAGTCTTTGAGATAACGGGAAATCCGCCATTCCAGGGGCGCTCGATGCACCGACCTCCGTCCCCATTCTCTGGCAACAGATGTGCCAGGAAAGAACTTGCTATCGAACGGGGTTCCCCATAATTATAGGTACTTATGACTCAAGCCCATTGCAGGGTGCCGAAGTGCAAGCAACCGATTCGAGCCAAACAATACTGCGAACGCCATTATCAAAAATGGCGCCGCGGAGAACTCCCCAAGCCCCGCTACAAAATCTGCAAGGCGGAAAACTGCCGAAAGCCCATGGTGGCCCACGGTTTCTGCCAGGCCCATTTTGATTCGTGGAAGACATCAAGGAAGCGCTTGGTGCGGGCCGCGGCTCCCAAGAAAACGGAAGCGGCTGCCGCTCCCGCCGCCCCATCGGCCTGAACTCGGCGTCTTCATGCCCGATCGCCTGCGAGCCGTAGCCGCGCTTACCGCGTTCCTTTTCCTTTGGAACGTCACGGCCACGCCCGTGAAAGCGGAGGGGGCCGTTCCGATCGCGTCGGTTGTGGGATTCCGAGCATCCGGCACCGATCTCGAAAACCAGTTCCGTCAGATTCTTTGGGATCGGTTGAAGGATTCGGACCGCTTCAAGCTCGTGTCCGATTCCATCGTGAGCACCCAGGTTAACGACACGTGGTCGAGCCAACAGAAGGAATCGGACACGGTTCTGGACGAGGCGAAAAAGAATTACGACAAAGGCAAGAAGCAATACGAAAACCTGGACATCGATGAAGCGATCGCCTCGCTGACCGCGGCGGTGAAAGGGTATCGCCAAGGCATCGGAGCGCTTCGAAACAACAAATTCCTGTTGGCCTCTCACCTGTACCTGGGAATGGCGCTGGTGATCCGAGGGGGCGCGGCGGAAGGCAGAGAGTACATCCGGCAGATGGCCGTTCTGGACCCCGGCCGGGTCGGACACAAGCTTCCCTCCGCGGTGTTCCCCCCGAAGATCGTGAAGCTCCACGAAGACCTCACACAGGAAGTCCTCAAGGGACCCTCGGGAACGGTCTCCGTTCGAATCAAGCCGTTGGGAACCACGATCTATCTTGACGGAGTCGAGCAAGGCCCGTCCCCCGTCGATATCCAGAATGTCCCGGCAGGCGCGCATTACGTGCTGGCCGAAAAGACCGGATTCAGCCGGCTTTCGCGCCCGCTCACGGTCGCGGCGGGAGCGAATCCGGTGGAGGGCCGGCTGGACGAATGGCCGCTGGTGAACCCGTATCCGTTTTCCGTGCGCGGGCAGTCCGCAACGACCGATCCCCTGATCAAATTAGGGGACGACCTGAATTCGAACTTCCTCGTCCTGGGAAAGATCCTGGATCCCTCAGCGGAGAAAACGGGCGTAACGGCACAGTTCTTTGACGTGAGGTCCAGGGAGTTTTCCAAGATCGAGATGGTGCCGCTGGACCGAGGGAAACTTCGGAAATCGGCGGACGATCTGTCGAAGAAACTCTTGGCGGACGTTACGATCGACGGCCTGGTGATTCCGCAGCTCAAACCCGAAATCGAGCCGTTTCCCATGCAGGCCCAAACCGGCTTCGAGGGGCCGCTGGCCTTTCAAGAACATCGTGCTTTTTATGAGACTTGGTGGTTCTGGACGATTGTGGGTGTCGCCGTTGGAGGCGGCGTGGCGGGCATTTTCCTTCTTCGATCCACTCCTGATTACCATGTCGTAAACGTCGGCAATCCGCTGCCGTGACCGGGGCCGGAGCCATCGCAAGCTGGATTGTCGTGCTTGCGGTGATCGCTTGGGTCGCCCGCCGGACAGCGGACAGAATCTTCGGGCGCACCGACGTCACCCCGATCGGGATGTCCTTGGTCCTGGTCCTTTGGGCCTATCTTTATTGGATCTGGGGGACGGCGGCTCCGATGCCGCAGGGCTGGGTTCCCGCGGCGGTTACGTTCCTTGCGGCGGCGGGCATTCTCTTCGGCATCTCCCGTCCCTTCCCGAAACCCAAGATCGCCGGCAAGTCGGGAAGGACGGGACTGCTGGTGTTCTGGCTGGTCCTGGCCGGAGCGCTTTGGATCCGGGCCTATTCCCCCGCCATGGATGTCGCGGAGCGCCTTCCGGACATGGCGATTTTTCAAGGCACGTTGCTGGATTCGAGATTCCCCCCGCAGGACCGATGGCTTTCGGGCGAGTTTCTCAACTATTACTATTTCGGCCAGCTCCTGTTCGCTCCGATCACCCGGCTGAGCCTTGCAGTTCCGGAGGTGTCGCTCAATTTGGTTGTGTGCACCGTAGCTGCGTTGGTTGCGGCGTCGGCGTTCGCTCTTGCGAGGCTTCTCGCAGCCGGTTTCGGCACCTCCCTCTGCGCGGCCGCGCTCACGATCCCGTTTTCGAATTGGGAATGGATCCGGCAGGTTCTCTCGGGCTCTTGGAAAAGCGGTTTCTCTTGGTGGAACAGCTCCCGCGCCATGCCGGGCACGATCACGGAGTTCCCCTTCTTCTCATTCCTGCTCGGGGATTATCACGCTCATTTCCTCGCTCTCCCGTTTCTCTCGCTCTCGTTCGCGTTATCGGTGCGCCTGAGGGGCGAAGCGGGAAGCGCGAGCCGGTGGCAGCTGGCCGTCATGGCGTTGCTCACGGCGCTGGCCGTCGGGCTCCATTATCCGCTCAACCCCTGGGAACTTCCTTTCGCCGCGCTTCTGACGGCAGCGTTGCTCTGGGGCCGGTGGTTTCTTCTGGCCACCGTGGCCGGAGGATCGATGCTGTTCTTTCTCCCGTTTTGGTTGACGTACCAACGGCCGATTTCGGCCGTGGGGATCCTACCGGCGGCTTTGCGAAGCCCCTTGGGATTTTTCTTTCTTCATTGGGCGCCTTTTCTTGTGCCCCTCTTGGTCCTTGCGTTTCTTGTTTCCCCCGGGATCCCTCGGGGCAAGGTCTGGAGAATCGCCGCGGTTGTGGTGACGGCGGGGATCTTCGGCGGCGCCGCATTCGCTCTCTTGGCCCTTCTCGTTTCCGCGTTCGTGTACGCCCGAAAGCTGGATCGGAATGAACCCGCGGATCTGCTGTTGGTGGGATCTTTTTGTGCCATCGCAATCTGCGAATTCATCCATATGGACAACTTCTACGGGCCGGAACTCCGAAGGATGAACACCGTTTTCAAGTTCTACACGATGGCCTGGTGGGGCTTGGCCGTGGCCGCGCCCGTATTTTTGTGGAGGCATCGGGAAGCGTTCCGGTCCCACCGGAGGTGGTTCGTCGCCGGTGCCGGGGTTCTTGCGGCGTTCGGCCTCGTCTATCCGATTGTCGGAACGAATGTTCGCCTGGACCGCGGGCCGTACGTCCCGACGTTGAACGGAATCGCACATTGGGGGACCTACTTCCCCGGAGAGGCCGAGGCCGTCACCTGGATCCGGGAGCATACGTCTCCCGAGGACGTGCTTCTCGAGGCTGCGGGCCCTGCGTATGGACGTTTCGCTCGGTTCTCGACGTTCAGCGGAAGGCCCACCGTGCTGGGTTGGGAAAACCACGAATGGGTGTGGCGCCGGAACGGTCACGAACTTACGTCCGCGCGGCAGAGAGACATCGATTCGCTGAACAAGGTTGCGACGGACCTGGAACTCGGGAACTTTGTCCGGAAGTACGGCGTCCGTTGGATCATCATCGGGGCTCTGGAACGCAAGACGTTCTCGCCGGCCTTTCTGGATCTGGTAGGACACAGGCCTGCGGTGTTCCAGGACGCCACCACTGCTATCTACCGAGCCGATAACTATTAAGGATTAAACCTTCCTTCCGGAGAATTGGGGACACGTACGAATTTCGCAGCTCCACGGAATTCAAGTGATTTATGTGCTCAATTTCGCTGGCAATTCCTAATTGGTACGTGTCCCCATTTAAGAAGCCCTAATTGGTACGTGTCCCCATTTAATCTCAGCTCTTACGCTGGATTTCTCCCACGACCTTCTCGGCAAGCTCGATCGAATAGTTCAGGTTTCGGTCTTCCGGGAAAATGTGTGCCGTATTGGCGAAGAAAAGGCCGGAGATGGCGGATGCAATCGGCGGTTTTTTCGCGTTGTAATTCGCCTCGTAGATCACGTTCGCATACGGGTCGCGGAATATCAGAATCTGTTTCACCTGGTCGCGCCGGTAATCCGGGAAAAGCCTCCGGAGCCCTTCTTCGTAAATCGCGAACACCTTCTCTTTCGGCTCGGTCAGCCAGGGATGCCCTTGCGGCAGGTAGTTGAAGAGGTAGGCGACGTGGTTGCCGCCGTATTCCTGCGGGGACAGAAAATTGGTTTGCTCGATCACGCCCGTGAAGGGAATCGTCCGGTCCCCCACGTTCAGCCAGTAGATCCGGCTCAGCGGGCGGTCCATCAGGATCGGCATGCAGTTGATGGCCGCGTAACGGACGGCCTCGTGGGCTTTCCGCTCGTCAGGCGGAAGGCCCGGGCAGGCGAGGAGGATAAGAGGCGACGGGATCGCAAGGACCACGATGTCGTACTCTTCCGCTCCAGCCTCCGTGGAAACTCTCCAGCGTTTTCCCGGGCCTTCCCGGACTTCCTTGACGTCCTGATGAACGCGGAGTTCCCCGCCGTGGTTCCGAAAGGAAATCTCCATCTCGTCCAAGAGCCGTTCGAAACTTCCGCGAAGGTACCCCAAACGTTCCCGTGTGCCCGTGCGCGAGTTCGCCCGAGCATATATTCTGCCCCAAAGCCATGCCGCCGAAATCCGATCCGCGGCGTCCCCGAACTTGGATGTGAGAAGGGGTCCCCAAAACCGTTCGTAAACCGCTCCTCCCCAATCCCGCTCTACCCATTCCTTGGCCGTCCGGGAGTCGAGCGAGAGCCCGTCCTTGAACCGCCCGGCCTTGAAGATTCCCCGGCCCAATCTGAAACGATCGAAGGGGGAAAGAACGGGAAAGCGGAGAAGATCGAACGGACCGTCGAACGGATGGATCTTCCCGCCCGCATAAAATCCCATGGGAGTGATCCGCCAAAGGAGGTCCTTCCCGAGCTTGGCCTTGGCGATTCGCTCGCGGACGGCGGTGTCGGAAAGAAAGATGTGATGGAAATATTTCTCCAGCCGGGTTTCGCCGACCCGGAACGATCCCGCGAGGCCGCCCACGCGGGAACTCCGTTCGTACAGCGCCACCTTCTCTCCCATGTGGGCCAGGCGGTATGCGATTGAAAGCCCCGTGATGCCGCCGCCGACAACCGCGAAGTTCATGTGAGGGGCCGGGTCTTCACCCGCCAGTACAGGCGGGCCAAACCGATGAGGGTGAGGAGAACGTGTTTCGGTTTCACGGTGGACCGGCCCGACTTCCTGGGTAAATGGGTCACCGCCGTTTCCCGGATGACCATCCCGAGCCGTTGAGCCTTGATCAAAATTTCGGCATCGATGAGGAAATGTCTTGATTCGATCTGGATCCGATTGAACACGCTTCGTCGGAACAGCTTGAATGCGCAGTCGATATCCCTCACGCCCCGCAGACCGAAGACGAAATGCACCATTGAATTATAGATGCGGGCCGTGAATTTCCGGAACGCCGGGTCCTGCCGGTCGGCCCGGTATCCGATCACGAGGTCCGCTCCCTCCGAAAGCGCCGTCAGCCTGTCGATTTCCCCAAGGACAAACTGGTTGTCGGCGTCCGTATAGAAGACCCAGTCCCCTTTGGCCGCTAGAAAACCGTCCCGAAGCGTGGGGGCGTAGCCTCGGTTCTGCGCATGGTGAATGGCGCGGACACGGCCGGGAAACCGCCGGACCAGGCCTTCGAGAAGCTCCGCCGTCCGGTCGGTACTCCCGTCGTTGACGACGATTACCTCCCCCTCCTTGTCCTTCAGGTAGGCGAGGGCCTGGTGGACCGAATTCTCGACGTTGAGTTCCTCGTTGTAGGCGGGGAAAACGATGGAAAGAGCCATAATTCCCGTCCGCAGTCTACAGGCACTCAAAGGAGTGGTACAATAATCGTCCCACCCATGAGGAATTTCCACCTGCGTTCTTTGGCCTTGTTGCTCTCGGTCGCGCTGGCCTTTCCGATCTCCGGCGTGCGAGCGGAAGGAAAGCCCACGTTGATCGTGCCGCCTCTCGCGGGGGCTTCCAATGAGCCTGCGAGGACGGCGCTTGCCGCAGCATTCAGGGACACGGGAGACGTTTCGGTTATCGAGGGCGCCGCCGTGGACACGTTTCTCCGGGAAAGAATGGCTCCGGCGTCCGCACCCAAGAAGGACACGAGTGCTTCGACATTTCTCAAGCAGGGGATGGCGGCTTACCGAGGCCTGGACGTGGATTCCGCAATCAAGAAGCTGGTCAAGGCGAAGTCGGCGTTCCGAAACAGCCTGTCCGACGAAGGGGCGTTCGAAGGCCTGCGCGCGGCCCAGTTTTATCTCGCGATGTCGTATCTGGCGAAGAAGGAAAGATCCCGGGCCCGCGAGGAGCTGCTTCAGGCCCTCGTTCTCGACCCCGAGCGAAAGACACGGAAACTGTCCGAGAAACTCTATTCAAACGAGGTCCGCAAGCTTTACGATGAGGCGCGCCGGCAGGTGGGACAAATGCCGAAAGGGGATCTGGAGGTCTCCACGCCCTCCGGCGGCGAACTGGTTTACGTCGACGGGAAATCCGCCGGAGCCGCTCCGGTTCGCGCGGGCGAGTTGCCTGCCGGGGAGCACTTCGTGCGTGTGGAGGCGGAGGGAAGAGAGCCCTACGTTGCGGCCCAGACGGTGGTGGCGGGAGAAAATCGGGTGGTGGTGGATCTCAAGCCCGTTCGGAAGGTCGACCCGGTCCGCTTCTTCTCTCCGGTGAATACGGCTTCCGACATCGATCACGAGCGGGCGGCTTTTTTGGACGAGATGGGCCTGGCTCTGGGAGGAGACATCTTCGTCCTGCTCGCCCCGGAACAAGGGCAGGTAAGTGCACAGCTGTACGACCAACGGAGCCAGGAAGTCACTACGATCGAACGGGACAAGACAGCTTCGGGCCTGGCCCGAAAGCTCTTGGGCCATCTCGACCGGGATGGGTATGTCTCGAGCCGGAAAACGCTGGCCCTGCCCGTACCCAAACCTGAAGTCGCCCAGACGGAAAGCCTGCCGGCGAATCTGAAACCTCAGCCCGAAGGACGTCTGAGCGAGCAACCGGCCCAGGTACTGCGGGCGCCGAATCCCTCTACACGGAGGGCATGGTATGAGAACCCGTGGCTCTGGGGGGGCGTCGCGCTGGGTTTGGGCGCGGCCGTGGGCGCCGTGCTCCTGTTCACGGACGTGGGGAAGAGCGGGGCCGGCAGCAGCACTCTGACCCTGACGGTGCCGGGAAAATGACTCCCCGGAACGCCCTCATTCTGATTCTCTGTTTTTTGCTGGGTTTTCCCCCGTCCCTCGGCGCCAAGGAACAGACGCGTCCGCGTTTGGCGGTGGTGGACATGGACCTACCGGAGGATCTGTTCGGGCAGCGCGTTTCGTTCCGCAATGCTTTTGCGGAAGCATTCTCGAAAGAGAACCGGGTTCAATCGATACCCGAACGTGAAATGGCGGGATGGAGAGAGCGCCGCACGGCGGCCCGGATCAACGGCGGATCGAAGGAGAAGCTTGCGGAAGCACGGGAGCTCCTGAACCGCGGCAAGAAAGCCTACAACAGCCTCGAGATGAATCGGGCCCTCTCCCTTCTGGAGGAAGCGCGCCGCCAGTTCATTTTGAACCTCAACGCCCTTCGCTCGAACCGGGATCTCATCGACGTCCATCTCTATCTCGGCGTGGCTTATGCGGCCCTCAAAAAGGAAGACAAAGCCAAGGAAGAATTCCGCCGGGTGGTTTATCTGGACCCGCAGCGACAGCTTGCGAGCCGTGACTTCGCACCGAAAATGATGGCGCTCTTTTCGAGCGTGAGACAGGAGGTCCTTTCGCAGGAGCCCGTGCGGCTTAGGATCGAGTCGAATCCATCCGCGGCCTCGGTTTTCATCAACGGAAAGAGAAGCGGCTCTACGCCGCTGGAACTTCGCCTTCTCCCCACCGAGTACTTCATCCTGGTGGAAAAGGAAGGCGTATTCCCCTGGTACCAACCCGTCAATCTCTCCCGGCGGGTGCAGTCCATTGAGGTGCGCCTCAAACCGGCATCGGAGGACCTGGAACTCATGCACAGCCTGCGAGTGAGGGAGGGCGTCGATCAGCAGGCGGACGACGTTTCAGTCGTACGGGGCCTTGCGGAATCGGTGGGGGCGCAGATCGTCCTTTTGGCGCAGGTGAAGCGGGAAGGGGGATACCGCCTCTTGGGACAGCTCTACGACGTTCGCACGAGCGACTTCTCCCGCGTCGTGGTGTCCGAGATGGGGAACGATACGAGCGACTTCCAAGGCAGCGCGCAAGACGTCGCGAAAGAACTCATGAAGCTTATCCGGCCCGACGGATACGTGAGCCCCGGGTCGGGGGCGGATCTGATGGGATCGCTTAAGGATCTGACGGTCGGCGGGGCCGAACGTCCCAGGCAGGAAACGATGGCCGCTCCCCCTCCTCCGAAGCAGTGGTACGAAAACTGGTGGATCTGGCCCCTGATTGCGGGAGCCGGAGTGGGGATCTATTTCGGCGTGCGGGAACTGCAGAACTCGAACCAATCCGGGACGATCATCATCAACAATCACGGTAATTTCTGAGCTGACGCCGCTCAAGGGCGCCTCCTCCGCAAGAGGGGGAGGAAGTTGTCTTAGACTCGGCCAGTCCGTATGATCCGCCCCCGCATGGAGGCTCAGGTTCCCGCTTCGGGAATGTCTGCGGAGGCACGCGACTTCTGCGCGCAGCTGACGAAACGGCATTACGAGAATTTTCCCGTCGGCTCCCGATGGATCCCCGCCGCGATCCGGCCCGACATCCAGGCCGTCTACGCATTCGCGCGCACGGCGGACGATTTTGCCGACGAGCCGGAGCACGAAGGTTCCCGCCTGGAACGGCTGGGCGAATGGCGCAGGCTTCTCCACGAGGCGGCGGAAGGAAAGGCGACGCATCCCGTCTTCATCGCGCTCTCCGAAACGATCCGGCGGAAAAATGTGCCTGTGGAATGGCTGGAGGATCTGATCCGGGCGTTCGAGACGGACGTGAGACAGAACCGTCACGCCACGTTTGATTCGATCCTCCGATACGCCGAACTTTCCGCAAACCCCGTGGGGCGCCTCGTGCTCTGGCTTCACGGCTGCCGTGGGTCCGAGGAATTCGCGCTGTCGGACCGCATTTGCTCGGCGCTCCAATTCGCCAACTTTTGGCAGGACGTGGCGGTCGATTGGGTAAAAAACCGGGTCTATCTCCCCCAGGACGATATGGCGCGTTTCGCGTACACCGAAGACGATTTGGGCCGGGGCGTAGTAGACGACCGGTTCCGGCGGCTTATGGCGTTCGAAATCGAGCGGACACGGGCGATGTTCCGGCAGGGAAGGGCGCTTTGCGATCGGGTGGGTCCCGACCTTCGGATGGAACTCCGCCTGGTCTGGTCCGGAGGCATGCGCATCCTGGATCGGATCGAAAGGAACGGCTACGACGTGTTCCGCCGACGGCCTTCCCTCCGGTGGTTGGATCAGGGCGCGATGCTGTTCCGCGCACTTACGTGGAGAAGGTCCCAGTGAACTCCGCCTCGATCGTCAAAAAGAGCCGGTCGAATTTCTCCTGGGCCTTCTGGGGCCTGGAGAAGCGCCAACGGGAGGGGCTTGAGGCGCTCTACGCGTTTTGCCGCACGGTGGACGACATCGTGGACCAGGCGAAGAACCCGGCGGTGGCTCGCGACGAACTCGACCGATGGAGGAGCATTCTGGACCGGATTTCGCGCCCCTCGGTGTTCGACCCGCAAGTCGCAAAGGATCTATCGGAGGCGTTGGTCCGGTTTCCGATCCACGTGGAAGACCTGCGCTGGATCGTGGACGGCGTGGAGATGGATCTTTCCAAGAAGAGGTACGCGACGTTCGAGGAGCTGCTTTCCTATTGTGACGGCGTGGCGTCCGCGGTTGGGCTCGCTTCGATGGCGATTTTCGGGGGCGACCGAAAGGAGACGGCGGTCTACGCATTCGCGACCGGGCGGGCACTGCAACTCACAAACATCCTGCGGGACGTCGTCGCGGATGCGAAGATGGATCGGATTTATTTGCCCCAATCCGACCTGGAGCGTTTCGGATACGGCGAGAGGGAACTCCTCCGTTCGCAGTACAACGAACGGTTCGTCGCACTGATGCGGTTTCAGAAGGAACGCGCGGAGACGTTCTACGTGGAGGCCGCCAAGGCCCTTTCGGCTAAGGAACGGCGGCGGTACCCCGCTGCGGAACTGATGCGCCGCCTGTATTGGGCATTGCTCAGGCGCATCGAATCCCGCCAATACCGCATGTTCGGTGCCAGGGTCTCAGTTCCGAAATTGAGGAAACTCTGCATCGCATCGTCCATCTGGTTCCCACACCTTTTTTGCAAAGGTTGGTAGGATCCCCGATCATGTGGGACGTCATCGTGGTTGGAGCGGGTTGCGCGGGGCTTTCCGCAGCCACGGCTTTGGCCGATGCCGGAAAGAAGGTTCTCGTTCTGGAGCGGCGGCCCCTTTTGGGGGGACGGGCGTCGTCATTCCGTGACCGGCCCACGGGCGAAACACTGGACAACGGGCAACATCTTTTCTTGGGGGCATATCGCCAGACGCTGATCTACCTGAACCGTCTCGGGTCCCTTCCTCTGCTGCACTTTCTACCGTCGTTCGAGGCGCGGATGTCCGGCCCGGACGGACAGCACGCTTTTCTTCGCACCTCCGCTCTTCCGGCGCCGTGGAATATCGCATCCGCCCTTTTGCGGTACCGGGCCCTTACGCTTGGTGAGAGGATCCGAACCTTTCGGGTGGCCCGGGCGGCCCGTCGCCGGGATGCCGAATTGGACTCGATCAGCGTGTCGGAGTGGCTGGCCCGCGAGGGACAGGGCGAGCGCGCCCGTGCGCGTTTGTGGGATCCATTGACGCTGGCCACGCTCAACATCGATCCGGGGTCGGCCCCTGCGAGGCTTCTGGCCACGGTGCTTGAAAAGGGTTTCCTGGACTCCCGTGAGTCTTCGCGGGTCGGGCTTTCCGCTGTGGGGCTTTCGGAGTTGCACGGCGAGCCGTCGCGGGCGTTCCTGGAGGCACACGAAGGCGAAGTGCGCACGCGGAGCATCGTAAAGAGACCGATCTTTGCGGAGGGAAAGATCGAGGCGGTCGAATTGGCCGACGGGTCCCGTGAAAAGGCCAAGGCCTTCCTGTTCGCGGTTCCGCCCCCGGCGCTGTTCCAGCTTGTCCGCGATGCGCCCCAAGGCTTGCCGGACTTCCTGGCGCCCGCCCGGAAAATGGTTTCCTCGCCGATCGTGTCTCTCCACGTTTGGTTCGATTGCGAGCCGTTTGAATCCGCGTTCGTGGGTCTATGGAGCCAGGAATACCATTGGGCGTTCCGCTTGAAGGCGATTTTGGCGGCACCGGAAACCCGGCACTTCTGTTTGGTAGCCTCCGCGGCCCGCCGGATGCTTTCTCTTTCGAGAGCAGACTTGATCCGCCGGGGCGAGAACGAAATGGGCGTCGTCGCGGGCCGTACGGTAAGAGCCGTGCGGGCCGTTTGCGTGCGGGAGAGCGAGGCCACGTGGGTTCCTCCCCTCGGCGGCCCCGAGTCGCGTTTGAAGTGCCCGACCCCCGTCCCCAACCTGTTCCTGGCGGGGGATTGGACGGCAACCGGGCTTCCGGCCACGATCGAAGGGGCGGTCGCGAGCGGCCACACGGCGGCCGGTCACGTTCAGCAATTGACCTGAGAGAGGCGTTTGAATACGGTACGGCACAAGCATGGACTTTCCCTCGATCTCCGAACTGGTCGCTTCGCTTCGTGACTCCGTCGTATTCAACGCGGCGGACGATATCTACGCTTCGGATTGGAAGCGCTTCCGCGAGCACCATCTCGACCGGCTGACGTACATCGCCGTTTTTCATCCGGACGAGCAGGTCCGCGGGTTCGCCCGCTGGTTGATCCGCACGTTGGGGTTGGTGGCGGGGGTCGTTCCGGCTTCCATCTACGATTTCTACAAGTTGAAAGGGGAGGGGAAATTTCAAAAGATCACGGTGCCCGCGTTCAACCTCCGCGGCCTCACGTACGATCTCGCCCGTTCCCTTTGCCGGGCGGCGTTGGCCACGAACACGAGGGCGTTCATTTTCGAGATCTCGCGGTCGGAGATCGGCTATACGGACCAACGGCCCGCCGAGTACGCGGCCGTCATCCTGGCCGCGGCGTTGCGTGAGGGTTTCACGGGACCGGTGTTCCTGCAGGGGGATCATTTCCAGTTCGACGCCGAACGCTTCCGCGCGAAGCCCGAGGAGGAGACCGCGGCGCTTGAACGGTTGTCGGTGGAAGCCATGGAAGCGGGATTTTTCAATCTGGATATCGACGCTTCCACGTTGGTGGAGCCGAACGCGGCGACCCTCGAGGAACAGCAGAAACTCAATTGCGCGCAGACGGCCCATATGATCCGCTTCATCCGGAAGCACCAACCCAAAGACGTCACGGTTGCCATCGGGGGCGAAATCGGGGAGGTCGGGAAGAAGAAGTCCACGCTGGACGAACTCCGGGTGTTTCTGGACGGCACGATTGCCGCGCTTGGTTCCCCGGCCGGCGCCGTGGAAGGCCTTTCAAAGGTGAGCGTTCAAACGGGGACGCAGCACGGGGGCGTTCCGGATGCGGACGGGAAACCCTCGCGCATGGAGGTGGATTTCAAGACTTTGGAGGAGCTCTCGAAGCTCGCCATCTCGGCCTATAAGCTGGCCGGGGCCGTTCAACACGGCGCTTCGACGCTTGCGGACAAGCAATTCGACGGCTTCCCTCAAGCGAACGCCGCCGAGATTCATCTCTCGACGGCATTCCAGAATTTCGTCTTTGACGGCGGGCATTTTCCGGAGGGCCTCTACCAGGAGATCATCGATCACCTCTTTCGGGAGTTCGGGGTGCAGCGGAGGCTGGGGGAAACCGACGCCCAGTTCCTCTACCGGATCCGGAAACGGGCGTTCGGCACGTTCAAGCAAAGGCTTTGGGATCTGGATGAAGCGACCCGAGGCGCGATCCGGAGGGATCTGCAGCAAATCTTCGAAAAACTCTTCCGAAGGCTCGATGTGAACGGAAGCCTGGAAGGAATCGTGGACAACACGGACGTGGTGAAAGCCGTCCTCCCTCTTCCGGAGGAACTCCAAAGATTGGCGGTGGTGTGATGTTTCCGCTCGAAAAGGTGCAGAAGGCGATCCAAGCCGAGCGCCTGGACGGCTGGCTCTTTTACGATTTCCAGGGCCTCGATCCGACCTCTCGAAGAATCGTCGAAATTCCGGAGAGCAACTTCCTTACGCGCCGGTGGTACTACTTCGTCCCGAAAGAAGGATCGCCCAGGAAGCTGATGCACAAGATCGAGCCGAATTCCTTGGAGCATCTTCCGGGGGAATCCCACTTTTTCGCGGCTTGGAAGGAGCTGGACGCGGGTCTCAAGAAGATCCTCGGCTCCGCCAAGACCGTCGCCATGAACTACTCCCCTCGCAATGCGATCCCGTATTGCTCCCGCGTGGACGCCGGGACTGTGGAGCTGGTGACCTCAATGGGAGTACGGGTCCATCCGGCGGCGGATTTGATCCAACAGTTCGAGTCGGCATGGAGCGATGAGCAGCTTCAAACCCACATCCGGGCGGCGAAAGTTCTCCGCACCATCGTGGACGAGACGTTCCGTCACGTGGCTCAGGAAATCCGTAAAGGTTCGAAGCTGACGGAGTACGACGTCCAGGAATTCATCTGGAACCGCTTTTCATCCAACCACCTGGTGTCGGACAGCCGGCCGATCGCCGCCGTGGGTCCGAACTCGGGAAACCCGCACTACGGACCGACGAAAGAGATCCATCTTCCGGTACGCAAGGGCGATTTCCTCCTGCTCGACATCTGGGCGAAGGAAGGCACGGAGAAAGCGGTCTACGCCGACATCACCTGGACCGGCGTCGTGGACGAAACCGTGCCGGACAAGTACGAGCAAATTTTTCAGATCGTGCGCGGAGCGCGGGACGCGTCGCTTCGCCTTGTGGAGGAATCCGTCCGGGCGGGCCGGAAATTGATCGGCGCGGACGTGGACGATGCCGCCCGGAACCATATTTCCAAGAGCGGGTACGGCGAATACTTCATCCACCGGACCGGCCACAACATCGGCGCGGACGTCCACGGAAACGGCGCCCACATGGACAACTATGAAACGCGGGAGGAGCGGAAGGTGATCCCTCACACGTGTTTCTCGATCGAGCCGGGCATTTACATGAAGGAATTCGGCGTCCGGACCGAGATCGACGTTTATGTCGGTGAAACGGATGTCATGGTGTACGGCCAGCCGATCCAGACGACCGTGATCCCGATTCTCAAGAACTATTGAAAAGGACCCGTTGTCCGGCATCAGGAATCAGAATCAGAAATCGGTTAAGGGTGGGTGGACTCGCGCGCTTTGCCAGTGAAGTGGGCCGAGATTTTTTGAAGGTCTGCGGATCATTTTCAGCAGTTGTTTAGCGAGGAGCGAGGCGGAGACTTCTTCGGCCGCTAGAGGCCGCTCGAAAGCACTTCGGATTCGGACTGAAACATTCTTCCCGCGAGATACTGATTGTGCATCCGGCACAAATGTCTGATGTTCTCTTCGTCCGAGGACCCTCCCGAGAAGTAGGGATCCATATGGTCGAACTGGAGAAGATAACAGCTTTTGCATCTCCG
>JAZDIZ010000078.1:0-5451 GCA_043804515.1 Pseudomonadota bacterium | reverse complement strand
CGCACAAGAGAATCCGGATCGAAGCGGGGCAGACGCTTTCCCTGAACGCCCCGTTCAAGGAGAAACAATGAGGTCCCGAATCCGTTCGTTCCCGCTCTTGCTTGGGTTTGAAACTTTGCTTCTTACGGCGTTCGGACTGATCGTTTCGAGATCTCCTCTCTTCCGAAGCCTTGCGTACGAATTCTCGACACTTTTGGGAGGTTTCGCGGCGTTAACGCTGGCCATCGGAATAGGCGTGCGCCTGCGAGAAATCCGCAATAGACGCCCTTTCGAAACGGCGGACTTTATCGGGGCCGCGACGGCCTCCCTTTTGGCCCTCATCATCCCCCTCGCCGCCCTGCTCGTGTCCGGTGGTGCCAAAGGGACCTGCCGTTTCGATGTGGGGATTGCGTGGTTTCTGCTCGAAACCGTCCCTTCGGCGTTGTTCGGCGCCGCATGCGCAATCTGGGCCAACGAAAGACCCGCTTCCATGGGGAAGGTGATCCTCCGTTCTCTTCTTCCGGCGATTCTTTTTACCGCCCTGACGCTTTGGGACCTGTGGAGCGCTCCCCCTCTTTATTTCCTTCACCCGGCATTCGGGTACTTCGCGGGGCCTCTCTATGACGAATGGATCCCCCTGGACACGCGAATCCTGACGTTCCGGTTCTGGACGCTTCTCCTCTCGGCCTGGCTCGCCTCGGCTACGCTCCTCTCCTCGAGAAACCGGCCTTCGCAACATAGCCGGATCTGGATTCTTTCAGGTCTCCTGATCGCGCTCCCTTTGTTTTTCCGCGGTCCGCTCGGCTGGGTCCACTCGGCGAAAGAAATCCAGGCTGAATTAGGCGCCAGCCTTCGGACTCCGAACGTCGTTCTATTCTACGATCCCGCCGGCCTCGCGCCTGCCGATGCGAAAAGGCTTGTCGGCACGCTTGAATACCGGGTCCGGGAATTGGCCCGCAGGCTGGATGTCTCACTTTCCGATCGGACTCCGGTGGAGGTCTATCTTTATCCCAACGCCGAGAAGAAAAGGCGACTGACCGGCACGCGCTACACCGAAATCGGGAACCCCTGGCAGCGGCGCCTTCACCTTCTGGATCTCGACCCTTCGAGTCCAGCTCTCACGCACGAATTGGCGCACGTCGTAACCGCACCGCTAGGCGTGCCGCTTCTCGGCCTGCCCCTCCGTGCGGGATTGCTCGAAGGATTGGCCACGGCCATGGAAGGGTACCGCGACAATTTTTCCGTCCACGAGTGGGCCGCGGGAATGAGGAAACTGAGCCTCCTACCCGATCTCGCGCTCTCCATGCAGACATTCGGTTTTCTCACCGAGTCCCCGGTTCGGGCCTATCTGGCTGCGGGATCTTTCTGCCTGTGGTTGCTGGATACATCGGGCCCGGTCCCGTTCGCGCAGGTTTACGGCGGAGCATCCTTCCGTGACGTGTACGGCTCCGATTTTGGAGTTCTGGCCTCGCGCTGGAGAGCTTTCCTCGCAAGAATTCCGGTTTCGCGCAGCCAGTTGCTCTTAATGCAGAGCCAATTAATGCACCGGCCGATTTTCGAAAGGCGGTGCCCGCACGACGTGGCGGACGAGCGAGAGCGTGCCGGGCGATGCATGGAGAAGGACGATACCGCCGGCGCCGTCAACCACCTCACAAAGGCGTGGAAATGGAGCGCCGAGGCCCCGAACTTCGCGCTTCGGCTTGCGCTCCTTGAGCTTCGAAGAGGCGAGATCCCGGCGGCGGAGGCATTTCTGGCCGGGGTGTTCGCTTCCACGGGCAGCACGCCGGAGGAGCTGGCTTGGGCGAACGTTCTCTCGGGAGACGCGGCGATGCTCAAGGGCATGGAGCCGGAGGCTCGAGGCCGTTGGCTTTTTCTGGGAACAAATGCTCCCCTCCACGAACGTCTTGCGGCCACCTCTCGCCTGAATCTGGATTCCTCCCACCAAAACCAACTCTTGATTCGGCTTCTAAAGGCGGGTGCAACCCGCGCCTGGATCTCCGATTTGACCGAGAGCCCATCCTATGATCCAAACCAACCGGCGTTGTGGCTATTTGCGGCTGAGGCGTCCTGGCGTCAGCGCCGACCGGCGATCGCGCTAAAGTTTCTCGGCGCAGTGCGCGAACAAGCGGACCTGGAACTGGAATCTCGTCGTCTCCTTTTGCACGCCACCGTATCGGAGGAATTGGGTAACACCGACAAGGCAATCCGGGACTATCAAAGTCTATTCCTCCATGCGGCGAGCGCGGGCCTGCGCTTACGAGCCGTGGATCAAATCAACCGGCTTTTAGCCACGAAATGATCTCATTACGACGAGAGCCCTCGCGGCCACCCCAAAAAACTCCTCCGTCCTCATTTTCTTCACGCCCATTTCCTCCACGCCCTAATCAGCCCAAATCTGACTGTTTCGTAATGGCTCGATGTGCTTCATGAAGAATGGACGTTTGTCGCTGCCTTTTCTTTAGGCGAAGGAAATATCGCAAACCGGGCGAAGCGGCCGGGAACTGCGGGCTTCGCCGGAGGATTCACGCGTCTTCGAGACACTCGCGGAGGGGTTGAACACGCAAGCATTTGGGAGATCCCTGCTGCGAGGGGAAGGCGGGCGGGACGAAAAAGCGTGCCGGAAACGGCCGTATCCATGCATTTAATAACCACGGCCGTTGAGCGCCGAGCGGCGGCGAAATGCGTAAACTGAGCCGACCGCGTCTTTTTCGGACCGACCGACTTTCCATCGAAGCCAAAGCGCAGGCGACGGCCCAACGCCGCCTGGCGTGCCGCAGTTCGTTAATAGTTCAAGCTAGATGGGTTCGCAGTCCCTAGCAACCTACGGCCGGTATTTCTCGAGAAATCGTTTGAGGTCGCGGGATTTGGCGCGCGTCGTGACCAGCGTGACGTCCGGCGTTCGGATCACGACTAGGTTGTCTACGCCGAACAGCACCAGCTCGCCGGCGGACACGAGCGCGAGGTTCCCCTTCCCTTCCGCGACCAAGCACTTACCGATCTTCACATTGCCCGCCGCCTTTTTGCCCACGGCGGAAAAAACGGCGTCCCACGTTCCGACGTCGGACCACGCGAATCGCGCAGGGATCACCTCGACGTTCTTGCTCTTTTCCATCAGAGCGTAATCGATCGAGATGTTTGGCAGCTTCGAATACGTTTCCTTGAGGTCGTCCTCCGACCGGATCTCCTTCCACGCCAGGCCCTTGAGAGCCCGGACGATGTCGGGGGCGTGCAGGGCCATCTCCCGCACGAAGCGGTCGCTGCGCCACGCGAAGATCCCGCTGTTCCAGAAAAAACGTTTCGATTTCGCGAATGCTTTAGCCCGCGCCTGCGAAGGTTTTTCGATGAAGCGCTTCACTTGGAACACCTGGGCGTTTTTCCCGTGCGGCCGGGTTTCGATGTATCCGAAGTCGGTCCGCGGGGCCCGAACCTCGAGACCGAACGTCACCAAAGAGGCTCCGGTGGCAGCGCGGGCGATCCCCTTTTTCATCGTCACGGCAAAGGCCGTTTCGTCCGGGACATAGTGATCGGCCGGCATGACCAGGATCGTGGTCGGGGCACCCCGCACCGCTTCGATGTGCAACGCCGCGGCCAGGGCCGCCGGGCCGGAATTGCGCCCCACGGGCTCCGCCAGAATCCGTTCCGGCGAAAATGAGGGAAGGAGTTTCTCCGTCATCTCGAGCTGCGAGGCCAGCGTGATGATCCAGATATGATCCGGCTCGGCAATCTTTCGCGCGCGGGAAACCGCCTGTTCCAGGAGACTCTTCCCCGCGGGGAGTGCGAGAAATTGTTTCGGCTGATGGCCGTCGCTGAGCGGCCAAAGCCGCGTTCCGCTTCCGCCCGCCAGGATCGCGATATCCACTTTCATAAGATCCTCCTATGCCGCGGGTTCTTTCCGCTTGCTCTTCAAGAGCATGTCCAGGCCGAAGAGAATCGCGCCCACGGTGATGAACGAGTCGGCCAGGTTGAACGTCCACCAATGATGCGACCGGAAGTATACGTCGATAAAATCCACCACGTAACCCACGCGGACCCGATCGATGAAATTACCGAGCGCGCCCGCCAGGATCAGGACAAGGGCCCATCGAGCGAGCCGTTCCCGCTTCTCCAACTTGGCAAAAAGGTAAAGGATCACGCCCATCGCGACGATCGACATCACGATAAAGAACGGATTGGACCAGCGGTGCCCGATTCCGAAGGCCGCCCCCGAGTTGTGAACGAGCGTCAGGTTCAAAAGACCCGGAATCAAGGGCTGGACCTGCAGAGAGGGAGAACGGGCCGACGCAAGGTTCTTGGTCCAGAGATCCAGACCCACGAGCGCCGGAAACGCGATCCAACCGGGGACCCAGAACCAACTAGGTTTTTCGGTCATCGGCCCACCACCTTCGCGCAACGGACGCACAGCCCCGGTTGTGAGGCGTCTTTTCCAACGTCCTCCGTGTAATTCCAGCATCTGTCACAACGGGGACCTTCGATCACAGCCACGCCCACCTCAAGCCCTGGAATCTCGATGGATGGGAACGACCGCGTCGGCGAGGAAAGCGCATCCACAATCCGGGCGCGGGAGACGATCCAAAGCTTCGGAAGCTCCGCCTCCACGCTCTTGAGGAGCTTTTTGAATTCCTCCGGAGCCACCACTTCCACTTCGGCTTCCAGGGCTTGCCCGATCTTCTTTTCCTTCCTCAAAGCTTCCAGCGCCTTCGAGACTTCTCCCCGGACCCGAAGGAGCTTTTTCCAGCGTGCAGTCAGGTCCGCGTCCGCTTTCATGAGGGGGGTCGGGAACTCGCTCAGATGGATGGAGGCGGCCTTCCCTTTGAACTGGGGAAGATGGTCCCAAATCTCCTCCGCCGTGAACGGAAGAATCGGGGCCAGAAGCTGTGCCATGGCGCGCACGGCTTCAAACAGGACGGTCTGGACGCTCCGGCGAAGCGGCCCCGCCGCCTCGTCGCAATAAAGGATGTCCTTTCCGACGTCCAAGTAGAGAGAGCTCAAGTCCACGACGCAGAATTCGTTGACGGCCGAAACGACCATGTGAAATTCGTAATCGTCGTAAGCTTTCACGGCACGTTCGATCAGGCGCGAGAGGCTTCCCATCGCCCAGACATCCATCTCCCTTGCCAACCGGTTCGCCGGAACGGAGTTCTCGTCCGGTTTGAAGTCGGACAGGTTCCCCAGGCAGAAGCGCGCCGTGTTCCGGATCCGGCGGTACGATTCCACGACGCGGTCCATGATCTCGTTCGACATGCGGATATCGTTCCGGTAGTCCTCCATGGCGGTCCAGAGACGCAGCATCTCCGCGCCTTTCTCCTTCACGACGTCCTGGGCATTCACGAAGTTCCCGAGCGACTTCGACATCTTCTTTCCCTCGCCGTCCACCACAAAACCGTGCGTGACGACGGTCTTGAATGGGGATTTCCCCCGAGTGGCGATGCCTTCCAGAAGCGAGCTCTGAAACCAGCCTCGGTGCTGATCGCT
>JAZDIZ010000077.1:0-2248 GCA_043804515.1 Pseudomonadota bacterium | reverse complement strand
CCGCTTCTGGCCGAATTTCTCCGGCTGATCCAAAGGGGCGCCAGGCATTTCAAATTCGTGGACCGGACGTTCAACGTCCGGATCGAGGCGGCTCGAAGAATCCTGGAATTCTTTCTTGAACATTATCGCCCGGGGATGTTCCTGCATTTCGAAGTCGTCCCGGACCGGCTTCCCACAACCCTGCGTGGATTGATCTCCCGCTTCCCTGTGGGGGCGCTCCAATTCGAAATGGGAATTCAAACGTTCAATCCGCGGGTCGGGACCAGGATTCGGCGACGCCAGAACGAGAAGGCGACCGTCGAGAACCTGAGGTTTCTTCGGAACGACACCGGCGCATACATTCACGCCGACCTGATCGCGGGCCTTCCGGGCGAGAACCTGAAAAGTTTCGCCGCTGGATTCGATAGGTTGGTCAAGCTGTGCCCCCAGGAGATTCAGGTCGGGATCTTAAAGCGCCTCAAGGGTACAACCATCGGCCGGCACGATCGGAAGTGGGGGATGGTTTACCGCAAAGAAGCCCCGTTCGATCTTCTTGAAAACAGTCTCTTGGATTCCGCGACGATGGAACGCCTCCGGCATTTCGCGCGCTTTTGGGATCTGGTGAGCAACAGCGGCCGGTTTATCGAGACCGCGCCCCGCATTTGGGACGGCGCACGCTCGCCCTTCCGGGCATTTTTAAAGTTCAGCGATTGGTTGTACTCGGGATTGGGCCGTTCTCATTCGATTCCCCAGAGGCTCTTAGCCGAGCGCCTGTTCCGATACCTGACCGACGCATTGAAACAACCGGCGGACGAGGTAACGGCGTGCCTGGCAAGCGATTTTGGGCGATCCGGGTCGCGGGATGTTCCCGGGTTTCTAAAGGCCCACGTGCCGGCCCGCCCGCCGGCACCCGAAGGCGCCCACGCCGCAGCACAAGCCCGCCAGCGAAGGCATGCCGGCGCCGCTACCCGTCGCAGCGATCCCGCGTGATTCCGAACGCAATCTCCGTCGAGTTGGGAAACCAGCAGAGGATCGTTTCCTCATTCGATTCGGAGGTGGTGCAGACAAATGTTGGAGGATTGGTACTGGGGCGTCCGGAATTCAACGCCTGTTGCGGGGTTCCGGGGATTTTCCTTTGCCTCCAAGGCGGCGAGTTCTGTAAGCGGATCCACGCCACGCCGAATGCCGTTACCGCGCTCTGAATCATCTCGACGACAACGGTGGCCGGCTGAGTGGCGCGAGCTAAGTTAAACAGGAAGGCCACGGTGCCCACGGTTCCGGCGATAATGATTTGTGCGGATGGCCGGGGAATCCGGATCGTCGAACAACCTGCAGAAATATTTGTGGAACGACTCGGGGCTGCCGTTGGTTCCGACACATCTTTGGCAGGTACATGTGGCTTTACAAAAGCCCATTCGGGAGGAAATATTGTCTCGGGGATTCTCTCGTCGGACATCTTGCGTGACCTATTGCGTAACTTTCGCTGTTGGCGAGGAACACACGTCCATTCCAAAGCCGTCGTAATCTGGCTTCCTCCTTCCAGCATCCGGACCGTCTTGTAAACGTCCGGAACATGAACGTGGCAATAATCGGCGCAGCTGGCGGGCATTCCCGTAGCCCGGTTCGTGCATGCAAGCATGTCCGCAAAATATCGAGGTGCAGCCGGCTTTAGGCCGATGTCGTAGTATTCGTCACCGCCGGAATAGATTTGGTGATGCGCGGCACACCGACAGGTTCCGATTACATCGCCCTGGCTCAGCGTCGGGAGCGAAACAGCGGTGACAAGAACAAACCCGAAAACGCCAAAACGGAACTTCACGAAGATTCCCCCTTGCCACGGGTTCTTATCCGCTCGGCTGGGCGCGTCAAGAACATGATGCAGAGAAGCGAAAAGGACGAAAAGGAGGGACGGAGGTGGGAATAACTATCTGTAATTGTGTGCTATTTATGAGGCGCCGGACCTGGCCGGTGTCACGTCGGGATCCCAGGTTGAAACAACGGGTTCCTCCTGATGAAGGGGATGTTCAAAGGGACGAACTTATGGAGTTGATCCGTCGCATGGCGGGGCACCCTCCGGCGGACGCCACCGCGTCGTTCTAAGCCGGCATAAGAAAGATTACGGTCAGGATTAAGGGCTAACGCTTAAGGATTAATTGTGAAGAGTCAGGACGTTATTCAGTAAATCAAAAGGTTCACCTGGGGTCCCTGTTAGGGCAATTATCACGTTCGCGAAAACATAAACGCCCAAAAAGGAGACCCAGATGAACCT
>JAZDIZ010000076.1:0-7030 GCA_043804515.1 Pseudomonadota bacterium | reverse complement strand
CGCTCTTTCTTCTCGGCCTCCTCGGCCTCCGGGCCTTCAAGCGGCGTCGAGAAATCCACCGCTGAGGCGCCGTCCAGTCGGCCTGAACTGTGCCGAAGAAGTCAGAGCCCTTGCCCATCACGCGTCCGGCCGATAAATAGGCGGAGTGAACAGCCTGCACGGCACTCCTGAACCGAAACTCGGTCGACGCTTTCGTGAAGCGTTGGATTACGCGGCGGGTCTGCATAATCACCAGATCAGAAAAGGAACCGGAACACCGTACGTCTCCCACCTCTTGGCGGTGGCTTCGTTGGTTCTGGAGGACGGCGGTGACGAGGACCAAGCCGCCGCCGCTCTCCTTCATGACGCCGTGGAGGACCAGGGGGGTGAGAAGACGCGAAAGGAAATCTATCGGCGGTTCGGCGAAAGGGTGGGGAGGATCGTGGATGCCTGCTCCGACAGCGACACCCAACCGAAGCCTCCTTGGAAAGAACGAAAAGAGAAATACCTGACTCATGTCGCGTCGGCGCCCGAGGAGGTGCTTCGCGTCGCGCTTGCGGACAAACTCCACAATCTGTGGTCGATGGAAAGAGACTTGCGGGAGCAAGGGGAAACGCTCTGGTCCCGCTTCAAATCAGGGCGGGAGGCACAGATCTGGTTTTATTCCGAGTTTCTGAGGATCGTGGCCCCCAGGGTTCACAGCCGGATGACGGCGGAGTACGGCCGGATCCTCCGGAAACTGCGTCGGACCCGCGCCCCGTCACCATGACGTAGCGTGTCAATCAAGATTTATCTTGGCGTCTTGAACATTGAAATCAAAGGCAAGTGGGCGTAAATATACGGAAATTCAGAAACACCCAACCGGGTCACCCACCTTGTCCGAGAACAACGAAAAAAACACGGCGAATTCCAAATCCGAGTTGCCTCAGACGATCAGCGAGAGAGTCTGGCACTCTCTCTTGGGCGAAGCTCGGGATCCCCATGATCCGGGCTTGTCCCACAAGCTGTCGTTGATCGCCGTCCTGGCGTGGGTGGGTTTGGGTGTCGACGGGTTGACCTCTTCGGCCTACGGCCCGGACGAATCATTCCGGATGCTTGGGCAGCACCAGTATCTCGCCTTCTTCCTGGCTCTGGCCACGGCTTTCACGGTTCTCGTGATTTCGTACACCTACAGCCGCCTGATCGAACATTTTCCCCACGGCGGTGGGGGATATGTGGTCGCGACACATTTGCTCGGCGACTCCGCGGGCGTCGTTTCGGGATGCGCGCTTCTGGTGGACTACGTTCTCACCATCAGCGTGTCCATCGCCGGCGGAGGCAATGCCTTATTCAGCCTTCTTCCCCTGGACTATCAGCCTTACAAGCTCCCGGTGGAATTGGCCGCCATCCTGTTTCTGATCGTGATGAACCTGCGCGGATTGAAGGAATCGGTGAAAATGATCTTGCCGATTTTCGCCCTTTTTATCGTCACACATCTCGTTCTCGTCCTGGGAGGGATCGGCCTCCATCTTGATTCCGTTCCTGCGCTGGCGGCCTCGACGCGGGAGAGCCTGAATTCCGGCGTGTCCCAGATCGGAATATGGGGGCTCTTCCTGGTGTTCTTGAGGGCCTATTCGATGGGCAGCGGGACGTACACGGGGATCGAGGCCATCTCGAACAGCATGGGCTCCTTGCGGGAACCCCGCGTCGCCACGGGGAAGAGGGCCATGGCGTATCTTGCGGTCTCTCTTTCGCTCACAGCGGGCGGCCTCCTGATTTGTTACATGCTCTTCAACGTTCACCCTGTGGAGGGTCAGACTCTGAACGCCGTCCTCGCGCGGAAATTCGCGGAAACCTGGCACGTGGGCGGAATCGAGATCGGCTCGACGTTCGTCGCGCTCACGCTTTTTTCCGAGAGCCTGCTCCTTCTGGTGGCCGCCCAGACGGGGTTCATCGGCGGGCCGCGCGTCATGGCCAACATGGCCCTGGATTCGTGGCTTCCAAAGAAATTCGCGGGTCTTTCCGACCGGCTCACGATGCAAAACGGCATCCGGTTGATGGGAATCGCCGCGCTGATCACGTTGTTCGTCACCCGCGGGCGAATCACCGTGCTGATCATCATGTACTCGATCAACGTGTTCATCACGTTCTCCCTTTCCCAGGTTTCCATGATCCGTTTCTGGTGGACTTCCAGGGAGCGCCAGTTGCTCTGGAAGCGCAACATCGTTGTCCACGCCGTGGGCTTTATCCTTTGTTTCGGGATCCTGATCGTGATGGTGGTCGAAAAATTCACCGAAGGAGCGTGGGCCACCATACTGACAACCAGCTTTTGCATTGCGGCCTGTTTCGCGATCCGGAATCACTACCGCAAAGTCGCCAAGCGCATCCGCTTCATCGAAACGCGGGTGGAGGAGGCCAACAACACGAACCTGCGCAAGCTCCTTACGACGGACGAGTCGAGCGTCCCGGCCCCCGATCCCGCGAAATCGACGGCGGTGTTTCTGGTGGGTGGGTCGAATCGCCTCGGCATCCGGAGCGTTCTGGCCGCGTTGCGTTCCTTCCCGAACACGTTCGACAACCTTCTCTTCATCACCGTCGGCGTGATCACGTCCGAGTTCTTCCAAACCGGAGACTTGGCATCACTCAAAGACCGGACGGAAAAGTCATTGAAGGAGTACGTCTCCGTGGTCCGCCGGATGGGGCATCCCTCGGCCTATTGGTACCGGATCGGAACGGATGTCGTCTGGGAAGCCTCGGAGCTCTGCGTGGAGGTCGCGGCGCAATATCCGCACGCCACGTTTTTCGCGGGAGAAATCGTGTTCCGAAAGCCGCACTGGTTCGACCGGATTCTGCACAACGAGACGTCCCTGGCGATCCAACGCCACATCCGTTTCGCGGGCCTGCCCATGGTCATCCTCCCGTTGGTTTTGGAGGAGTAACCTCCGAGCGCGGATCCCGGCGGCCGGCTTCCGGATCCGTTTTCCTTTGGAACTATTTCCAGCTTTTTAGTACTTCCATGTAATTGAGGCGTTCGAAAGCGCGGGGGTCGGGGTTCTTTGTGAAGTTCATGCTCCCGATCATCTGCTCGACAGAGGAGTACTCGTTTTCTTCCATCCAGGTCAGCATCTCCTGCCGCATCGTCTTGAGGCGTTCCACCCCTTTTGCCAGGAGTTCGGAGACGACTTGCGCGGCGTGCGCCCCGCTCATGAGCGCCTTCAGAACGTCGACCCCCGTGTGCACGCCGCCGCTTGCCGCCAGCGAGGCCCGGACGCGTCCCGATAGAAGAGCAAGGCCGTGCAAACGCAAAGGAAGCTCGGCGGACGTGGAAAGCTGGAGTCTCCGCTCGATTTTGAGTTCCTGGATGTCGATATCGGGTTGATAGAACCGGTTGAAGAGGACCAGGCCGGCCACGGGAACTTCGTCGAGGCGCGAAGCCAAATTGGGCCACGACGTGAAGAAAGGGGAGAGCTTGACGGCGATCGGGATGTGAATGCGTTGCCGGACCGACGTGATGAGATCCAGAAGGCGTCCTTCGATCATGGCGGCGGCCTGGCTCGGATCCGTGGGCACCTGATACACGTTCAGCTCCAGAGCGTCGGCTCCGGCTTCTTCCATGAGGGTCGCGTATCGCGTCCAGCCGCCCCACGTCGTGCCGTTCAGTGAAGCGATGACGGGCACGTCAACGGCGGCCTTGATCTTCCGGATCTGCTCCAAATAGGCGTCCGGTCCGATACGGAACATCTTCGGATCGGGAAGATACGACAGGGCCTCGCCGAACGATTCGTCGTGTTCATCCAACTCTCCGGCGGCTTTCTGTTCGGCCAGGATCTGTTCCTCGAAGAGAGAATGCATCACGATCGCTGAAGCCCCCCCGTCTTCGAGGCGCTTGACCTGATCGAAATCCTCCGTGAGAGGGGAAGCCCCCGGCATGATCGGATGCTTCAGCGTGAGCCCCAGGTAATTGGTTTTAAGATCAATCATGTCGTCCTCCATCAGAGGTCGGTTACGCCTTCGGCTCCTCCGGTTTCTTGGGTCCACCGAAATTCACGCCCGCCAATTGTCGGTAGACGCCGAAGCGTTGGTCCGCACTCGCCTGCGCCTGCCCTTGGAGCTCTTCAAAGTGTTTCGGGTCGACCATTGCGGCCATCCGGAAACGGGACTCGTTCTTCAGGTACTCACTGGCCTTGATGCTCGGCTCGGGGGAATCGATCTGGAGCGGCGGAAGGCCCTGGGCCGTGCGCCGCGGATCGAAACGGTACAGGGGCCACATGCCGGAATCGACGGCACGCTTCTGCTGATCGCACCCGAACACCAGGTCGTAGCCGTGCGCGATGCAATGGCTGTAAGCGATGATAATGGCCGGCCCGTCGTACGAAGCCGCCTCCTTGAACGCGTTGAGCGTCTGCACGTCCTTGGCTCCGAACGCCACGCGCGCCACATAGACATGGCCGTACGTCATCGCCATCATCCCGAGGTCCTTCTTGGGAGACTCTTTTCCCGCTATGGCGAATTTCGCCGCGGCCCCCATCGGTGTCGCCTTCGACTGCTGGCCGCCGGTGTTGGAATAGACCTCCGTGTCGAGCACGAGCAGCTTGACGTTTCGCTTCGTGGAGAGAACGTGGTCCAATCCCCCGAAGCCGATGTCGTAGGCCCATCCGTCGCCGCCCACGATCCAGACCGTCTTTTCGACCAGATTGTCCGCCAAGAGATTGAGCGTTTCCGCTTCGGGGGCCTTGACGTTCTTGAGCTTCTCCTTGAGTGCGGCTACGCGATCTCGTTGCGCCGCGATCCCGCCCTCCGTGGATTGGTCCGCGCTCAAAATGTCCCGGACCAATTCCTCCCCGAGATCGGATTTGAACTTCTGCGCGAGATGAGAGGCCCTGCGTTTACGGAAATCCAACGCCAGCTGAATCCCGAACCCGAACTCCGCGTTATCCTCGAACAGGGAGTTGGACCAAGCCGGGCCCCGGTTCTCTCTGTTGACAGCGTATGGTGTCGTGGGAAGGTTGCCGCCGTAAATGGACGAACAGCCCGTGGCGTTTGCGATGATCACCCGATCTCCGTAAAGCTGCGTCAGAAGCTTCAGGTACGGTGTTTCGCCGCAACCCGCGCAAGCTCCCGAGTATTCGAAGAGGGGCTGAAGGAACTGGGAACCTTTCACGTCCAGCTTGACCGCCGTGCGGTCCACCTCGGGCAGCTCCAGAAAGAACGCGTAGTTCTTCCGCTCCGGTTCGCGCAGGGGGATCTGCGGTTCCATGTCGATCGCCTTGTGCTTCGGGTTCGATTTGTCTTTTGCCGGACAGATCTGGACGCAGAGGCTGCACCCGGTGCAATCCTCGGCTGCGACTTGGATCGTGTACTTCAAGCCGGCGAATTCCTTTCCCCGGAAATCGGTGGACTTGAACGTGGCCGGAGCCGACGCCAACAATTTCGGGTCGTATACCTTCGCCCGGATCGTGGCGTGCGGGCAGACGAAGACGCACTTGTTGCACTGGATGCAGACGTTCGCGTCCCACACCGGGATCTCTGTCGCGATGTTGCGCTTTTCCCACCGGCTGGTTGCCAATGGCCACGTGCCGTCCACGGGGAAAGCGCTGACGGGCAGCGAATCCCCTTCGTTCTGGAGGATGATCGCCTCGACGTTTCGGAAGAACTCGGGAGCCTCCTTGGGAAAGCGCGGAGGTGCGTCGCTCTCGGCCGGGGCGGGGAATTTCGAGTGATCCACAAGATTGAGGTTCGCCAGCGTTTGGTCGACCGCCTGGAAGTTCTTTTGGACCACTTCCGGTCCGCGCTTGGAATACGTCTTTTCGATCGCATGCTTGATCTGCGTGATCGCCTCGTCCTTCGACAGGACGCCCGAGATCGCAAAGAAACAGGTCTGCATGATCGTATTGATCCGGGTTCCCATCCCCGTGTCCCGGGCCACCTTGTATGCGTCGATCACGTAGAATTTTACGTTCTTCTCGCGGATCTGGCGGCGCACTTTCGCGGGCATCTGAGACCAGACCGCGGAAGGAGGGAAGGGGGAGTTCAGAAGGAATGTGGCGCCGGTCTTGGCCTTTCCGAGGATGTCGAACTGCTCCAGGAACGTGAATTGGTGACAACCCACGAAGTTCGCGGACCGGATGAGATAGGACGAGCGGATCGGGTCCGGGCCGAACCGGAGATGCGAGACGGTGCTGGCGCCGGATTTCTTGGAGTCGTAAACGAAATATCCCTGCGCGAAGTTTTTCGTCTCCTCGCCGATGATCTTGATGGAATTCTTGTTGGCTCCGACGGTGCCGTCGGCGCCCAGGCCGAAAAACACGGCGCGGGTGACGTTGTCCGGTTCCAGATCGAAAGATTCGTCCACCTTCAGGGACAAGTGGGTCACGTCATCCACGATGCCCACGGTGAAATGGTTCATGGGCCGGGCTTTGTCGAGTTCGTCCAGCACCGCCTTCACCATCGGCGGGTTGAACTCTTTGGAGCTTAAGCCGTACCGGCCCCCGATGACGGAGGGAACCTGAGCGAACGGAAGCTCGCCCTTCCCCTGCGCCTCGACCAACGCCGTGACGACATCCAGATAGAGAGGTTCGCCGATCGCGCCGGGTTCCTTGGTTCGATCCAGAACGGCGATCTTCCGGATTGTCTTGGGGAGAGCCGCAAGAAACGCCTTGATCGAAAACGGGCGATAGAGCCGTACCTTGAGCAGCCCCACCTTTTCGCCCTTCTTCGACAGCCATTCCACGGTTTCGTGGGCGGCCTCGGCGCCGGAGCCCATCATGACGATGACGCGCTCGGCCTGGGGGTGGCCGATATAATCGAACAAGTGGTACGTGCGTCCCACCTTCGCCGCGAAATCCTTCATCGTGTGGGCCACGATATCGGCGCAGGCGAACGTGAAGGAGTTTCCCGCTTCCCGAGCCTGGAAGAAAGCGTCCGGGTTCTGGGCCGTTCCGCGAAGGACCGGCGCATCGGGCGAAAGGGCCCTCTTTCGATGGGCGTTGATGAGGGCCGGATCCATCAGCGAAAGGAGCTGTTCGTCCGAGAGAAGCTGGATCTTCGCTACCTCGTGCGAGGTCCGGAAACC
>JAZDIZ010000075.1:0-2059 GCA_043804515.1 Pseudomonadota bacterium | reverse complement strand
CACCCTCCCTTGATCGCTCCAAGGCCGTCAGTCAAAGAAAAACGTTGACAGAGTTCACGCAATCCTTTCTAGCTTCAGAGCAACCCTTTGGCGGTCTCTTTCTGGAGGGTACCCCAATGAAGTTCCCGAAGTGCGAATCTGAGAATCCCAATAGGGCAAAGTTCGGTATGGAGTGTGGGAATAGATTACAGAACGCGGCTTCTGCTTCGTGTCACGTCAGTGCAAAGACGGAATAGCGCACCTCCGGCGGATCAAGCGTGGTATCGACTTCGCCAATTCCCACCCCCATGATGCGGTTCAGCCAAAGATACTTCTCGTGGCCGGTCTCAAAACGCGGTGCGGTATGCACGCGCGCCACGAATCGCGGAAAGATCCCCGCAGAGAGCTGCGCGAGCTGTTCTTGCGTGACATCCACGATGCCGGGATAATACATGTGAATGAAGGCGTCGTCATCGGTTTCTAGGACGAGGCGAACATCCACGACGAAGGTGCCGTCGTGCCTTATCACGAACCAGTCTGCCCCGAAGTTCTTTGCCTTCGCCCTGATCTTCGGCCCTTCTACAGTACCCCCCGTGACAGGGGCGATTACGCGCGTTCCCCATCCTCCATTGCCCACAAAAGCGTACCCATCCGGAGATGTCACTGTAAAACGGGCGTCGAAGATATGTTCGGTCTTGAGTTCAAACATGGCATGTCCTCTTGTTGCATGGTTTTTCGAAGTGGATACGCTCATTGACCACCCCCCTTGTTTAAGAGCGGATCATTCCTCGAGCCGGTAGAGGCGGGCCGCAGCGCGGCCGAGGACGATCCCGATTTCCTCATGGTGGAACCGGATCCCGGAAGGCGAGCGCGGTTCCTGGAGCGCTTGCACCCAGTCGGTTGGGGAGAGGATCACGTCCAGCATCGACCCGTCGCTCCCGAACAGAACGCGCCAGGGTCCGAGGGTGTCGATCGCCGCTCGCAGAGGGCGGTAGAAGTAGTCCGGTCCGTTCGCATATTCCATCTGCCAGCCGGAGAAATCGACGTAGACGTTGGGCTTTACGGAAGCCAGGTCGATCGCTTCCTGCCACCAGCCGTGCCCCGCGTGGGCGATGACGATCTTCAACTCCGGGAGTTCGGCCGCCACGGCATCGATGTATTTCGGCTGTGAGAAGCGGATCCTGAGCGGCGCCGGCTCGTTTCCCGAATGGATGAGAACGGGGATGCCGTATTCGAGCGCCTTCCGGTAAAGGGGCATGCAGACCGGCTCGTCGGGATAGAAGCCGGTCGTGGGGTGGAGCTTCAGGCCGACCGCGCCGTGCTCCTCCATCCCCCTCCGGAGGATCTCGAGAGCGTTCCCGCGGCGGGGGTCCACACCCACGTGCGTCAGCAGCCTGCCCGGATGTCTTTGAACGGCCCTTGCGTAAAGGGCATTCTTCTCTTCGATCGCCATTCCCTCGGATTTGGGACAGCCGAGCCAGAAATCCAGAGGCAGGAGGATGGCCTTGTCGATTCCGGCCTCGTCCATCTTGCCCACGAGCTTGTCCCCGTCCGGATCGCCCAGGAGTTCGATGTTCGCGCTCAGGAGCGAGGAAACGTCCCCGTCGATCTCTCCGGTCTTCTTGTTGAAGAAGGCGACCCCCGACCGGGCGCACCCGACAAAGAAGGACTCGGGGTCAGAGCCCTGGAAGAAAAGGTGGACATGGCTGTCGACGATCATGGCGGCCTCCTGTTGCGGGTACCCATCATGTCTCTCATACCCCTCGTTGAGCACAATGTCCACGCAGGTTAACCTTTGGAGGGCTTTTTTGATAAAAGATCACGCCCGTGGGAGAACATTTCTCGGCCCTGGAAAGGGCGGTAGGGGGCAATTGGTGCCATGAACAACGAGGCCATCGTGTTAAAGGACGAGGATGGTACTCGTTGACGATGTATTTGCGGCCTTGGCCGATTCCGCTTTGTGGTATTTGCGCCTCTTTTATATATTCATTCCATCTCGATTATTGATCCTTTCTGCTTTGCAATGCCCCAGATCGGAGGGATACAGATGAAGCCCCAACCCTACCAGGTGCACCGGTCC
>JAZDIZ010000074.1:0-58534 GCA_043804515.1 Pseudomonadota bacterium | reverse complement strand
CAGCTGCTCCTGCGTATACGGCTTGTCCAACGCCAGGAGTTTGTTCTCCACGATTCCCGTGGAGGTTACGAGGATCGCGAGCGCCAGATCCGCTCGAAGGCGCATGAACTGAATGTGCTTGAGGCTCCGCTCCTCGGCGGAGGGAGCCAGGGCGACGCCCGGTTGGTGGGCGCGCTCCGAAATAAGGCGGCAGGCGTCGCGCATGATGTCGTGCACGCTGGAGACGCCCGATTCGACGCGGCTGCGGATTTCATCCCGTTCGGCTTGAGTGAGGGGTTTTAGGTGCATGAGGCGGTCCACATAAAACCGGTAGGCGAGGGAGGTGGGTACGCCGCCGGATGAGGCGTGGGGGCGGGAGAGAAACCCCATCTCCTCGAGTTCAGCCATGACATTCCGGATCGTGGCGGGGCTGAACAAAATGTCTTTAGATTTGGCTACTTGGCCGGACCCAACGGGCTCCGCCGTGGAGATAAAGTTCTCCACGACCGCGAACAGGACCTCGCGCTTTCTGTCGGACAGATCCGCCATAAGAGCACTTTAGCTGCCTGAATTTACAGCAAAAGTCCACTCCATCGCGCCGGGGCTCGGAGCCGGCCGCCTCCGGCTTTCGGAGCCGAAGGTACGGCAAACCTGACATATAAACCTGACATTCGACGTGTCAGGCCAACACCCTGATTCAATAACTTCAAGAGGTTACGCCTGGTCCTGGCCTTGCTCTAGGACTGGGCATGATCACAAAAACGCAGAAAGCAGCAGTTCTTACGGCCTCTCTCGTTCTTCTCGGCATTATCGGTTCATCGGGAGCTGCCCAGGCTGAAGAAGGATCTCTCACGGAACGTTTGGCGGCACTGAAGGCTGTGCAGGGGAAGATCGAAACCGTCTCGATCTCTGATGTTGAAATTCCGGTCACTACGCTCGCAAGGGCGGAACCGATGGTTTCGGTCGCTGAGGAACTCCGGTCGGCGATGCCCGGAGTCTATTCCTGTGCGGCGCACAAAGAAGCGAGAGAGAGCGTGCGCGTCCGCGTGATCCTTCAAGTCTCGGAAGAAGGATCCGTTACGGTGGACCACGTCCAGTCATCCCGAAGCGGAGGCCGCGATTTCTTGAAATGCGTGCTGGCACGTCTGGAAAGCCTTCAGGTTGAAAACAAAGCGCCCCAACCGACCAAAATTGCCTGGACGCTCGACTTCGCCGGCGCCAGCCACGTTGCGTTTTGAAAGGGTGATCTAAGTTCATTAATAGTTTTGCGTGTTCTCCTTCTGTCCGATGCCGGGATCTGGCGATATGGCCCCTGCCTTGATCTGCGCCAAATCTGACCATTTCGTAGCGACTTGATGCTGTGTCCGCGAACGTCCGGTCTAGGGTTCGCAATAGGTCGGCGTCACAGGATTGCAAGTCCAGTAGGAATGCCCGGAGGAGATCCTGCTCCAAAGAAGGTCGGCATCGGCCAGATCGTAGCCATCGCTCATGTTCGAAATCGTCCCGTCGCCGTTGAAATCCGCTTCCGGACAGTAACCATATGACAAATCAGTCGGGGCATACGATATTTCCGCCATCGCGTCGTACGACGATGGATAGGCGGTGCCGTCGAACGGGGGGACGCCGTTGGCCATCAGGTCCAGGACGGAAACGACCTGATCCGGGAATGCGACGCCGTTGATCGTCAGCTTCGCGCAGGTCAGTATTGTCGGGGGCGGGGGGCATCCGGCGTGCTGTGCCGTGAGTGTGCCGGGGATCTTGAACACGGCCGTCCCGGCGGTGAAAAAGTGGTCCGGGTCATCGGCCAAAGCCGTGGTCGTCGTGATGACGCGGGAAGGGGACCCGTTCGGGTGGCACGACAGGTTCACAGCCGGATCTTTGCATATCCGCACATAGGAGCAGTTCGTCAGATCCAACTGGGCGACGGCGCCCAGAATCAGATGGCCGGCCGAGTCCCTGACGACAACACTGAACGAACCCAAAGGATCCAGAACGAAGGGCTGCGCACTGGAGGAAAAGGCCCCGCCGTTGATGATGACGGAACCGGAAACCACGGATTGCGCCGGATCAGGCAAGATCGGCGTCGCGGTGGGCGTCGGCGTGACCGTCGGTGTGGGTGTGGCCGTTACTGTGACGGTGGGCGTGGGCGTTGGCGTTGGGCCGAGATCCCCCACGACGTACACCATGCCGGCGAATTCCCTCACGAGCGGTTCGTTCGGGTCCCCCGGCGTGAGGGACTGGAGATCGGAGTTGTTGGCGAAGCGGGCATAGTAGAGGCCGGCGGGATCCACGTGCGTGAGGCCGTCCGTAGACGCTCCGGCCTGGAGCAATCGCGACTCGCGCCCCGAGAGATCTTCGGTGTACGCCAGAAGAACAATCAGGCTGGCGGTGCCGTTCGGGATGTCGCCCGAATATGTGATCCCCGAAAGAGGCTGGAAGCCCGAACTGTAAACCACGTCGATCGAGCCCTCGACGGTCTGTCCGATGATGGCGAGGAGCCCCGTCGACCCCGTGATCTTGTCAGGATTGATCGAGATGTTCTGAGCCAGCTTCGCTTTCTTCCCGCAGCCGACGATGAGGGCGCCGACCAGGATCAAAATAGCCAGAACTCTCTTTGTGCCGACTCCCATTAATTCCCTCATATGTATAGACAGCAAGAAACGTGCTGGATCGCGGTTCCACCACGAATAGTTAACTCCTTGAAAGGACAGGCTGTTTTTGGAAAATCGGAACTCGGGTGGCGTTCCGGGGGAACTTTTTTCGGATGATATGTAAAAGTTGCAGCGGAGTTCGAACTTTCTTGCGTACCTCTCAGGAGAGAAGACCGCGGAAAATCTCGTTCGAAATGAGAATCCCGGCGCTGCTCAAAGTCAGGTGACCTTCTTCGGTCCGGAGATGACCTGTTCCGCTGAAACGCCGGATGCCGTCGGCCGTCGTTTTCGGAATCGGCACCCCGATTTCCGCCTCCAGTTCCGCGAGCGAGACGCCGCGGATTAGGCGCAATCCCGTCATGAGGCGCTCCCCCCAGTGAACTTGCGGCGTGATCGTTTCGGATTCACGCGGAAGATCGGAGGCCGCAAGAAGCGCTCGGACGTAGCTCCTCAGGTCGCGGGGATTCCACCAGCGGGTGAATGTGCCGTTCCGCTTTTGAAACGAGTGGGCCGCAACGCCGACACCCCAGTATTCGCCGCCGGTCCAATAGATCAGGTTGTGGCGGGACTCGAAGCCGGGCCGCGCGAAATTGGAAATCTCGTACCTTCGGTATCCGGCTTCCGCCAAGACCCGGGCGGACTCCATTAAAAGCTCAGCCTGAATTTCCTCCGGAGGAAGAAAGAGTTTTCCGAGGCGCTGCTCCTTGGCGTATCGGGTTTTCTCCTCGATCGTGAGACCGTATGCCGAAACGTGCTCGGGGTTCCACGCGATCACCTCGGTCAGCGTTTCTTTCCAATGGATCAGATCCTGGCCCTCCAGGCCGTGCATCAGATCGACATTCACGTTTGAAAATCCCACGTCCCGCAGGTGTCGAAACGCCTGACGGGCTTGCTCGGGATCGTGCAGCCGTTCCAGCCGCCGGAGTTCACCCTTGCCGAGGGACTCGACGCCCAGGCTTGCGCGGTTGATTCCCAAACTCCGCCACGCCCGGGCCTTTTCGGGCGTCACATCTTCGGGGTTGATCTCCAGTGTGACTTCCGCGCCGGATCGTACCGAAAAGACCGATCGGATCTTTTTTAAGATGCTCGCGACGTCGTCGGCTTCCACAAGGCTCGGGGTGCCGCCGCCGAAATAGACGGACGAAACGGATCGGTCGCCCGACCAGCCGAACTCCTCGAATCGGCCGATTTCGCCGAGCAAGGCGCGGAAGTAATTCGGGATCGTGTCCCCGCGCACGATGGGGAACGTGTAGAAATCGCAGAAGGGGCACTTGTGGCGGCAAAAGGGGATGTGGACGTAAATCCCCAGCGTCGCTTTACTATCCGGGTCAACTTGGATAGCTTCCGCCCCCCTATGGGCTCCGGCGCCACTAAGGTTCAGAAGCTCACGCATCCTTCCGGTTTCAGGCTTGTCCACGAGTTCGATCCTTCCACGCCGGCGGTAGCGTACCACCTGTGGGTGGGGGTCGGTAGCGCGCACGAGGGAGTGTCCGAGCGGGGAGCCTCGCACTTCCTGGAGCACATGCTGTTCAAAGGGACGGAGACGCTGGATTCCGTGGCGCTCAACGATGCCATCGAAAATCTGGGCGGCAACGTCAACGCATACACGTCCTACGAGGAAACCGCCTACCACATGGCGCTCTCTTCCCGGTCCTGGAACGAAGGACTCCAGATCCTGCTGGACATGGTCTTTAAGTCCCAGCTCGACGAGGAGGAGATGGAAATCGAGCGCAAGGTGATCCTGGAGGAGCTCAAAGAGGGGGAGGATGCCCTGGACTCTCTCCTCTCGGACCGGTTTTTTGAATCGCTTTATCCCGATCACGGCTACGGCCGGCCGATCATCGGGAAACAAGCCGAAGTCAGGGGTCTGGGACACCGCGAGCTTCTCGGCTTTTACCGCCGGTGGTACCGCCCGGCCGACATGGTTCTAGCCGTGGTTGGGAACATGGAATGGGTGCGGCTCTCGGAGTTCGTGCGCGGTTATCTGAACGAACTCGCTCTGGACGGTGAAAAGGCGCCCACGGTGCCGGAAGTCCAAGCGTTGCGGAGCCCCGCATTCCTTCGGATCCAAAAGGGGAGCGAAGAGAGGATCATGGACATAGCGTTTCCGATCCCCGGGATCCGCCATCCGGATCTTCCCGTGATCGACCTTCTCTCCATCGTCCTCGGTGAAGGGGACCTTTCGAGACTCCACGTTCTCCTCAAACTGGAGAAAAAAGTGGTCCGGTCCGTGGCCACGAGCCTCTATTCCCCCGAGCGCACCGGACAATTCCTGATCCGGGCCTTCCTTTATAAGGACAACGAACAGGAGGTTCTCCGGCACGTGGCCCGCGAGATTTCAAGGGTTCGGCGCGAGGGGATCTCCCGGGCCGAATTGACGCGGGCCAAGGCCCAGCTTGAAAAGGAGCTTCTCTTCGCGGACGAGACGGCGGAGGGGAGGGCCCGCACGCTCGCGCATTACGAGTGGATCTACGGCGATTTCGAGGAGGAACAGCGGTATCGCGCCCGCATTCGGACGGTCACGGAAGAGGAGGTGACTCAGGCCGCGCGGAGTTACCTGGACCTCGGGAAGACGGGGATCGGCCTTCTCCTGCCTGCGTCCGATCCCGTTCAGCCCGAAGACGCGATCCGTTCTTGTGTGGAAACGGGGGAAGAGGCGCGTCCCCCGGTCGCAAAACGCAGCGGGCGAAAAGAATCCGTCGAAAGGTTCACTCTTTCCAACGGCGTGCGCGTGGTGTTCCGCCCCGTGCCGGCGTCGCGTATTTCCGGCCTTTTCGGCACGGCATTGGGGGGCCTTTGGGCCGAGGATCCCGGAAAGAGCGGGATCTCCAACCTGATCGGGGCCACGCTGGACCACGGCACCTGCACCCGGACGTACGAGCAAGTCGCCGAGGAAGCCTCCTCCCTCCAGGGAGAGCTGGCTTCCGTAGTGGGACGGAACACGCTCGGCCTGAGAATGGACGTGGCTTCCGCGAACCTCGCGCCGGCCCTGGATCTTTTCTCGGACATTTTGCTCCATCCTTTGTTCCAGGAACCGGACGTGGATTTGGAGAGGAGAGTGGCTCTCCGGGAACTGGAAGCGCAGCGGGACTACTTCGAAGCGGCCGCGGCGAACGTCTTCTCCGAAACGCTGTTCAAGGGGCATCCGTACGGAATGAACCTTTTGGGGACTCCGGAATCGCTCCGTCGCCTTCGGTCGAAGAATCTGAGGGAGCATTACCGCATGACCCTGGCTCCCGAGCGCATGGTCTTGGGCGTAGTGGGGCCGCTCGACCCTTCATTCTTGAAGGAGAAGTTGGAAGAGCTCACCGCGAAACTCCCTCGGCGGTCCCGGAAGCTTTCTGGCGGGGGAGAGCTGCGGCCTCTCTCCGAGGCGAGCGAAGTCCGGCGGCCCATCCAAGGCGAAAAGGCGTACGCGCTTTACGGCTTCCTCGGTCCCTCGATTCATTCCGAGGAGAGATACGCCCTGGACGTGCTCTCGGCCGTGCTGGCCAGTTCGGGTGGCGGACGGCTGTACGTACGCCTGCGCGAGGAACTAGGCCTCCTTTACACGGTGGAGGTCTCTGTGTTCCTGGGATTGGATTGCGGAGCGATCGCCGTCGCATTTAATACGGCGACGGACCGCGTGGATCGGGCCTTGGAGGAAATCCGCCGCGAGATCGTCGAGCTCCAGAAGAACGGCGTGGAGCCGGAGGAATTGAATCGCGTCAAGAACTTCATCGCCGGAAACCACGAGATCGAATTGCAGCGGAGCGGATCCCAGGCCGTCGCGCTTGCATTGGGCGAGCTCTACGGCACGGAGCGGACGCTGGAGGATTACACGCTGGGGGTCCTCAAGGTCTCGGCGCAGGACGTCCAGTCGGTGGCCGAAAAGTATCTCACACCCGAGAAATCCGTCCTCGCGCTCCTGTCACCCGGAGTGCATTGAAAACACCCGTCATCGGGCAGCCGGCAGCAAGGCAGCCGGGCAAGCAGGCATCCGAATCGGTTTCTGAATTCCGATATCGGAGAGCCCTAAGATCTAGCGAGCGGCCTTCTTGTCAATAAAAGATGCCGCGAGTTTGTCGGCTTCCAACGAGTCGGCGTATGGCGAACCGTGGCTGTTCAGCCAGCGATAATTGGACATCACCAATTTGCGGTTGCGGTAGACGGCGCCCGTCAAAGCCAGGCCGACGTGGGACTGCTCATGCGGGAAAAAATCCTCAAGCTCCCGTCGAGCTGAAAATCCGGTGATCGCCGCGACAAAGGCGTCATGGGCCTTCTTCAATGTCTTATCCCCCCAACCATAAAACCAATAATTGTATGTGGAATGGTTTGTCAGGTCGTCGATCAACAACGCGCTGGCGTAAAGCCACCATGCAGTGGGTGAGCGCGAAGAATTGGAAGGAATCTTTTTAAAGAGGGAAATCACCACATCCGTATGCTCCTCGTTCAACTCTTGGCCCATCCGCCTCTCGATATCGCCGTTCGATCTCCTCCAGGCGTCGTACCAACCGCTTACGGGGATGAATGTCGCAGGCCTGGAAGATGAGGGCACTGCTCGGGCCAGGAAAGTTCGAAGATAACCCACGGGCATGAACACTTTGTAGTCTTCGCCGTCGTGCGGGACTTTGAGGCAATGAACGCCGATCACGCCCTGGTCGGTATCCCAGACGGGGCCTCCCGCCATCTTCCTGGTGCTGGAAGTACCTGTCGTGGCGAGAACGATTTTGTTGTCGCCCAATCGTTTCACGACTTCGTCGTTTTGAATCAGCGAACCTTGGACGATCGATTGCCCCGGAAGGATCGCACCACCGATGAATACAACCGACTGGCCCCCGACATAGTCGTGATCCGCGGGAGCCAGGGGCAGAGGAGGTGGAACAGGATCGCCCCTGAAATCCACCTTTCCCAGCATGATGCCGGAGTACTCGTCCACGGCTACGCTCAGGATGCGGTATTGATTCCCGGTTGAAGTGCTGACCCAAAGGGAGGGGTACCCCGCCGCCAAGTTCGACTGGCTGACTAAGAGGGTCTCGGCTCCATACCGAATGAAGAAACCTGAGTGCACGCTATCGGCATGGGTGAGGGTCTCAGCGGAGGCCGACGTGAGAACCGAAACAACGCTGTTTCGAGCGTCCTCGGGCGTGGGTAACCGACGCTGAGGGGCCGCATTCGCAGTCGCGATCAGGAAAGAAATAAGGGTCAGGACGACAACGTTCACCATAATAGAACAGCGTTTACGAAACTTGACGCGCCTGGTCAAGAGAATCCTCCTTCTGAATTTCGTTCAAGGGACGCAGTCGCCGCGCCCCTTGACTAAGATTCTTCCTTGGGAGCAGGCGAGCCCGCCGATTACGTCAGTACCTTGTCGCGAACGCCGTTTATCTTGATGGAACGTTTCTAAGTTAGAAAAACCTGTTCATTCTGGATCGCAGATCGCGAAGTGGGACCGGGCGGGATGGCTAGAGGTGTAATCGGTCTTTCCAACCGGGAGCCGGCGGGGGCTCCGGCGGCGGAGCCTTAGATTGCCGGCGGAGCCGACGGAACACCGACGGCTCCATTTGGTGATTTGGAGTCGCCCTCATCTCTTTCGGACCGGCCGGACCCACATCGTCATCATTACTGCGAATCCGCGATATTAGGGCGGTGCCGAATGCGTGTCGCTCGAATGAGCGGCTATTGCCAGAGGGGCAGAGCGTCGCGGCGGACGAAGACGGCGATGTCCTGGCTGCCCAGAACGCTGAACGGCTTCCGCGTGAAATAGTATCCGATGATGTCCGTCATCGAGGCTTTCTGCGTCTCGTACAGCCACCACTCGCGCAGTTTGTACCTCTCCTGGACATAAGCGTCGCCGAGCATCTGAGCCACCGGGTCTTTCTTCGTCCAATCGGTTACGACCACCCACGGCGCGGTCTTGGGATCCACTTCCAAGTAAAACCACCGGTGATAATCACGCAGATACCAATAGAGCGGCCACGCGGAGTCCCCCACGACCTCGATCTTGAGATCCTTGCCTTCACCCGTGGCAGCCGAGAGATGCTCAATCTGGTCGACGAGCCGCACCATGTCCCAGGAACTATGCGTGTACACGAGACGCTCCCTCGGATCGGCGCGGTAGGCGAAGGAGGATCGGATCACGTTGAATCCCTGCCATCCCACGGTCAGGATCAACGCCGAACCGATCAAGGCCCTTCGGACAGGACGTTCGATCAATTCCGAAATCACCGAGGAAAAGACCACAGCTAAATAAAGAAACCAGGGAAGGAGGATGTGTGTCGTGAGCCAGGGGATCTTCTCGCCTGCGTACGAATACAGCAGGAGAGATGTGATACCCCAGTGAACGAGGAATGCTTCGAAGGTTTCCTCTCTTTCGAAATGATAGGTCACCAGGATCCACCACGCGCTCAACTCGAGTGTAAGAAGCGCCGGGTGCCAAGGTTCCTCGAGATGAAAGACCGCTCCGAGCGGAGGGCCCAACCACGACCAGTTGACGGCGCAAGCGCCCCAGATCAGCAGCGTGGACATCAGGAGACGGAACGCCAGCTTCTTGCGCCGCGGCTTCGAGTACGCCGCGCGAAGCGTCGCCCAAGCGATCCCGATCAGAAGGGGAAGCTCATAGATCAGGAGCAAGGGCACATAATAATGGAAGGGGCCTTTGATCCGCTGCATCTCGTGCTGCGCGATCCAGTACCGCACCATCTTGAGGATCGTGGACTCCTTCCAAAACTCGCGGTTCGCCCCGAGCGACGAATACAGGCCGGCGTAAATAACTAGGAAAAGCCCCGCGCAGTATGCGAAGTCGACCCAGTTCGCCTTGACGAAGCCGAGCGCCTTGCGGGTTTCTTCCCGGAGCCGTTCGTTGCGATTCTCCTTTTGGAAGAACCACCAGACGGCAGCGAACGTCACGAAGGAGAAAGCGTAGAAGAGCCAATTCAGCTTCGTCGAGATCATGAACGCCAGGATGACGGTGCCTCCGTATGCGTAGCCGATCCGCTGCGTGCGTAGAAATTCCAGGAGAAAATAGAGGAAGGCCGCCGCTAACCCCACCATGACGATGTCCATTCCGAGGAAACGGGAGAAGAAGCACATCACCGGCGAAAGAGCGCAGAGGGCGAGCCACGCCACCATTGCCGCGCCGCCGCGCCTTCGGAGGAGCAGCATCCCCAGGAGAGGGAAAAGGATCCCGAAGATCATGACGGGAAGGCGCCCCGTGAAATCATTGGCGGGCAGAAATTTCAGGAGCGCCGCGTGAAAATGGAATTCGAACGGACCGTGCAGCATCGGGTTGAATTGATACGCGCCCGTCTTGGCGTATCGCCACGCTTCCACGGCGTAAAGCGATTCGTCGTGGTGGTAGGGCTTGACGCCCAGCTCGGTGACGCGGGTGACGAGCAGGAACAGAAGAAAAGCGGCCGCAGTGATCCAGACGCGGGGCTCTTTCATCGCCAGCGCTTTCTCATCTCCTCTTCGAACAACTTTTTGTACATGACGTCCCACTCGCGGGAGAACTCCTGGATGTTTCGCGAGTAGGTGGCCAGTTTTTGGCGCACGGCTCGGTCCGCCTCGTCGTCCATGCGGGAATAGTGGGTCAAGGTTTCCTTGGTGACCTTGAGGATCCGGGCCCGGTCCTCGAACGCCACCAGCCCCTCTTTCTGGACCCCGTCGATGAGAAGGTGGGAGATGTGCGAAATTTTGTCTTCGGAAAGCCTCACAGGATGATCCGCCGTTCCTTGACGAGCTGGTTCTTGATCAGCAGGAACATCTTCCTCCGGTCCAGCTTTCCGCTCGCGAACTCCTTTTCGTATTTCGTGAGCATGGTTTCGACCTCGGCGTTGAGGCCGTCCTCGACCCGGAGTTCCTTGAGGAAAATCTCGTTGAGTTTTTGGTGAATCTTTTCTTCCGGAACTTTGGCCGCCGCGACCTTCTGATTCAGCCACTCCCGAAGAACTCTGCGGACGATCCGGTCCACCTCGTCGGGAGAGAGCTTCATGGAATTAACGTAACCGCATCCGGGCGTAGGGTCAAAACCCGACAATTGACTGTTCAAAGCGGGGACTTCGGTGCGCCTCATCGAATCCCGCCGGTCGGCGACATGGCCGATCGATGTTGGAGCTACTCGGTGCAACCCCGCAAATGTTGCAGAGCGTTCGGGTTATCCCCACCCGTGCTTGAAACATACCTGCCCGGATTAATTGATGATTTGGCTTGGCACGCCACTTGCTCAGTAAGTGAGTATGAGATACCCCACAAGACTGCTCTGGAGCGTAATTGCGTTAGCGGGAATTTTTTCGGCTTGCGGAACTCAGCAGCTGAGTCAGCAAACGTCGACGGACAATCAAGGCATTGCTTCCGGAACACAGGATCTAGTTCGGCGTACGGGCACAGGCGATAATCCCGGAGGAGGGAGCGTCTCCCTGTTCAAGGTGGTCGGCTGGTATCTGCCGGATATCGATCCTCCGTGTGTTACTGATGTGTTAGTGGTTTTCAACGCGGAACCCATAGATAAAACAGAGGCGCATTATCGGGCGATTTCCTGGATCGGCGGTGTTGTGTATGAGACAGGCACACTCTACTTGGATATGGGCTGGTGGGGGAACATCCGCTACTACTATCTTCCGACGAACGGCGGATGCAATCCCGATTACTTCGCCTTCGGCAACAAGATTGAGGTCACAATCGACGAGGCAACCGATCAAAATGGAAACGTCATCAGCGGTGTTTCGCACACGTTTGTGTCGAACGGCTTCACGATCCAATAGTTCCGCAAGCTTCAGGGACGGATAATGATTGCCTGCTACTCGGGTTTTCTTGCGGCATCCGGCAAACCGGCATCTCAAAGACCCGTCCCCTAAAAATCACTCTTGGGGAACCAGAATTCGGTCTATCGGTTACGGTCTGTTGCAGTTCAACCCGTAACTTTTGTTCATCGTCTAGGTTCCTCTTGCGCATTCTTCGAGAGCATACGTCCCCGGGACGATTGGCATTTCGTCATGGCATGCTGTTTGCTCAAAAGGCGGCCATGAGGTGTTCTGTGAAAAAACTGGCAATCGTAATTGCAATGACCGGCTTGCTCGGAGCCTGCAATAGCACTCAAATCACGCCGGATTCGGAGAAGATGACACCCGGCACGGCCTTTGTGCCCGTCACGGAAGGTCGCGCAGTGCAGGTGGACGACGGTGCCTCCGATGTCTTGGGGGGGCTTGGAGCCAAGGTGCAGCCCGCGGCCAGACCGATTGCCGTGCCGATCGGGGAAGATTCCACGCCGGTTCCGATCCTCGAGTCGGTACCGACGTTCATTTCAATTACCTCTCCCTCGGCCGGGGCCACGATCTCCGGGGTGGTCACGATTCAGGCTTCGGTGAGCATGCCCGCCGGGGTGGACCACGTGGAGTTCTATCTGGATCGTTGGGCGACCGACCACTTGATGGGGATCGATGCAACGGCACCTTATGAATTGAGCTGGGACACGACGGCAGTCGTCAACGGAACACACACGCTGGGCGCCCGAGCTTACGATAAGTCGGGCAACCTGATCCAGAAGGCGCATGACATCGTCACTCTGAACAGCACAGTTTCAACGCCGAGCATATTGATCACCTCTCCGTCTGCCGGCGCATCTTTGGCCGGTGCGATCAAGATCAAGGTTTCGGTGAGCATGCCCGCCGGTGTGGATTATGTGGAGTTCTACCTGGATCGTTGGGCGACCGATCATTTGATGGGGGTCGATACAACGGCGCCTTATGAATTGAGCTGGGACACGACCCAGGTGGCGAGCGGGACGCACACATTGGGCGCGCGAGCGTACGACAAGGCGGGAAAAATGATTCAAGAAGCGCACGATGTCGTCGTCGCGGATCGGATCCTTATCACTTCTCCTTCGGCCTCCGAGGCCGTTTCCGGGACGGTCACGATTCAGGCTTCGGTGAGCATGCCCGCCGGGGTGGACCACGTGGAGTTCTATCTGGATCGTTGGGCGACCGACCACTTGATGGGGATCGATGCGACGGCGCCTTATGAATTGAGCTGGGACACGACGCAGGTGGCGAGCGGGACGCACACATTGGGCGCGCGAGCGTACGACAAGGCGGGAAAAATGATTCAAGAAGCGCACGATGTCGTCGTTCGGAACAACATCGCGCCGCCGACGGCGGCCACGTTGACGGTCGGTTATGGGATCAAGCAGCTCGAGTTTTCTTGGGATGCCGTGGCTGCGGCTACACATTACAAGTTTTTCGAGAACCCGGATGGAGCCTCGGGATTCACCCAACTCGGCAGTGATCTTACGGGTACAACTTACACGCGCGAGCTCGCGGTCTGGCGGCACAACTGGGCCGGGGCCCTCTACCGAGTGGAGGCCTGCAACGCCGGAGGGTGCACGCCTTCCAACGAAGTCGGCACCGCGGGCGCGTTGCTTTCGGCCGTCGGTTACTTCAAAGCCTCCAATACAGGGTCCATGTTCGATGGGTTCGGCTACTCTCTCGCGTTGAGCGGCGACGGCAGCACCCTCGCCGTGGGCGCCACCGGCGAGGACAGCAATGCCACCGGGATCAACGGTAACCAGGCGGATGAATCCGCGGGCTTTTCGGGGGCGGTGTATGTCTTTTCGCGTTCCGGAGGCACGTGGAGCCAGCAGGCCTATGTCAAAGCCTCGAATACCGAAGCCGGCGATCTATTCGGTTACGTTGTCGCGTTGAGCGACGACGGCGCCACACTCGCCGTGGGGGCCGATACTGAGGACAGCAATGCCACCGGCATCGACGGAAATCAGGCGGATAATTCCGCCGTCGATTCGGGGGCGGTGTATGTCTTTTCGCGCTCCGGAACCACATGGAGCCAGCAGGCCTATGTCAAAGCCTCGAACACCGAAGCCGGCGATAGATTCGGTTGGTCGATCGCGTTGGGCGGCGACGGTAATACGCTCGCCGTGGGCGCCACGACCGAGGACAGCAACGCCACGGGGATCGGCGGCAGTCAGGCGGATAACTCGGCCGCCGACTCGGGGGCGGTGTATCTCTTTTCCCGCTCCGGGAGCACGTGGAGCCAGCAGGAGTATATCAAAGCCTCGAACACACAGGCCGGCGATAAGTTCGGTTGGTCCGTCGCGTTGGCCGGCGACGGCGCCACACTCGCCGTCGGCACCTATCTCGAGGCCAGTAATGCCACGGGGATCGACGGAAATCAGGCGGATAATTCCGTCGCCAATGCAGGGGCCGTATATGTCTTTGCAAGTTCCGGGGGCGCGTGGAGCCAGCAGGCGTATGTCAAAGCCTCGAACACGGCGACCTGGGATCTGTTCGGTTTTGTCGTCGCCTTGAGCGGCGACGGCAACACACTCGCCGTGGGGGCCCATGGCGAGGACAGCAATGCGACGGGGATCAACGGCAATCAGGCGGATAATTCAGCCTCGGCTTCGGGAGCGGTTTTTGTCTTCGCGCGTTCCGGGAGCGTGTGGAGTCAGCAGGCGTATGTCAAAGCCTCGAACACGGGGGCCGGTGATTCTTTCGGTTACTCCGTCTCGTTGAGCGACGACGGCAACACGCTTGCCGTAGGTGCCTACTTCGAGGCCAGCAATGCCACGGGGGTCAACGGCAATCAGGCGGACAATTCTTCCGCACGCGCGGGAGCGGCATATCTCTTCTCGCGCGCGGGGAGCGCGTGGAGCCAGGACGCCTATGTCAAAGCCTCGAACGCGGAGATGTACGATGAGTTCGGTTGGTTGGTCGCATTGAGCGACGACGGCGATACGCTGTCCGTAAGCGGCCGCAGTGAGACCAGCAATGCCACGGGGGTCGGCGGGAATCAGGCGGACAATTCAGTCCTCGGTGCGGGGGCGGTGTATCTGTATTGAAGGCCTCGGGCAGCCGGCAAACAGGCAGGCTGGCAATCGGTAGTTTCCTGATACGGGGAACTACGGCCTCACGCATGGCCGATCCCCGACCTCCGTCCCCGTCCCGCACGTCCGAGAATCTGTAGCGACTGGCTACAAAAACGCGAGCTGACCCAGAATCACGGGGCGCTCGGCGCCTGTGGCGGTTGGCTCGTTGGATGGAAAGCCTCTAAGCGTCTGGACGGCTAGGATGGCGCATGCAACGGCCTCCACCTGGTCCACCGGGAGACCCCGGGCCTCGGTCGTCGTGACGGGAATCTCCGGGAGCGCGTGGGCGAAGAGCCTTCTCCACGTGGCGTTCCGTGCTCCTCCTCCGCACAAAAGGATCTCGCTCGGGTTCCCCTTCGGGAGGACGAACCGCCGGTAGGCAATCGCTGTGGCCAGCGCGGAGGCGACGGTGACCGTCGCCAACGCGTCGGCGAGCGGCATTTTGAGAAGCCTTGCCCTGAATTTCGCCAGAGAGGCCGGGCCGAACTGCTCCCATCCGGCGGACTTGGGAGGGCGGACGCGTAAGAAGGGATGTCTTAGAAGGGCACCCACCATCGGGAAATCCGGATTCCCACGCGCCGCCGTGGCCCCGTTCTTGTCGAACGTGAGCTTCCCCTTCGTGCGCCACCGGGCCACGGTGTCGATCCAGACGTTTGCGGGGCCGGTGTCGAACGCAGCCGTCACTTTCCCGTTCTTCAGGAGCGTGACGTTTCCGATGCCCCCCAGGTTCTGGACCGCCACGATCTTCCGCCTCGATCCGAAGAGCATCCGATGGGCGTGGGGGGCCAGGGGCGCTCCCTGCCCTCCGGCGGCCAGGTCGGCCGTTCGGAAATTTCCGACGACGGGGATTCCCATCCTCTGCGCGAGTCTCGAAAGATCGGCCAACTGAATCGAGATCGCCGAGGGCTTTCCGAGAAAGCGCTTCGGCGCCGGTTCGTGAACGACCGTCTGGCCGTGGGCTCCGATCACGTCGACGCGCCGAACGGAATACCGGCATCGCGAAAGAAGGGCGCGGACCGTACGTGCCGCGAATTCCGACCAGGCGGCTCCGAAGCGGGCCGCATCGCGGAGACGGTCTCTTTCGGAAATCCGCCGGATCTCCTCGGCCCAGCCGTGTGGAAACGCACGGTGCACGTGGCCGAGAACGCGCACGTCGAAACCGGAAGGAGAGGGTGCGAGCCGTGCGAGCACCGCGTCCAGGCCGTCGAGGGAAGTCCCGGACATCAGCCCCACCGCAATGAATTTCTTCTTCATGCCACCACCAGTTCCAGTTCGGGGCCGTTCGAGATTTCGAAGGACGTGTCCGCCTTGAGAATATCCCCGTCCAACATCGGCCGCATCGGGGTGCCTACCTTGATGAGAAGGCTCTTTGCGGGCACCTGGAGGAAGGACGGATCGGCCACGGCGTGGCCGAGGAAGAGGCGGGGGAGATGGAGAATCAATCTGCGCGGGAGTTCCCTGAACACCAGGACGCCGAACGAACCGTCCTCTTCGGCGCCGTAGAACGGCTTGAAATGAAACCCGATGTGCCGGATCGACGAAGCACTGATGTTCGTGACGGTCGTCTCGGGAAGCCACGGCTTTCCGTCACGCCAGACGTGAGCCGTGAACGGTTGAAAGAAGAACGAAGCCAGTGGGCCTTTAGCGATCGTGGAAAGCACGGTTCGGGTGAGGAGTTTGAAGGCGACGAAGGGGGTGGGGTTCTGAGCGTCGTAATGCTCGATGAAACGGGCAAAGCCCCCCAAGCCGAAAATGAAACCGTTGTGCCGGTTCACCGACAGCATCCGCCGGCGCACGATCGTGGCCGGAACACGCCGGTCCCGCCGGTCCAGAATCGCCTTGAGTTGGGTGATCGCGTCGCCGCGGATTCCGAGGCTTGTGGCCACGGTGTTCATCGTGCCCCCCCGGAGGATCGCGATTTTCGGGAGAGGCTCGTCCCCGTACGCTGCGATCAGGTGGGTAAGACACTGCCTTAACGTGCCGTCTCCTCCGGAAATGAAGAGCACGGAGGGGCGCGCGCGGAATACGTCGGCCATCACCTGCGAAAGCGCCCCGGCGGCCGGGCTCGAAACAAACAGCCCCCGCTCGCCGAACGCGCGTTCCAACTTTTCGAGATACTTCGGGTCCCGGCGGGCCTTCCGCGAGTGGGGATTGGCCACAAGCGCGACCGTCTCGTTACCTGGACCACCCTCGGCAGACGCCATAAGTTCCTAGTCAAAACTCAACTGGTTCAAATTACAAGGTTTCCCCGCCGCCGAATCCGACAAGAGTTGCCGGTTCCGCAATCCCGGCTACACTGAGTTCAGATGCCCGACGACCGTACGGTGGTGCGACCGAAAAAATCCGCGCAAGGAGAGAAACTCCGCGAGCGTGCCCCATGCGTGGTCGTCGTGGAAGGAAACAACCTGGGCATGACGTTCCACCTTTCCAAGCGGTCCATGTCCGTCGGGCGCAGCGATCAGAACGACATCTACCTCCACGAGGACGGCGTCTCCCGCCAGCACGCCCGGATCGATGTGGGCGAAGGCACGTACAAAATCAGCGATCTCAAGAGCACGAACGGCACATTCGTGAACGACGAACCGATCAAACAAGCCGTGACGTTGAAAGACGGCGACAAGATCCGTTTGGGGGAAGTGGTCCTGCGCTTCTCGTACCAGGACCAGCAGGACGTGGATTACCAGGAGAAACTGCGCGGCATGGCGATGCGGGACGGCCTCACGAAGGTCTTCAACCGCCGGTACTTCATGGAAGCGTTTCAACGGGAGATGAGCTTCGCCCTGCGCCTGCGGCAGCCGTTGAGCTGCCTCATGTTCGACATCGATCACTTCAAAAAAATCAACGATACGTACGGACACGCCGCGGGCGACACGGTTCTCAAAGCCTTGGCCGAACGGCTCTCGCGCGAGATCCGCGGATACGACGTTCTGGCCCGGTACGGTGGAGAGGAATTCGTCGTCCTGTTGCGCGGGACCGTGGCGGATAACGCGGTTCTCTTCGCCGAGCGGATCCGGAAAGTCGTGGAAGCGCTCGACGTGGAGTTCGAGGGGACGCTCCTCAAGATCACGATATCGATCGGTGTCGCCGCGCTCGATCCCGACCACGCCTTGATGGCCGACGATCTGGTCAAGCAGGCGGACGGATTTCTCTACGAGGCCAAAAAAACCGGGCGGAACCGTGTCTGCTCCGCCGGCAACCGCACGGCGTAGTCCGGACGAGATCCCGATGTTTAAGATGGAAGCGCGGCTGTTTCAGGCGATCCCGGAGCCTTCCGTGGAATCCCTCGAGTTGACCGAGGAAAATGTGAAGATCGCGCGGGTCGTCCTGCGTTTGAAACACGGGTCCCGGATCGATTTGGTCGACGGCTCGGGGCTGGTGGCGGAGTCGGTCCTCGAAAAGCTGGAACGAAAGAAAGGATCGGTGCGAATCGTCCTCCGCCGTCGGCATCGGTGTCCGGTACCGGAGATCACGCTCCTTCAAGGGATTCCGAAGGGGGACAAACCGGCCCGGATCGTCCAACAGGCCGTGGAGTGGGGAATCGCGAGGATCGTCTTCCTTGCGACCGAGCATGCCGTTCCACAGAAGCGTGAAAGCGCCCTCGGTCGATGGCGCAAGGTGGCGGCGGAGGCGCTCCGCCAGAGCGGGAATCCGTTTCTGCCTCGGATCGAGGGACCCGTGCCGCTGGATGCGTCCGTTCTGCCGGAAGGCTCCGCGGTTTCGGTCCTGTTTGATGAGAATGAAAAAACGCGGATGCTCCGTGATGTTCTGGCCGGCGGCAGCCCTGATTCCGTTCGCATCGCGATCGGTCCGGAAGGCGGCTGGTCCGACGCCGAGCGCGCCCTGTTCCGCGAGGCCGGGTTTCAGTCCGCGTCGCTGGCTCCCTACATTCTGCGGACGGACACGGCGGCCGTAAGCGCCATCGCCGCCGTCTACACTCTTATCGGCGGATCATCGGAATAAAGGCGGACCGCGCAAGCTAATCATATCTCCTCTATAGCGGTTGTTGACCGTGATGGCGGCGTCGTGGCGTCGGCACCCCATAGGACATGTGTGCAGTCCGGCGGCTTGTGCACCCCCACGGCTGCAGGTCTTCGCCGTGGGGACCCCCAACCCGCCGGCCGGAACCACTTGGTCGGAGCGCCTTTTCGCGGTATCCCGCAGTTGCGGCTGCCGGACTTCGGATCACGGACCCCGGCATCCGGGACGCCGATTCCCCCAGCTACGCGTGGGGGGCTGAAATTCGCGACGGAGACAAGGCAAAACGCTGAAGGCGCAGAGGGAGGATCGATGCGGAGCGATGGATCACAAACGCCTGCGGTGCCCGGGAGCGGCGGTAGTCCTCAATCATGGGGCAAAAGGAGGATGTTGTGATTTCAAAGAGTTCGTGGCACACCTGAACTCGTGAAGACCCCGAATCTTTCGATCCTTCTCATCTGCGCGGCGCTGGCTTCGTGCGCCCCCAAGCGGCAAACGTTCCGCGGCCCGGGCCATGACGCGGACTGGCCGATCGAGGCTCCGAATTCGGCCGAGTACAACGCGGTCCTGAAAGCCAGCCGCCTTTCCCAGGAGGGGAAGGTGGATGAAGCGATCGCCGCTTACGGGGACGCGCTCCGTCAGAATCCCAACTCGCCCCTGCTCCAGCTTCGTCTGGCCGAGGAATACCTTCGTAAGGGCGATCTCGCCAAGGCGGAGCAGGGAGGAAAGAAAGCCGTCGAGCTGAAAGCGGACCCCGGTGAGGCCTATTTCCTTCTCGGGAAAATTTACGCCGCGAAACAGGATTGGCCCGAAAGCGAAAAAGCCTTTCGAAAGTCGATCGAGGCGAGCCCCGACAGGGAAGAGGATGCAGTCGTGGCCCTGGCCTCGGTGTACGTGGAGTCGAAGCAGCCTCAAGCCGCGCTGAACGTCCTCGAAACGTATGTGGCGAAAAACCCCTCGAGCCTTTTCGGTACCTACTACTTGGGGCGCGTCTTAGGGGAGATGGAACGCCTTGATGACGCGCTCAAAGCCTTCGAGAAGGCATTGGCGATCAATCCGACTTTTGTCGCGGCGCTCAAGTCGAAAGCGTTCATCTATGGCTCCCAAAGGAAGAAGGCCGAGGCGCTCAAGGTCCTGGAGCGGATTCTGGACATCCAGCCCGACAATGTGGAAGTGAGGAACCAGCTGGCGCAGATTTACCTGGAAAACCGCGAGCTGGACAAGGCACGGAGGGAACTGGAGGTCATTGCGCACGAGCAGCCGGAGAACTACACGGCGCGCTTAAGGCTCGCGCTTCTCTACATTCAGGACCAGAAGTTCAAGGACGCGGAAGAAAGCCTGCGGAAGCTGCTCCGCGAGGCTCCCCAGAAAGACCGCACCCGGTATTATCTTGGGGTGGCGCTGGAGAAGCAAGGGGACCGGCGCGGAGCGCTGCACGAATTCGAGGCGGTGGGCGCCGATTCGGAGAACTACACCGAGGCCCAACTCGGCATCGCGTTCATCAAAGAGGACCAGGGCGATCGCAAGGGCGCCGAGAAGACACTGAGGCGGCTTTTGAAGAGAGGCCAGGAAACCTCTCAGGTGTACGCAGCCCTGGCGACCATCCTGACCAAGGACAGGCGCGCGGAAGAGGCGAAAAAACTCCTGGAAGAGGCGCTCCAGAAATCACCGAAGGACGAGATGCTTTGGTTCAGCCTCGGAGAGGTCTACGACAAGCTCGGGAACTTCGCCAAAACCGAGGAGTCCATGAGGAAGGTGATGGAATTCAACCCGGACAACGCGAACGCCCTCAACTACCTCGGCTACACATACGCGGAAAAAGGGATCAAGCTGGACGAAGCCGAGAAAATGATCCGCCGGGCCATGGAGGTCAAGCCGAAGGACGGATACATTACGGACAGCCTCGGGTGGGTGCTGTTCAAGAAAGGGCGCTACCCCGATGCCGTCAAGGCGTTCGAAGAAGCGCTCCGGATCGAGCCGTAAGAACCCGTCATCTTGGAGCACTACGGTGACGTATTGATGAAGCTGGGGAGGAAGGATAAGGCGAGGGCGACCTATGAGAAGTCATTCCGATTTGCGAAGGACGAAGAGGACAAACAAAGGATCCGCGGGAAGCTCAAGAAGTTTTCCAAGCCTTAGGAGCATCGCCGCTCTTCTCCTTTTGGCGGCAGCTTCGGCGTGCCAGGGCAAGGCCGCGCACCCCGTGACTCCGCCGGCGGCCCAGGACCTTCTGAACTCGACCCGGCAAGCGCGGGCGATCTTGGGCAGTCTCCGGGCGGAAACACGGGCCGAATATCGGAGCCACGGACGACGTATCAGGTTTCAGGGGTGGATTCTGGCCGAACATCCCGACCGATTCTTTCTGGAGGCGGGAGGGTTCGGGATCTCCGCATCCTTGGTGTCGGTGGCCTCCGGGGAAATGCAGATCTACGTTCCGGCCAAGAGCCGCTACCTCAAGGGAAGCGTGAATGAAGGTCTCAAGGCGCTCTTCGGATTGAATCTCTCGGACAGGGAATGGACAGGCCTCCTGCTGGAGGGGGCGCCCGAGATCGAGCGGGTCGGCCGCATCACAAAAACGGGCCGCTTTTACAGGATCGCCGGGGAAAGCCAAACCCGGCTCGTGGAGCTGACCGTCGATCCCTCAAACGGGTGGGTTTCCGAGATCCGCTATCTGAGCGGGCCGCCGCTTGAGGTGAAGTTCGGAAAGCCGATGGATACCCAGGCCGGGGCGTATCCGTCGAGCGTCCGCTTCGCCACGTCCGAAGGCTCCCTCCTTCTGGAATTCCAAAAAGTGGAATCGAACCCGAGCCTCAAACCGGAATCGTTCCGCCTGAACGTGCCCGCCGCGCTTGCTCCGGCTCCGCTCGATTCCGCTCGGGATTTGATCGGCCGTTGATGCCCCTCCTGAAAGTCCAGGATCTCTGCGTTTCTTTCAAATCCGGGGGAACGTTTGAAAAAGCCGTGGAAGGAGTTTCCTTCGAGCTTGAAGAGAACGAGACGCTTTCGTTGGTGGGAGAGTCGGGATGCGGGAAAACGGCCACGGCGCTTTCGCTCCTTAAGCTGATCCCGGAGGCGGGGCGCATCGATGCGGGCAGGGCCTGGTACGAAGGGCGCGATCTTCTGGCGCTGAGCGAGAGGGAGATGCGCGGAATCCGCGGCGCGAAGATCTCAATGGTCTTCCAGGAACCGATGACGTCGCTGAACCCGGTGTTCACGGTCGGCGGGCAGATCGCCGAGGCCGTCCGGATCCACCGGCGCGGCGGCCGGAAAGCCTCGCAAGAGGAAGCCGTCGAGGTGATGGCCCGAGTGGGGATTCCGGAACCGTCCCGGAGATATTTCGATTATCCGCACCAAATGAGCGGAGGCATGCGCCAACGGGTCATGATCGCGATGGCCCTCGCGTGCCGGCCCAAGCTGCTGATCGCCGATGAGCCCACGACCGCGCTCGACGTGACCATCCAAGCCCAGATTCTGGACCTGATTCACCGGATGAGGGCCGAGCTCAAGATGGGGGTTCTCTTCATCACGCACGACTTGAGTGTCGTCTCCCACGTGGCCGAACGGATGGCGGTGATGTACGCAGGCGTCATCGTGGAGGCGGGAAGGACGGAAGATCTCGCGAGTGAACCCCTTCACCCATACACCCAAGCCCTCTACCGGGCGATCCCGCACGAAGGAGAAGGGCGGAAAACATTGGAATCGATCCCTGGGCGGGTGCCGCCGCTGAGACAAATTCCTTTCTATTGCCGTTTCTTCGAGAGGTGTCCCCGGGCGGGAGCGGAATGCAAGGCAAGGGAACCGGACCTGCGGGAGATCCGGCCGGGCCATTTCGTGAGATGTGTGAAGGCGTGATGGCGCTCCTGGAGATTCGAAACCTGACGGTACGGTATCGAACACGCCGCGGCGTGTTCCGGCGGCCGTCGCGGGAAATCCAAGCCGTGGAAAAGGTCTCGCTGGATGTGGAGGCGGGAGAAACCCTGGGCCTTGTGGGCGAATCGGGTTGCGGCAAAACCACGTTGGGACGGGCGCTTCTGCGGATTGTGGAGCCGGTCTCGGGTTCCGTGCGCTTCGACGGCACGGAAATCACGGCGCTGGACGCCCGGGAACTGCGCCGGTTCCGCAAGCAGGCCCAAATGATTTTTCAGGATCCGTTCGGATCGTTGGACCCCCGGATGCGGGTACGGGACATCGTGGGAGAGGCATTCGCCATCCACCGCCTGGCGCCCCGGCGGGATATCCGGGCCCGCGTTGTCGAGGTTCTGGAAACCGTGGGGCTTGGAGCCGAGGCTTTGGACCGATTCCCTCATGAGTTCAGCGGGGGCCAGCGGCAACGGATCGGCGTCGCCAGGGCCCTGGCGGTACAACCGAAGTTCATCGTGGCCGACGAGCCCGTCTCCGCGTTGGACGTCTCGATCCAGGCGCAGATCCTGAACCTTCTCAAGGCCCTTCAGGCCGAGCGCGGGCTCGCGTTCCTTTTCATCACCCACGATCTGCGTGTGGTGGAATTCATCGCCCACCGGGTGGCGGTGATGTACCTCGGGCGCTTGATGGAACTGCTTCCGGCGCGGGGCCTAGCCGGGGCGGCTCTTCATCCGTACAGCAAAGCCTTGCTTTCGGCTGTCCCGGCAATCGACCCGAAAAGCCGGCGCCCCAGGATCGTGCTGGGCGGCGAAGTGCCGGACGCGGCCTCTCCACCTTCCGGCTGCGTTTTCCATCCCCGCTGTTCATTGGCGGAAGAACGCTGTAAAAGAGAAACGCCTTTTCTCCGGCCGGTTCGGGACGGCCAGAGCGCGGCATGTCATCTGGTATGAAGAAAAAATTGAAAATCCTGCCTCTGGGCGGTTTAGGCGAAATCGGCATGAACATGATGATCGTGCAGTACGGCATGGAAGCCGTGGCTGTGGATTGCGGAATCATGTTTTCCGACGAGGATCTTCCCGGGATCGACCTGGTGGTTCCCGATCTTTCCTACGTCCTCAATCCGTCGCTAAGTCTCAAGGCCCTCATTTTAACCCACGGGCACGAGGATCACATCGGCGGTGTGCCGTATCTGCTTCGGCAGCGGGACGTTCCGGTTTACGGGTCCAGGTTCACGCTCGCGCTGGTGAAGGCCCGGCTTTCGGAACACGAACTCCTCCGCGACGCCCGTCTCGAGGAAGTGAAAGAGGGGGACCGGATCAAACTCGGCCCGTTCTCGGTCGAATTCATCGAGATGAGCCATTCGATCGCCGATGCCCTGGCTCTCGCGATCCGGACACCGGAGGGGACCGTGATTCTCACGGGGGACTTCAAGATCGATCCGAAACCCGTGGACGGCCGCAGAACCGACATGGAGCGTTTTTCGGAGCTGGGCAAGGAGGGGGTTTTTCTCCTGATGTCCGATTCCACGAACGTGGAGGTCCCCGGGCCCAGCGTTTCCGAGAGCACGGTCCGGGCGGATCTGGAAAAACTGATCAGGGAGAGCTCGGGCTGGACGGTGATCGCAAGCTTCGCCTCGCACATCCCGCGGCTCAAGCAGTTGATCGATATCGCAGTCCAACAAAAGAAAAAACTCCTCCTGGCCGGACGCTCCATGATCCAGAACGTCGGAATCGCAAGGAAGTTGGGATATCTCAGGTTTCCCGACAGCTTGCTGGTGGAGGAAGAGCAAGTCCGCGGGATCGACAGGAAGAAGCTCATCATCCTGTCCACGGGAACGCAGGGCGAGGTGCGCTCGGCCTTGGCCCGGATGGCCCTGGACGAGCATAAGGGGCTGCGTCTCCGGCCCAACGATCGCGTGATCCTCTCTTCCCGGTTCATCCCCGGGAACGAAAAAGCCATCTTTTCGATCATCAATCACCTCTGTCGCCGGGGGGCCGATGTCTTTTCCACTCAGGGGGCCCACGTGCACGTTTCGGGGCACGGTTATCGGGAGGACTTGGCTCGCGTGCTCAGGGCGGTCCACCCCCGTTTTTTCATTCCGGTGCATGGAGAGTACAGGCATCTCAAGATTCACCTGGCGTTGGGTGAGGAAACGGGCGTGAAAAAGGGGAATGCATTCCTCATCGAAGACGGCCAGGGGGTGGAGTTTCTGGACGGCAAGGCCTCGATGCTTCCTCCGATCGAGCTTCGCGAATCGGTGGTGGACGGTAAGGACCTGGTTGAAGTCGGAAGCGACGTGCTCAGGGACCGCAAGCATCTCTCCGCCACCGGGATGGTCGTGGCCGTCGTCATCCTGGACCGGCATTCGGGGAACGTTCTTCAGGAGCCCGAGCTTTTCACGAGGGGATTCCTCACGATGGACGACGGAGAAGGAGTCCTGGAAGAGGCGAGGGAAGCGCTCCGAAAGCATCTTTCGAAACTGGCCAGCAACGTCAAACGCGACGATGCCGCCATGCAGGACGAGATCCGCGCTGTCCTTAGGAGATTCTTCCGCAGCCGCGTGGACCGCAGGCCCGTAGTGATCCCCGTCGTCATGGAAGTTTAGGCCGGAGCATTCACGAAGGGCCGCCGAAAGGTGGGCCGGGTAACTGGACAATCTATTGTCGGAAGAATTCGTTCATGTGTGCGGGCCGTCGGTCTGTGCACCCCCGCCCTGCGGCATATATTCCTCGGTCGGGGACCCCCAGACCGCCAGCCGGAGTTCTAGGTATGAGCGCCTTTTCCATTTGCTGGTTGGGATCGTCCCGGCCCACTCAGAACCGGCCCGAACCTTGTGAAGGTTCGCTAGGTCGGGGAAAAGGATTCTCGGTTTCTGTTGATGGTTTGAATTACATCTGCGGAATGCAACGCCTCTCACCGCGTTTTTCGGCGCGAAGCGTGAAAAGATTCAGCTTAACCTTTGCAACGATCGCCGAACTCATAATGTCCTTCTGGTGTTGTGCAAAGTCCGTGCAATTCTCCGCGGTCGCGGGTTCGTCTTCAATCCAAAAAACGAGGTCGCCTGTGGAACTAAGTTTGATCGAGTCGTCGTCGAGGTACAGGGCTTCGTAGACGCGCTTATGGGCCTCAACGTCCATAATGCTTAGGCCCCGTATGCCGGGTCCTGTGCCGCTGTCGATGAAAAGAAACCTCTTCCAAAGACCAAAAAACCAGTCCGCGTCCCTGTTTCTAACAACCAGATCTGCCTGCGATTCGCCAATCCCGCAAAGGGCACCGATCTCTTGCCCTCTTTTGCGTTTGACGACCAACATGTCCTCGCCGACGCTCTGTGGGGTGGCCCGCGTAACGATTACATAGTCGCCGTATTCGTAACAGTCCGGTTTGCCCTGCGATTCATGTTTGACCGCAAGTTCGGTCCCCGGGATCCCGATTCGTCGCTTTTCCGGAGTTGCTGTCTTTGCTGCTTTCATCGCTTCGGCATCGGCGATCTGCAAGGCTTGCTTGATATCCGCCGCCTTCTCCGCCATGCACGGAACCGGCGAGAGGAGTGCAAACGCCGATCCCAAGAATGGGACTAGATCCGGGAACAAGAGAAGGGTTATCCAAGTCCTCATATTCATTCCCCAGCACCAGTTACGCCGATGTGACAACGCGTGGCAAATACAAATGCTCCTATCGGATTCCGGCCACCGGAGGCCGGAATGCGGATTCCGGAGGCTTCGAACCGGAGTTCCCGGGGATTCCGGGCAAACTAGGCCAAAAAGGCGCGATTGGGCTATAATTCTCATTTTGCGGGGTGTTCGCGGAGCGTCACGCTGTACATGTCCAACTCAAGTCAAAAATCCAACGGACACTCCCCACTTCGGGATCTTGCCGGCTTCCTTTTGTTGGCGGTGGCGGTTTTTCTGCTCCTGGCCGTAGCGACCTACAACCCGCTCGACCCATCGCTCAATACGGTAGTGGCGGGACCACGCTTCGTCCGCAACCTGTGCGGAATTGCCGGAAGCTACTCCGCCGACATTCTCATGCAGCTGTTCGGATACGCCTCGTACGCCCTGCCGATCCTCCTTCTGGCCGTCGTCTGGGCCGTTGTTTTCAAGCCGTCGGCGTTGCGGGCTTCGCAGAGATTTTTCGGCGTGCTCCTGTTCCTTTGTTCCGTAACGCTTTTCTGTGCGCTGGCTGCAGGAGACCAGCCCAGGCTTCCAGCTTGGGGTGGCGTCTTGGGGTATCTCCAAAAATTGTTCTTTGTCCGGTACGCCGGGCGAACCGGAGCCGTCCTGTTTGCTTTGGCCGTCTTCGCGGGCTCACTCGTTCTCGCCATTGGCCTTACGTTCGGCGGTTTCATGGCGTGGGTGCGCAAGCTTTGGGGCGTCGTATTGGGCCTCGCATCCTGGCTCAAACCCGTTTGGGCGAAGACCATGGATTCGGCCGGGATGAGGCTCGAAAAGGAGGAAAGGGAGATCGAGCGGGGGATGGACGAAATCCGATCCAGCTCCCCACCGGCGATCCCCCTGTTGGAGAAGCTGGAGAGCCGGTCGGATTATCCGAAGATCGGCGGGGAACCCGCCCACCCGATCCCGATCGTCCTGGGAAAAGTGAAAAAGACCCAGGAAATGCCGAAGTTCCACAGCGTGGACGAGGTCAGCGACGAGGAAAAGAAGAGCAGGGAAAAACGCACATACAAACTCCCCGACATCACGCTTCTGGAGGCGCCTCCCATGCAGAGCCTTCAGATCAACCGGGACGAACTCTTTGCCAACGCCCAGATCCTGGAACACAAGCTCAAAGACTTCGGCGTCTTCGGGAAAGTGGTCGAAGTCCAGCCCGGCCCCGTGGTCACGATGTACGAGTTCGAGCCGGCCCCCGGCGTGAAAGTGAACCAGATCACGCGCTTAAACGACGACCTGGCGCTGGCCCTCAAAGCCATGTCGGTCCGGATCACCCTGATCCCGGGAAAGGCCGTGATCGGCATCGAAGTGGCCAACCGGGAGCGGCAGGTGGTGTACTTAAAGGACATCCTGGCGAACGACATTTTCGCCCAAAGCCCGTCACGCCTCACGATCGCGCTCGGCAAAGACATCTCCGGGATACCGTTCGTGTCCGATCTGAGAAAAATGCCGCATCTCCTCATGGCGGGCGCCACCGGTTCGGGGAAATCCGTATCGGTGAACAGCGCGATCCTTTCCGTGCTCTACAAGGCCACGCCGGACGAAGTGCGCATGATTCTGGTTGATCCCAAGATGCTGGAACTGTCTTTTTACGAAGACATCCCCCATCTTCTCCTCCCGGTGGTGACGGATCCGCGAAAAGCGGCGACGGCGCTGCGCTGGGCCGTCCGCGAGATGGAGCGGCGCTACCGCCTCATGGCGGACATCGGCGTACGCAACATCGAGGGATACAACAAGAAAGTCTACAAGGTGATGGAGGAGCGGGAATCGGGGGATGAAGGCAAAAAGCCGAAAGGCGCCGAGACCGAGCTTCTGCTCGACGCGGCGGAAGAAACCCAGACCGTCCAACCTGAAGAGCACAAAGGGAACCTTCCGTACGTCATGATCGTGATCGACGAGCTGGCCGACCTCATGATGGTGTCCAGCCATGAGGTGGAAGAGTCCATCATCCGGCTGGCCCAGATGGCGCGGGCTGCCGGAATCCACCTGCTCCTCGCCACGCAGAGGCCTTCGGTGGACGTCATTACCGGCGTGATCAAGGCCAACATGCCGGCGCGCGTCTCCTTCCAGGTTTCGTCCCAAATCGACTCCCGCACGATCCTGGACATGAAAGGCGCCGAACTCCTTCTGGGCGCCGGCGACATGCTGTTCATCCCTCCCGGCACCTCCAAATTGCACCGGATTCACGGCGCGTTCGTGACGGACAATGAGGTGAAACGGGTTACCGATTTCTGGAAGGCCCAAGGAAACCCCGATTTCGACCATGAGATTCTGAAGGCGCAGGAGGAGCAGTTGCTTGCGGCGGAGGGGAACGGCGAGGACGACGAGATGTACGCCCAGGCTTTGAACCTCGTGCGCGCGCACCGCGTGGCCTCGATCTCGATGATCCAGCGCAAGCTCCGTATCGGATACAACCGCGCCGCCAGGATCGTGGAACGGATGGAGGAAGAAGGCTTGCTGGCCCCCGGGGAAGTAGGAAAGCCGCGCGAAGTGATCATGAGCCGGTTCGAGGGATGAGGCCGGCGTTCTTACTTCCGCTGTTGCTCGTCGCCACACCTGCTCAAGGAGCGTCCGACCGTGCGCCGCTTACGATCTTCTACACGTCCAATACGCTGGGCGAGACGAAGGCCTGCGGATGCGGGGAAGGAATGCTGGGCGGATTGGCGCGGCGGACCACCGTAATTGCGCGCGAAAGGGCGGATCATGCCCCCGTTCTGCTCCTGGACGCCGGCAACACGTTCTTTATCTCTCCCGAGATCCCGAAGCATCTCGCCAAGGAAGCTCTTCAAAAAGCCTCGCGAATCGCGGATGTGTACCGTCAATTACGGTACGACGCGGTTTTGGCGGGGGAGAACGACGCTCCCCTTCCGGAGGAGGCGAAAAAGGGGATCCCGTTCCTGGCGGGAGACGGTTCCGCGCTTCTAGTGGAGCGTGACGGCTGGCGCGTGGCGGTCTTCGGATATCGCTCGTCCTTCCTCACGCCGGAGGGCCGGGCGAAAACCGATTCCGCGCGTCAGAAGCTCGCCGTGGATTTGAAGACCAAGTTGCAGCAAGCGATTCTTAAGAAGGAGAAGGAGGCGGATCTCACGGTTTTGCTCATTGCGGCCCCGGAGCAAGAGAGAGATGAAGTCGTGAAAAGCTTGAGCGGGATTGATCTTGCGATCTGTGGGTATACAGGCCAGCTTCTCTGGGAACCGGTCCAACAAGGGGACACGCTTCTTTTTGAAGCGGGGGAGAGGGGTCAGTACTTGGGCCGCATCCAGGTCCAGAGGGCTTCGGAAGCTTCCGGAAAGAAGGAACCTCTTTCCGCTTTGAACCAGGCCCCGCGCTTGAAGATGGCGAAAGAACTCAAATTCGTGGAACAGGAGCTTCGAAGGTACCGGGAAGCGCCGACGGAGAAGCCAGGGATCGAAGACAAGGATCCTGCGGAAGAACTCGAAATCGTGGAGCACCGGGAAGCGGATCTGGATGCGAAATTGGCGTCGCTCCACGCGATGCCGCAGAATTGGTACGCTCACAACCTGGTTCCGCTCTCGGAATCGATCCCCGACGACGATGCGGTCGCGAAAATATTGAAGTAGGTGCGGATGATTATGAAAACCGAAGCATATTTGGCGTTGGGCCTCTTGCTGTTCCCGACGCCCGCTCCCGCCGAAACAGCCCAAAACGTTCTCAAGGAACTTCAGGCTACGTACGAAACGATCGAGACGATCGAAGGCCGGTTTCACCAGACGTATCGCTCCGCGCGTTTCGAGCCGCGGACCGCCGAAGGGAAGCTTTGGATCCAAAAACCCGGCAAGATGCGGTGGGATTACTCCGTGCCGAAGGGGCGGGTCCTGCTGTCCGACGGGAAAGAACTCACGCTGTACGACCCGGCGGATGAACAAGCGTTGGTGTCGCCGATCCCCGAAAATGAGGGGTTGCCGCTTCCGCTCTCCTTTCTCTGGGGGAAAGAAAAGATCGAAGACGTGTTCACGGTGACAGTGGAAAAAGAGGGGAAATCCAAGGACGAGATCCGCCTGCGCTGCATTCCGCGCAAGCCGATACCCAATGTCGTGGAAGTCGAGCTGACGCTCAAGCGGGGCAAGCAGATGCTGGTTTTAGCGTCGCGCGTCAAAGATGCGTTGGGAGGCGAAAACGAGCTTAGATTCAGCGGTCTTCGGACGAATTCACAGATCCCGGCAAAGCGCTTCCAGTTCAAGCCCCCGGCCGGGACGAAAAGAGTACCGCTCTAGGCGGGGACCGGGGACAGGTAAAAAATTGGCCAATTCCGCAAAGTTAGATTATGAATCAGAGTCATCCGACCGGCATGTGGCCGGTCCACGATTTTTTGAATCTGAAAAGGAGATTTGGAAATGAAGAAATTGTTTTTATTGGCCGCTGCGTTTGCGTTCATGGCGGTTGGTATTGCGAAGGCGCAGGAAACCACGACCACGACCACGAAGACGACAGAGCCCACCACAACAACGGAGACCAAGGCTACTGAGACGACGGTCGAGAAGAAGATAGAAGCAAAGGCTCCGAAGAAGCATGCGAAGAAGGTCAAGAAGACTACCGTGAAGACGGAAGAAAAGACCACGACGGAGCCAGCAGCTCCGGCAGCACCGGCACCTGTTCAATAAGCTTTAAGCTTTTTGAAGTTTGAAAAGGCGGCCCTTCGGCCGCCTTTTCTTTTTCCGCTTGCTCCACAGTGTTAAAGGCGGCGTGCCGGGTGGCTGCCTCCGCTCCATGGCTCGGACCGCCAAGCGGTCCTGCGCCTTACTTCCGCTCCGACAGACCCCCCGTCCCGCCGCAGAGATAACACGACCTTCGCCGCTCCATCCGAAAGGCGAGCCTTCGTTTATAGGGGCGGAGGAGGCGGGGAACGAGGGCTGGGTGGCGCGGAGGGCCGTAGCGACTCGCCTTAAGTCAACACGACGTCGGCTCAAAGATGGACACGTAACCATTTCACCGGCCGCCTTTTCTTTTTCCGCTTATTCCTAAGACCTTGATGCTGCTTGCGGGGTGGGGCAGGACCTTCGCTCCGGCTGCGATGGAAAGCCGGTCGTTCCGAAAAAGACGCGGGCGCCTCGCGTTACGCCGCTCGGCGCCACTCGGGCCTCGGCAATCGTGGTCTTATATGCATGGAGACGATCGCCTCCGGCACGCTTTTTCGTCCCGCCCGCCTTCCCCTCGCAGCTAGTATCCCCGGAATTGTCAGTAACCCACCCCGTAGTTATCCAAGACATCGCTTAGGCCTGGCGGGGGGCAGACAGGTATAAAACACCCCATTTTCGTAGGGTTTAATTTTGGACACGTACCAATTAGAAAATCGCTGGCGATATTGAACTCATAATCCCGTCAGATTCTCTGGGCATCTGGAATGCGTACGTGTCCCCAATTTCCTCCGGGCGATGATCCGGTGCTGCTAGACAGGACCAAGTTGTCTCCATATGTTCGAAGCATGTGGAAGGTTTGTTTCATAATTCTAGCTCTTTTATGTTGCCGTGATGCCTGCGCTGGTACGGATCCTATCGACCAGTTGGCAACAAAACTTTCAAGCGATCACTTGTGGGAAAATGGAAGATACCCAAAACTTTCCTTGCCACCTACTGCCACCGCTGAACAAGTCCTTTCGGAGGTTTTTAAGCAAATCTCTTTTGATAGAGGGAAGGTAACGAATCATAGAATCCTGCGAATGAAACAGGTGCATATTAAGGGCAGCCTTCCCGACATTTACCAGGCTGTTCTTGTTGACACGAATCTTGGACATAAGATCGTCCTGTTCAAATACACCTCGGAGGGAATTGGCTGGTGGAATCGCGTTTACGACGCGGACCCAGAGACAGACTGAAACTGACCAAATGGGGGACACGTACCAATTAGAAAATATTCGACCTTTGAAATTCGTACGTGTCCCCAATTTCTATGCCAATTCCTGGCATGACGCCAACCACTGTGTTTTCGCCAGGGATCTGAGCTAAACTCCGCCGCTCATGCCGGGACCGGAAGGGAAAATCAAAGTCGGGCTGATCAGCCTCGGCTGCCCGAAGAACCTGGTCGACTCGGAAGTCATGCTCGGCCTTCTGAAGAAGGACGGGTTCGAGCTCACGAACGATGAGGCGCAAGCGGACGTCATGATCGTCAACACGTGCGCTTTTATCGACCCTTCCAAGAAAGAATCGGTCCAAACGGTACTGGACGTGGCGCGGCGCAAATCAAAGGGGCGCCTCAAAAAACTCATCGTGACCGGGTGCCTGCCGCAGCGCTACAAGGGCGACCTGGAAAAAGAGCTTCCCGAGGTGGATCACTTTCTGGGAACGGGGGAGTTTCACCGCATCGCGGAATTCGCGCGCATGGGGGGACCGCTTCCTTTAGTGCGGTCGGTCGTGAAACGCCCGCAGTTTCTCTATGACTACGCGACGCCCAGGATTTCGACGCTTCCCAAACATACCGTCTACGTGAAGGTCGGCGAAGGTTGCTCCCGAGCGTGCAGTTTCTGCGTCATTCCGAGGCTCAGGGGCCGTGTTCGAAGCCGGACGATCGAATCCGTCGCGCGCGAGGTGGAGCGGTACGCACGGAGCGGAGTCCTGGAAATCAACCTCCTGGCGCAGGATCTGACGGCGTACGGCCACGATTTGAACGACGGAACCGATCTGGAAGGGCTCCTCAAGCGCCTGGTGGATGTGAAAGGCGTCCGGTGGATCCGGCTTCTTTACACGTATCCGATGCACTTCACGCGGGGGCTTGTGCGACTGATCGCTTCGTCACCGCAAATCCTGAAGTACCTGGACATCCCGCTGCAACACATCGACGGCGATCTTCTGGCGTCGATGCAAAGAAGAGTGGACGAGAAGGAAACCAGAGACCTCCTGACCGAGTTGCGTTCCTCGATCCCGAATCTCACGCTTCGGACCACGCTGATCGTGGGATTCCCCGGAGAGTCGAAGGCGCAGTTCGAAAAACTGGTGCGCTTCGTGGAAGAGACGGAATTCGATCGCTTGGGCGTCTTCACGTATTCGCGGGAAGAGGGGACCAAAGCCGCGCTTCTTCCGAATCAGGTCCCCGAGAGGGTCAAGAACCTGCGCCGGGATCGGATCATGGGAATAGCGCAAAAGATCTCACTCAAGAAAAATCTCGCCCACGTCGGAGAGGAAATGGACGTCTTGGTGGATCGCACGGCCGATCATGCCGATGGATACACGCATGTCGGGCGCACGGAGGGACAGGCGCTGGATATCGATGGAACCGTGTTTCTCAAGGGAAAGGGCGTGGCAGCCGGGCGCCTCGTTCGCGCCCGAATCACGGGAGCGGCGGAGTACGATCTTTTTGCTGAAGCGATTTAGTTTCGCTTGATGGGGGTGGCATCGGAGACGCCGGCTTTCCCAGTTGGTAGCGGGCCACATTCTTCAGGTGTTCCTCGTATGTGGCGGCGAAAGCGTGGGTCCCGTCTTTCCGGGCCACGAAATAAAGGAAGTTCGTAGTGGCGGGATAGATCGCGGCTCGCAGAGCGCTCAGGCCCGGGTTTGCGATCGGTCCCGGAGGCAATCCCATCTTCGTGTACGTATTGTACGGCGTCGGGGTCTGTAGATCCTTCTTCGTCAGATTCCCGTTGAAGTCCGGGATTCCGTAAATCACGGTGGGATCGCTCTGAAGGCGCATCCATTTCTTAAGTCGGTTGTGAAAGACCGAGGAAATCATGGGCTGCTCCGAAGTCAGGCTGGATTCCTTTTCAATCAGAGAAGCCAGCGTCACCCATTGAAGAAGGCTTAGGCGCAATTCGCGGGCGCGGAGATGGTCCTGCGGCGTGATGACGGCCTTGAAGCGCTCGTACACGGTGCGCAGGATCGCCTCCCCGTCATCCAGCTTGGAGAGGAAGTACGTGTCCGGGAAGAGGAACCCTTTGAGGGAGCCGGCGGGGATCCCAAACCGCGCCGGAAGATCCGAACGATGCGTCAGTTCCTCGAAAGATTGAGTGTCTACAAGGCCCGCTTCGGCCAGAACATGCCCCATTCCGTCGACCGTGATTCCTTCGGGAAACAGGACTTTGTGAAGAATCACCTTTCCCGCCACCAGGGTGCGGACGGCCTCGAGCGGCGAAGACGGGACCGGAAAATTGTATTCCCCGGGTTTGAGTTTTCGCCCGACGCCCAAGAGGTGCACCAAGAGCTTGAATTTCCACCGGCTCGTCAGAACTCCCTGGTTTCTGAGCTCCAGGGCGATCAGGCCGGGGGGAAGATGAGGCTTGATGAAAACGACCTTCGGCTCCCGCTCACGACCGGGGAACACACGGAGGAACGAAGAAACCTCGACGGCGAGAAACAAAGCCGCCGATGCCAGGACGAGAGGGTAGATGAAACGCCGGGTTCGGAGCGGAACGTTCATGCGCAAGGAGGCCGATCCTTGAGGAAGGATTGGAGGAGAAGGGCCGCGGCTATGGCGTCCCGGGAGACCTTTCTCTTCGCACGCCGAACATCCCCCTCCAGGAGCGTCCGTTCCGCTTGCGCGGACGTGAGGCGCTCGTCGCAGAGATGAACCGGAACGGGCACCGCGGTGCGCAGGCGTTCGGCGAAGCCTTCCACCTCTTTCGTCATCGGGCTGGAGCTGCCGTCCATGGACCGGGGGAGGCCCACGACGATCTCGGACACCTCCTGGTCTTGAAGAAGCTTTAAGAGTTTTGCGTGAAACCCGCGGTCGTTGTCCATGAAACCGTGGGGCTGGGCGATGATCCCTCGCGGATCGCTCAGTGCCAGGCCGATCCGCTTCTGGCCGTAATCGATCCCCAGAATCCGCACGCGATCATTCTACACATTTGAACGTTGATACGCCCAAAAGCGTTATCAGAGGGAGACGTCGTGACGAATTTTGGCTACTGAAGCCGGCCGCGGATCGACACGGCGATCGGGCAAGCGCGCGTGCGGACATAATCCGTAAGCACGTTGAGGCCCGCGGCGATGTCATCCAAGAGCGCGATATAGACGCGCGCCGAGCCATGGTCCGCGATGGCCAACATCGTAGGATCCGGCCCGGGATCCACACTGAGGGCCACAGGGTCCGTGCCTATACGGAAGGGCTCCTGGATCAGGCTCCCTTGTTCGAGGGCATTGTCCATGGCCCAATATTCGAGGTCGTTCCCTCGAAGCACGGCCACGGTTTTGCTGCCGCCCGGTTGAAAGGGAAGGAGAACCATGTCCTTCGGAGGGGAGCCGGCCATATTTCCGCCGCGCGTACGGCCGAAATTTTGAAGAGGTCCCTGGCGGTAATAGGAGTCGAGGGACGCCTCCATGCCCGGGATGTTCGGGATGCCCAGGTTGATCGGCCCGTAGCCCGTGAGTGCCATGAGTTGGTTCTCGCTCACGGCCAAGCGGGTTGGAATGCCCATCACGCGCTGAAGATTTGAAGTGTAGGGGCCCTGTGCATACCGGGCCATCTGCGAGGCATCCAATTGGAAACATCCTCTGGCCCGCAAGTGCGGGCTTTCCAGACTGGATTCAAGAGGTGACACAGCCTCCTGTTGGGCGCGCAGACTGCAAGCCGCGACCATGCCGTTGTTTCCGACGGCGCCCTGGGCAAGTCCTAAAATCGCGTACTCGCCGAAGAAAGCGGAGGAGATGGCGCGGCCATTTCCTGCCAGAATGTTGTTCCGGACGACCTTCGCAACTGGCATGCCGTATTCATCCGAACCGCGGAGCGCAAACATACCGAACCCTTGGTCCGTGGCCACGAGTCCGAATCTACCCATCGGCGTATCGCCTATGGAAATGTGTCTTGGGTGCGAACCTAAATAAAGAGAGTACGTCGAGCCCGGGGCTCCGTTCGGATAGACCGGCGTCACCCAGACTTGATCCCAGTCCGTGACGCTTGTTACGACCAGACCGCTCCGATCGGCCACCGTGTAGCTTCCGTCACCCAGCCCCGGGACGTCCAATCCGCCGAGGGATCTTGGGAGGATTCCGGACGTTATGTACTGGTTCGGTGTGCCCGCTCCGATCGAACTTCCATTCGCGCGGGGGCTTTGGATATCACTCTCGTTGAGCGAGAGGATCTCGAGGAACCCGCGTTGGCCTCTAAATTGCCCTGTAGGCCGTTGCTGACCGAAGGCGTCGGCGCGATTCTGTTGGCCGGGAAAAACATTCGCCCCGTTCGGACTGGTCGAGAAATAGGGATCTGTCGTGGGATTGCAGCCGTCGGATTTCTCCAGGACCACGGCGATCCTTCCGCCGGGCGAAACCACGGGGTTTCTGACCGCGTATGCACCCGTCCTTCGGGTGGGGCCGCTGGAGCAGGCGAACGTCGCCACCACCAGGCCCAAGAGAAACAGTCTGTATGTAAATCGAGGCACGAGCCGGAATGAAATAACACATGGCGTCATAATCTTCAAGGCCTCCAAACCTGTACTTCTGAGGGGTGAATATACAAGGAGCATGCCGCAGGGAGTCTATGTCGGGCAGTAGATTTGTCGTGTAATGTCAATTACTTGTGATTTAAGTCCCGGGCCCTGGACGGCATATGAGGGGGTCATGGATGCCCCCACTGGGACCCAAACGTCCCCCAACTCCCAAAAGACATCCCGTGTGATTTCAGCTACGTTTCATCCCTCCATGGCCGAAAACACCGGATCGGGTGCCACGCTTCCCATCCTTTGGATCCAGAGGGGGCACAGTTTCAAGAAGCGGCTGGCGTTTCTCTTGAGCACGGCCGTCGGGGTTGGGCACGTCCCTTGGGCGCCGGGGACGTTCGGGTCGTTGTTGGCCGCCGTTCTTTATCTGAGATTCGGAAGCCTGCCTGTTTGGGGACAATTTCTTCTGATCTCAGCGACGGCCGCCTCGGGAATCTGGGCCATCTCGGTAATGGAACAACACACCGGGAAGCACGACGACCAAAGGATCGTGATCGACGAGGTAGTGGGAATGTGGATCACGCTTTTTGCCTTTCCCCCGGGGTGGTTCACGTTCCTGGCGGGGTTTGCTTTGTTCCGGGCCATGGACATCTTAAAGCCGTTTCCGGCCGATTGGGTCGATCGGAAGTGGCGGGGCGCGAAGGGGGTCATGTTCGACGACGTCGTCGCCGGTATATATGCCCGGGCGCTGCTCTTTCTTCTCCTCCGTTTTGGGCACCTTTCGTGATCGTTGAGCTTCTCACGTTCGGAGACGAGCTTCTGGACGGCCGCCGCGTGGACACGAACACGGCCTGGCTGGGACGCAGGTTCACCAAGCACGGGATTCCGCCCCGGTTCCGTCAGACCACATCCGACCGCCGCGATGACATCGTGAGCGCCTTCCGGTTGGCGCTTGAGAGATCGGACTTCATCGTTTCGACGGGGGGCCTCGGCCCCACGACGGACGACGTCACGTTCGAGGCTTTGGCCAAGGCTCTGGACCTCCCTTTGGTCTTTCGCGAGGAGATCTTCCCCCGGATCGAAGCGCGATTTCATGAGCGCGGATTGCGATGTCCGGAGGCGAACCGCAGGCAGGCCTATCTTCCAGCGGGGGCTCTGGAGATCCGGAACGACTGGGGGACGGCACCGGGAATCCGGCTGGACGTGGGGAAAAAGGTGATCTTTTGCCTTCCGGGCGTTCCGGTGGAGATGGAAAACCTCTTCGATACGGGCGTGCGCCCTGAAATCGAACGGCGCCTTCCGGAAACGGAACGGAGGGTCGAAAAGATCTATCGTTTCATGGGCCTGGGGGAGACGTTCGTTGCGGAGGCGATTCAGAAGTGCAAGCTGGAATCGATACCCGGGGGCGAGATCCGGGTCGCGTACACGGTCACATTCCCTGTTGTGGATGTGGCGCTCTCGGTCCTTCCGGATTTGCCGGAAAACGCAGGGCGGATTCTCGCTGCGGCGGATGCGGCGATCCGGAGTGAACTTAAGGATCATCTGCTGGCAGAGGGGAATTCAAGCCCCGAGCAACGGCTTTTGACGCTGCTCAAGGAGCGGGATCGGACCCTGGCGGTAGCCGAGTCGGTCACGGGGGGGATGATTACCGCACAGCTCGTGAATGTTCCCGGAAGCTCCGAAGTTCTGCGCGGAGCGGTCGTGGCGTACAGCAACGAATCGAAGGTCGCGCTTCTGGAGGTCCGGCCCTCCACGCTCACGGAATTCGGTGCGGTTTCAGAGGCCTGCGCTCTGGAGATGGCGCGCGGCGCAAAGCTCAAATTCGGCTCCGATTACGCCATAGCCACGACCGGAATCGCCGGCCCCGGGGGCGCCACGGCGGAGAAACCGGCGGGTTTGACGTTCATCGCTTGGGTTGGTCCGGATCTTGAACTCGTACGCCGATATCATTTTCGTTGGGAGCGGAATCGCAATAGAATGGCCGCCACCTACGAATCGTTTCGGGAGTTGATTCGTCATTTCACGGAGGAGAAGTAAATGTCGTTAGATGTAAACCGCGAAAAAGCCATCGATCTGGCGGTCGCCAGCATTGAAAAACAGTTCGGAAAAGGCTCGATCATGCGTCTCGGTATCCACGAGGCCCTGGTGAAGGACGTCTCGGTCATCCCGACCGGGTCGATCAGTCTGGACATCGCCTTGGGAGTCGGTGGTGTGCCGCGCGGCAGAGTGACCGAAGTGTTCGGCCCGGAGTCGAGCGGCAAGACCACGCTCGCCCTGCACATCATCGGGGAGGCCCAGAAAAGAGGGGGAGTCGCCGCCTTTGTCGATGCCGAACACGCGCTGGACGTGGCGTACGCCCGCAAACTGGGCGTTAGGACCGACGACCTTCTCATCTCCCAGCCCGACTCAGGGGAACAGGCGCTGGAAATCACCGAAGTCCTGGTCCGTTCGGGCGCCATTGACATTGTAGTCGTGGATTCGGTGGCGGCTTTGACGCCGCGGGCGGAACTGGAGGGCGAGATGGGTGATGCCCACATGGGCCTTCAGGCCCGGCTCATGTCCCAAGCCCTGCGGAAGCTGACGGCCAACATCTCCAAATCCAACACATCCGTCCTCTTCATCAACCAGATCCGCATGAAGATCGGCGTCATGTTCGGCAACCCGGAGACGACCACGGGCGGAAACGCGCTCAAATTCTATTCCTCCGTGCGGCTCGACATCCGCCGGATCGGCGCCATCAAAGAGGGCGAGGACGTGGTCGGTTCCCGCACGCAGGTGAAAGTGGTCAAGAACAAGGTGGCGGCCCCGTTCAAAAAGGTGGAGTTCGACATCCTTTACGGCGAGGGGATCTCCCGAAGCGGGGACATTCTGGACCTGGCGACGTCCATGAACCTGATCGAGAAAACGGGGACCTGGTTCGCATACAAAGGCGAGAAAATCGGCCAGGGGCGCGAGAACGCCAAGGCTTACCTCAAGGAACGCCCGGAGCTGCTGACGCAACTGGAGAAGGAGATCTATACGGCAGCCGGCATCGTTCCGGCCTCCGGGCCGGCGCCGGGGAAAGACGACGGAAACACCGCTGAACCGGCCCCGGAAAAGGGGAAAAAAGGAAACGGCAGGGAAAAGAATTAAATGGAACTCAACGATCTCCTCAGAATCGCGGTCAAGGGGAGCGCCTCGGATATTCACCTCAAGGCGGGGCTTCCGCCGATGTTTCGGATTGACGGCTCCTTGGTGCCCCTGAAGGACGCCCGGCGCTTCTCGCCCGAGGACGTCATGAAGATCGCAACCAGCATCATGAGCTCGTACCAGAAGGAGAAATTCAAAGAGTACAACGAGATCGATATGGCGTACGGGGTGCCCGGCGTGGGGCGTTTCCGTGTGAGCGTGTTCCAACAGCGCGGCAGCGTGGGCATGGTCTTCCGCGTCATCCCGTTCAAGATCCAGACCCTGGAGGAGCTGAACCTCCCGAAAGTGGTGGAGAAGATCGCGATGGAGCGGCGGGGCCTGATCCTGGTGACCGGCACCACGGGGTCGGGAAAGTCCACGACGCTGGCCGCGATGATCGATTTCGTCAATTCGCGGCGCACGGCCAACGTCATCACGATCGAGGATCCGATCGAGTTCCTGATCCGCGACAAGCGCTGCATCATCAACCAGCGCGAGGTCGGCCTCGACACGATCTCGTTCCAGCAGGCTCTCCGTTCGGCGTTACGGCAGGATCCGGATATCATCCTGGTGGGCGAAATGCGGGATCTGGAGACCATCGAAACGGCGCTCATGGCCGCGGAGACGGGCCACCTGGTTCTCTCCACGCTGCACACGCTGGATGCCACGGAAACGGTCATGCGCATCGTGGCGGCGTTCCCTCCGTATCAGCAGAAGCAGGTGCGGCTGCAATTGGCTTCGGTTTTGAAGGCGGTTCTGTCCCAACGCCTGGTTCCCAAGATGGACGGCCGCGGCAGGGTTCCCGCCGTGGAGATCCTGATCAGTACGAGCCGTGTGAGGGAGCTGATCGAGATTCCGGAGCGGACGAAGGAACTCCATGACGCGATTCTGCAGGGCTACAACTCATACAGCATGCAGACATTCGATCAATCGCTGATGGCGCTTTTGAACCAGAAGCTCATCTCGTACGAGGAAGCGCTCCGCCAGTCCACGAATCCGGACGATTTCGCCCTGCGCGTGAAAGGCGTTTCGTCCACGTCGGATACGACCTGGGAGGACTTCGAGAAATCCTCCAAAGGCGGCGGCGGCGGCGAGACCCCGCCCGCCGATTCGGGCGGCATGAAGATCGAACGGTTCTAGTAAGCACGCAGCTTCCATTTTGAAGAAGACCTTCGTTGCGGGGCCTGGCTGCGCTGTGCACCCCCATCCTGCGAGCCCTCGGACGGGGACCCCCAGCTCCGCCACCCGCGCAAAGGATTGGTTCCAAAAGAGGGACGGTGGCGTAACACGAACGCAGTCCCGAGGATCTATTCGCGCCGATTTCGGACTGGTAACGCCCACAGTTCTGAGGACTGTCTCTTCATTGAAGGCGAGGACAGTGGATCTTGGCGCCTTGGCGTTCGGGCGGAAGCCGGTTAAGTTGGGGGTTCGATGACTAGGAAGCTGACGTCGTCCGAGATCCGGGAAAGGTTCCTCAAGTATTTCGAGGAGAGAGGGCACCGCGTCGTGCCCGGCGCTCCCCTGGTTCCGAAGCTGGATCCGACGCTTCTGTTCACCACTGCCGGGATGAACCAGTTCAAGGCGGTGTTCACCGGCCGGGAGAAGAGGGACTACGTTCGCGCGGCATCGTCCCAGAAGTGCGTTCGGGCCGGCGGAAAGCACAACGACCTCGAGAACGTCGGAAGGACGGCCCGGCATCACACGTTTTTCGAGATGCTCGGCAATTTTTCCTTCGGCGACTATTTCAAAAAAGAAGCGATCGAATACGCGTGGGAATTCGTCACAAAGGAACTCAACCTCCCCAAGGAGAAGCTCTACGTCTCCGTGTATCGGGACGACGACGAGGCTTTCCGGATCTGGAATCAATCGGTCGGAATCGACACCAAGCGGATTTACCGCTTCGGCGAGAAGGAAAACTTCTGGAGCATGGGAGAAACGGGGCCCTGCGGGCCGTGCTCCGAGATCTTCTTCGACCAAGGGAAAGAAGCGGGCTGCGGAAAACCGGACTGTGACGTGGGGTGCGATTGCGACCGCTACCTGGAATTCTGGAACCTGGTGTTCATGGAGTTCGATCAGCTCGCCGACGGAACACGGGCCAAGCTCCCGAGGCCTTCGATCGACACAGGCATGGGATTGGAGCGGGTTACGGCCGTAGCCAATGGATTGACGAGTAACTACGAGACGGATTTGTTCGTGCCTCTCCTCGAGAAGACCGGAAGCCTCGCGGGCACGCCGTACGCCAAGGCGAGCGAGGAGAAGAAAGTCTCGATGCGGGTGATCGCCGACCACCTCCGGGCCGCCACCTTCCTCATCTCGGAGGGCGTTCTCCCCTCGAACGAAGGCCGCGGATACGTGCTCCGACGGATCATGAGAAGGGCGATGCGTCACGGGAGAAAACTGGGACTGACCCAGCCGTTCCTTGGTGACGTCGCCGCTGTACTGCCGGATTTGATGGGGGACACCTATCCCGAGCTTAGGAAAGCGGCGAAAGGGACGCGGAGCGTGATCGAAGAGGAGGAGAAACGTTTTTCTCAAACTATAGATCGGGGATTGGCGCTTCTTGAGACGGAAATCGCGAAGCTCGAAACCCGCAAGGGCTCCGAGTTGTCGGGTGAGATCACGTTTAGGCTATACGACACCTACGGTTTTCCGCCCGATCTGACGGCGGATGTCCTTCGGGAACACGGCTTAATGTACGACCGTGCCGGCTTCGATCTCGCGTTCGCGGCGCATCGCGAGAAAGCGCGCGGCTCCTGGAAAGGGACGGGGCGGAAAATGATCGATTCTCTCGTGCGCAAATGGGTGGATGGCGGTCTCCGGACCGAGTTCCTGGGTTACGACCGGCTTTGCGCGGAGGGAACGATCCGCGCGCTCGTCCGCGACGGAAAGGAAGTCGGCAAGGCCGATGCCGGGGAGGAAATGGAGTTGCTCGCGGACCGCACGCCTTTCTACGGGGCCTCGGGAGGCCAAGCCGGGGACATCGGAGTGATCGAAGGGGAAGGATTCACCCTGGAAGTCGTGGATAGCGAGAAGCCTTCCCCGGACATCGTTCTCCACAGGTGCAAGGTCGGCGTGGGCACCGTGCGGCCGGGCGATAAGGGCGTGTTTCAGGTCGACACGGAGGCCAGGGCGGCAACGGCGAAAAACCATACGGCCACTCACGTCCTTCACGCCACGCTCAAGGAAATATTGGGCTCCCACGTCAAACAATCCGGCTCTTTGGTGTCTCCGGAGCGGCTCCGGTTCGATTTCACGCATCCCCGCGCGCTCACGCAGGAGGAGATCGGGAAGATCGAACAGATCATGAACGAGAGGATCTGGGCCGACACCCGGGTGGAGAAAAAGGAGATGCCGCTGAATCTGGCGCTCAAGAGCGGGGCGGTGGCGCTCTTTGACGAGAAGTACGGCGAACAGGTGCGTGTGATTTCCATAGCCGATTACTCCAGGGAATTGTGCGGCGGTACGCATCTGGACCGCACGGGGGAGATCGGACTCTTTAAAGTGACCAAGGAGAGCAGCGTGGCCGCGGGTGTCCGCCGCCTGGAGGCGTTCACGGGCCGGAGGGCGTTGAGTTACGTCCAGGAAGTTGACCGGAAACTCAAGGAAATCACCGGGGCGCTGGGTTCGACACAGGAAGGAGTCCTGGATCGCGTGGATTCCCTTCTCGGCAAGCAGAAGGATCTGGAGAAAGAACTTCGAAAGGCGCGCTCCTCGGGGGCAGCCTCATCGGAGGGCAGCCAGGTCCGGGTGTCCGATGTGAACGGCGTCAAACTCGTAAGGGCGGTCGTGGATGAAGCCGACGCCAAAACCCTGCGTGAGGCGGCGGATCGGCACCTGGAGGGGATCAAAAGCGGGGTCGTTGCGGTAGGTTGCAGGAACGCGGGAAAGGCTTCCGTGGTCGTGAAGGTCTCCAAGGATCTTGCGGGACGCGTGAACGCGGGCAAGTTGGTTCAGGCGGCCGCGCAGATTCTGGGAGGCTCCGGGGGCGGTCGCGCGGAAATGGCGCAGGCGGGGGGTCCCAACGTCGATGCGCTGGAAGCGGCGCTGAATTCGCTGGAAAAGGCGATCTGATTACAGCGCGCGGGCTTTTGGAAGAAGCGCCTGGGCTTCCCGGGCGTATTTTCCTGCGGCCGGATCCTGCGCTAGCGCTTCGAGGGTACGGATCGCGTCGTCCTTGCTCTTCAGCTTCAGGTACGAGTAGCCCAATTTATAAGCCGCCTCGGCCCTGAGATCCGGGAACTCCCCGTTCCGGCTGAGCGGTCTTAGGCGGACCAAAGCCGCCTCGAATTGCTTTTGTTTGATGTAAAAATTCGCGACGTACATCTCATGTTGCGCAAGGGCGCGCTCGCATTTCTTGGCGAGGGGGGCCGCCTGCTTCGCTTCCGGGGAGTCGGGCCATCGCGTGACGAGCTCGTTGAATACGGCCAACGCGCGCTCGGTGTGCAACGGGTCGCGATCGATTCCGCTCGGGATCCGCTTGAAATGGGTCATGCCGATCCGGGACACCACGTAAGGGATTTGGGGATGTGTGGGATGAAGCGAACGGAAACTCTCGTAGGACGCTTCGGCTTCGGCGAAATCGTCCTTGGCGAAATAGGCGTCGGCGATCTTGAGTTCGCTTTCCGTGGCGTAGGGGCTCTGCGGGAATCGATTCTTCAGGCTTTCGAAAAAGGGGATTGAATCAGTGTAATCCTTATTCTGGAACAGCTTCATGGCGTGCTCGTAGAGCGGCTTGTCCTGTAGAAATCGCTCGGGTTTGACTTCCGCGCAGGCACCGAAAAAAAGGGCCGCAAGCACCACGGCCAGAGACCTCGACATAGCGGAGGTCTTAACGTTCTTAAGGTATGATGTCAAAGTGACGTCCCGCCTCAAGTCCCAGAGGCTGCTTTCGAAATCGGTCGGCGGCATTCTGGAATTCCTGGACGGTGAGGACCAGGGGCGCAAGGTTCCTCTTCTCCTTGTCCGCACCACGCTGGGAAGAAAGATCGCCGACGTTCTGGTCCGGGACCTGAAGGTCTCGGGGACGCATGCGGCGGTGGAGTGGAGAAACGGGGCCTTCTGGATTGTGGACCTGGAGAGTTCCAACGGAACGTTTGTTGGGGAGAGAAAGGTCGAGGAAGCCCGACTGGCCCCCGGACAGGAAGTGAGGATCGGCCTGACCCGCTTTCGGATCCAGATCGATCCGGAAAAGGCGGCCGGGCTACGGGCCGCGAATCCTCTCGGGACCGCCCGGAAGGAAGGGGGGCTTGCCGAGTTGATCCGTGAGGAGTTCGTGAAGGAGACGGAGGCGGGCGATTCCACACAGACGCTTCAGGCGATACCCGCCGAAGGCGCTTTGGAGTTCAGGATTCTTCTCGGCCCATTGGCGGGCAAAATTTTCGCTTTTAAGGGCCCGAACATTCTGATCGGACGCAAAGAGGTGGATTTCAGTCTGAAGGACCCGGATGTGTCCCGGAAGCACGCACTGATCGAGCGCCAACCCACGGGGCAGGTCGTGATTCGGGACCTGGCGTCGCGGAACGGCACGTACGTGAACGACCGGCGGGTCTCGAACTGTGTTTTGAGCAAAGGGGATCATGTCCGGTTGGGACGTACGACGCTGGTTTTCGGAGGCACAGGGTCCTGATGGCGGGACTTGAGGTCAGGGTCACATTGACCGTTACCGAAGGCCCGGACGAAGGGGCCACGTTTTCCCTTAGAGATTCCCGGACGACGTTGGGGAGACGGGGCACGGACATCCGGATCAACGACGCGAAGGCATCCATCTGCCATGCCGCGATCGACATCACGGGATCCGAGGTCTACATCACCGATTTGAAATCGCGGAACGGCCTCTTCCTGAACGGGGCGAAGGTGACGCGGGGGCGCCTGTCCAACCTGGACGAGATTCAGATCGGGGTTACCAAGTTCAAGGCGGTGATTTTGGAGGATCTCGAGGCTTTCAAGCGCCGGAACCGGCCTTCGGAGGCGGGAAAAACGCCGATTCACGGCCCCGGAGACATCGGGGCCATGATCGATGACGAACTCAAACAATTTTCAAGGTGGGATCTGTCGGATCCGAGCACGGAAGCGATCACGAGCGGCGACGTCATGGCGGCATCCCGCGCCTACAGTTTCGAAGTTCTGCAAGGGCCGGATGCCGGGCGCCGGTTCCCGATCGAGAAGAAGATGACGACTGTCGGCCGCTCCAACGCGGACATCCGGCTCAAAGACTTGGATGTGTCGAGGCTACATGTGGAAATCGAGGTCCTTCCCGACGGGAAGGTGATCCTGCGCGACCTGGGCTCGACGAACGGGACTTTTGTGAACGGGAAAAAGACGACGGAGACGCAGATTACGGCGCAGGACAAGATTAAAATCGGCAACACCGTCATCCGCTTCGTTTCCGACAAAAAATAACGCCGGAATCATCGTTAGCCGCGTGGAACAGCCAGGCCATTGAGATCGTTGTGAAAAATGGATGGACCGGAGCTAAACGGCTATACTCCGCGTGCGTGGCACGAAAGCCGGCACAAAAGGAGCTGGTCCAGCGGGAGATCAGGGAAGTCGTCCTCCGGTTCCTGGAAGGGGAGAACGAGGGAGTCGAGATCCGGGTGAACCCTCCTCGGATCTTGTTCGTCGGACGAAGCGAGGAATGCGACATCTTCTTGGGGGAAAAAAAGATCTCCCGGAAGCACTGCAAAATCGAAGTCACCAACCAAACAGCGACGCTCCAGGATTTGCAGAGCACGAACGGCACGTACCTGAACGGGAAAAAAGCCACGTCGAACCCGCTCAAGCACGAAGACAAGATCCGGGTGGGCACCAGCGTGATCCAGGTGGCGATCAATACCGAGACGTCGATTGGTGAAGCGAAAGCCGACCAGGAACCCGAGGAAGCGAAAGAGCGCGCCGGCGGTACCGTCAAAGAGACGCTGCCGAAAGGACCCGAAGCTTTTCCGCTCGAAGACGACGAGCCCTCGGGGATCGCGGACATCCCGGCCACGGGAGGTTTTTCATTTGATAAGGCGGCCCCGGCACTGGAACCGGAAGAGGACCAGGAGCCGGAACCAGAACCCAGCTACGCCCCCGAACCTCTCGGCACGGCCAAGCCGAAAACGCTTTCCGGGAATCTCTCGGCCATGGGGCTGGCGGATCTGCTCCAAAATCTGGGGCAAAACAAAAAAAGCGGCATGCTCAGGCTCCGGATGGGGAGAGAGGGCAGGATCTGGGTCGTCGAAGGGCGGGTCGTCGGTGCGGAGCTGGAGCGTGTCAGCGGGACCAAGGCGCTCTTTCGCCTTCTGGGCTGGAGTGAAGGATCATTTGAGCTTCTTCCGCTCTCGGACGCGTTCAAGGAAAGCGAGATCGTGCAACCGATCAAGGACCCGATTGAAGGCCTCCTGATGGAAGGTTTCCGCCATTTTGACGAGATCGAGAAGCTCAAGAAAAGCCTTCCGCCGCATACAACCGGGCTGAAACTGAAGCCGAGGTTCACCGCCCCCCTGTCCAAACTCCATCCCCGAGTTCTGGATGTTCTGCAGGTGGTGATCAACGAGGGGAGATTCGAAGACGTGCTCGACTCAAGCCCCCTATCCGACCTTGAGACGTGCAAGGTCGTCTTTTACCTTCTGAAAAGGGATTACATCGTCACAGAATAAGAGGCGCGCGCACTAAATCCAGGCAGCAGGCAGGCGGGCAGCAGTTCCTGGCCCAGTGATCACAGATCCGTAAAATATTATGTTGCCTGTTGCCGGGTACCGGGACCGATGCCTGTTTGCCGGCTGCCTGATCTTTTTCTTTCCTGATCCGGTAACGGATAACGGTTACCGGACTCCGGATCCCGGGGTTTTCTCGTCTTACTCGATCTCGTCCGTCGCAGAGATGTCCGTGCGGTCGATGACCTTGATGAACAGCGAGCACTTTTGGTCGCCGTCCTGATCTCCCACGGCCGTCGCATAAAACCAGTTGCTGGAGTTTGTCTGCGGGATACTCAAAAGCCCCGCGTAGTAACTCGTCAACGCAGGACTACAGGAGCTCCTGCCGGGGGCGACCGCACCTCCAGCGCCGTAGGGGACGAGGCTTCCATCCGAGGCCGTGCCGTCGCCGCCGCCGGACGTGATCTGTCCGGCTCGAATCTCATACTGGAAAAACACCTTGGATCCGTCGGGGATGGCCCGGCCCAGCTGGCCCCAGCCTGTCACGCCCGAGGAGAACGTGCCGCGCCCCCCCGCAAGCGAGGGGTTCGGTACTGAAGCGGGATCCGGGTCGGCGGTCACGTACCGATCCATCTCCGAAAAGTAGGTCTCCTCATACAAGCCGATCGCCCCCAGGTTGCTGACGGCCTCGGCCGTGCGCGATTTCTTGATGTATTTGCCGTACATCGGAATGGCGATCGCGGCGAGGATCGCGATGATCGCCACGACGATCATGAGTTCGATTAACGTGAAGCCTTTTTTCCGGGGACCGGAGGATTTTTGGGGAGTCATAAATTTTATGGGGAATAATTTAGCACATCGGTATCCCCGCGCCTATCTCTTGGGCGGGGCGACGAGTGCGGTCAAAAGACTCTGCTCCAACTGCATGAGGGCGGCATGTTGACCGGGCGCCGCTCTGAAAAGGAAAGAGAATGCCAGCCGGCCGTGCGCCGGGGTGTCCGCGTACCCCGAGAGCGCCACAACGTCCGAAAGCATCCCCGATTTTGCGCGCACCAACGCTTTGGCTTCCGAGTCCTTCAGCCATTTTCGAAGCGAGCCATCGACGCCCAGGATGCTGAGGGAGGATACGAATTCGGGCCCGATCTTGAAATCCGCCGCCGCCGTCCGGAGCACCGACGCCAGCGTCCGGGCGCAAACACGGTTCTTCTTGGATAGGCCCGACGCGTTCTCCATCACCAGCTCGGGAGCCGGGATGGAGGCGGACGTGAGCCAAGCTCGGACGGCCTTCAGCCCGCTCTCCGGTGTGGGCTCGTCCCCCACGGCTCGTAAGAGCATCTCGGCGATGAAGTTGTTTGAGAACTTGTCGAGGCCCGAGACGATCTCCGACAGGGGCCTGGAACGAAAGCGCACTTGCTCGCTGAACGTCTCGGGGCAGCGCCCTTCCTTCACATGGCCCTTCAAAAGGCCTCCGGCCCTGCGGAAATGCTCCAGAAAAACGGCTCCGGCGTACAAAGCCGGCGCCGGGACGGTCCGGTAGATCGCGACGGTGTCGCTCTTGACACCGATCCGGCCGGATAAGGCCACCATTCCCTTTTCCCCTTTCCAGTCCACGGATGCGCCGATGTCCCTCTTCCCGCCGGAGGAGGCGGTCACCGCCCGACTGCGGACCTCGAAGATCGGAAGATCCGGTTCCAGATGAACGGAGGGGCGGCCGCCTAGGTCCATCGGGGTTACGTAGAGCGTGAGCGAGTTGAAGTTCACGGACAGAGCCGCGACGGGAGCCGTGAACGCCCGGTCCATGTCCCCCTCGAAGGTGTCCGCGTTCTCGCGGACCGTGGGAAAAAGCGTGGAGTCCACGATCAGGTCCCGCTCGATCCGGCCCAAACCGGCTCTGCGCGCTTCCTCCACCAGCATCCACATCGTTTCGTCCACCAGGGAAGGATCCCCGCCGCCGATCAGGCAGGCGTCGGAACCGGACACGGCCACCCTCGTTTCGAAGCGAAAATCCGGGCTCAGCTTTGCCAGAGCCGTAGCCGCGGTGAGAATCTTGATGTTGGAAGCGGGATTGAGCGGAAGGTCGGCGTTCTTCGCGTAGAGCGTTTCCCCGGCCGGAAGCGAGACGATTTGAATGCCGTACGTCTCGGCTTTGAGCCGGGCACGCGCCAGGATCGGATCCAAGACTCCATCCAGGGGCGCCGCTGTGACGAGAGAAGGCATGAACAGGCAAAGAAACATCCATCGAATGCGACCGATCCTCGGCATCGAACCACCTCCCGTCGGTATGAATCCCGAACTTGATATTGATACCGCGTTCCAGGGTACCGCCGAATTCATTTTTTGGCTCCGCATCTTGCTATCTTCGCCGGAATCGCGATCATGCCTCGTGTGCTTCCTAAGAATCTTCAGGCGGCGGGTTGAGAGGTCCTCGTGATTGTCACGCCTGAACACATCGGCCAGCTCATGATGATCGGCCTGGCCGGGCCGCGGCTGACGCGGGAAGAGCGCCTGTTCCTGAAAATCGTCCAGCCTGCCGGCGTCATTTTTTTCAAACGCAACATCGAGTCGCCGAGGCAGTTACGGGCCCTTGCGCAAGCCGTGGCGGCGGAACTGCGTTCCCAGTCCCCGCTTCTGGGGATCGACCAGGAGGGGGGGCGCGTGGCCCGGTTGAACGCCCCGTTCACGGCCTTTCCCGGAAACGATTTTCTGGGGCGCTGCTGCCGGGCGACGGGAAAAGCGGATCTGGCGGAGGCCCAGGCCCGTGCGATCGCCGCCGAGCTCAAGAGCGTCGGGGTCAATATGAACTTCGCGCCCGTGGCCGACGTGGATTCAAATCCGCGCAACCCCATCATCGGGACCCGCAGCTTTTCCTCCGATCCGGCCGTGGCGGCGAGGCTCGTCGCCGCGTCGGTCCGCGGGTACCGCGCCGCGGGTCTTGTGTCGTGCGCGAAGCATTTCCCCGGGCACGGGGACACGGCCGGCGACAGCCACAGAGTCCTTCCCCGGGTGCGAGCCTCCCGTGCCACGCTTTTTGCGCGCGAGTTGGTCCCTTTTCGGGCGGCGATTCGCGCGGGAGTCCCCGCGATCATGACCGCGCACGTCGTGTATCCCGCGCTGGATTCCAAGCGCCCCGCCACGCTTTCGGCCGCCGTGCTTCAAAAGCTTCTAAGGGGCCGGCTCGGGTTCAAGGGCGTCGTGGTGAGCGACGATTTGGAAATGAGCGCCATAGCCGGGCACGGGGAAGTCCGGCAGGCGGCGGTCGCGGCGATTGAGGCGGGGGTGGATCTCCTCCTGGTGTGCAAATCGTTGGACCGGTGCTGGGAGGTGTACGAGGAACTCGGCCGCGCGTTGCGGGGACAAGGTGTCGCGCAACGCCGCATGGGGGAAGCCTTCGGACGGATTCAGGCGTTGAAAAGGGTCTGTGTTCGCCCGCGTCAAGGCAGGGCCCCACATGAGGTTTGGAAGAAGGGCTGGCCCCGGCATCGCACCCTGGCCCGACGGATCACGGAGCTGGGAAAACAAAAGTTCTTTGAAAGTCGATAGGTTATCTATAAAATGCGGTCTTGGAAATCGAACTGGACCATTCAGAGAGACTCAATCCGAGGATCGCAAGGAACAGCTCAATTCAGGAGGAATTTAATAGATGGCTAGTTTTGCACAATTCTTAAAAGACACCGGCTTTTTCTCGTTCTTCGCGCTCAACGTAATCGTCTCCATGGCCGCCGTGGCGGTGATTCTGGAGCGCTTTTTCCTTCTCATGTTCCGCTACCAGACGGACGGGAAGAACTTCATGAAGAACATCGAACGCTATGTATTGGCCAACGATCTCACGCAGGCCATCAACTATTGCAACACGTCGCAGGCCCCGCTGGCCCAGGTCGTAAAGGCCGGGCTCACGAAGGCGAATCGGGGCGGGATGGCCGTGTCGATGTCCGTGGACGAGGCCCTGCTTCAGGTAACCCCGCAGATCGAGAAACGGATCGGGAGCCTTTGGTCCCTGGCGAACATCGCAACGTTGATCGGGCTGATCGGGACCATTCTGGGTCTGATCACCTCCTTCAGAGGGTTGTCGGTCGCCACGCCGGAACAGCGGGCCACGTTACTGGGCGCCGGCATCGCCGAAGCCTTGTTTAACACCGCGACCGGTCTGACGATCGCCGTGATGTGCATCGTGTCCCACTTGATCCTTTCCGGCGTCGCAAAGAGGATCATCAGCGACCTGGACTATTACTCCAGCCGCCTGGAGAACCTGTTGTCGCTGCGTCACGACGCTGAAAAAGCGGCTTAGGCCACGCCATGGCCCGTGGTCGCGGACATCGAGCAGGCCTTGAGTCGATCGGGACGGAACTGAATCTGGTTCCGTACCTGGACATGATGACCGTGCTGGTCCTTTTCCTCCTGGTGACCATCACGAGTTTTCTGAGCTTTACAATGCTCAACGCCTCGATCCCTCAACTCGCACCGGATTCGCCTAAGGCAGCGGCCCAAGTGAAAAAGGCGCAGCTGCTCCTGATGGTGAGAGTGACGAAGGCGGGTTATGTAGTGGACCCGAACGTGCAAGGCGGGGCCTCGATGAGGCAAGTCCCGGTCCCGAAGGCCCCGGACGGAACGTACAACTTCCTGGAGCTCACGAACGCCGTAGGGAACATAAAAACGCGTTTCGCCGACGAGACTCGGGTTCTGATCATTTCCGAGCCGAACGTCGTTTACGACGACATCGTCCACACGATGGACGCGGTGCGGGAAAGAACGGCCGGGGCGGGGGATCTGTTCCCCGACGTGACGCTCAGCATCTTCTGAGGGAGACGAAATGGACGAGTTTGTATCCCGAAAATGGCGCATGAAACTTAGGAAGAGGCGGGGAAAGTCCTTCCATCCCGGGGCGATCCGGGAGCTGAACCTCGTGGCCATGATGGACATGCTCACGGTGGTCGTGATCTTTCTCCTGAAAAGCTATTCCGTGAGCGCCATGTCCATTCCGGTGGGTGACGTCATCAACGTCCCCAAGTCGTCCAATACCACTCCGCCTCAGGAAGCGGTGAAGCTGACCGTGACGAAGGCCACCGAGGGGCAGACGGGCGTTATCGCCGTGGACGACGAACGTGTCATCGAGCTGGACAAGGGCACGCTGGGCAAGCTGGAGTCTCAAGCCAAAAAGCGCGACTTTACGCTTCCGGAGTTGAGCCGTGTTCTGGAGAGAAAAGCGAAAGGGATCCAATTCATCGCTTCCAAGAACCCGTCGATCAAATTCGAAGGGAAGATCCTGGTGATCGCCGACAAGGACACGCCGTACTGGTTGGTCACGCAAGTGCTCTATACGGCGGCCGAGGCGGGGTTCGAGCAATACAACCTCGCGGCGATGCGACTGCACGAAGAATAACTCCGCAGACATTTTGGGCGGCGGCGGTTTGCCGAGTCTCGATCGGTCGGGGAGAGCCGCGCTCTCCATCTGTTTCTAAAGGTCATTCATGAGTTGCGATGAGTTGGGCGGGGTGGCGCGGGCCTTCGCGCCGTGGCTCGAATCGCATCACGGGGTATCACGGGGGACACCCTTAAGGGTGTCCCCATCAGCCCCAACAAGGCGATCCTGCGCCTGACCTCCGCTCCGGCACCGCTCCACCCCGCTAAGATAATTGCGAACACTCGAGAATCCTCACTTCAGCGAAGACAGGTCTAGCGGTCCTCCTGAAACACTTACAGGGCCGCCGCCACAAGATGACGACTCCGCTGATAGGGAGGAAAAAACCATTAAGGCTTAACGCTTAACCCTTAAATGGCTGGCTGGGGCGGGAATATCCCACCGCGACCCGTCGGCGACATCTGGCTCACTCCAGAGAGGGGCCTCTCTGGGCTAAGTTGTCGAAATCATTGAATATCCACTTGTGGCCGGGTTGGTACGAGTGTTGCGTTATATGGGCTCGGAAGATGGAGGACGTTATGCGTCAGATACACAGAATTAGAATCCGAACCGGCCTTAGTTTGGCTGCAGCCTTCCTTGTGGGGGTGCCGATCCTGGCGGGATGCGGAAAGACGAATAATCACGCGCCGCTCGTCAATCCGGCTCTCTACGCCAACTTCGGTTATGGAGGGAATCCTTTCGCACCCAACGCTCGCCCGATTCAGCAAGCCGCACCGGCAGGCCAATACTCCCCGTACGGCACTAATTATCGTGGCCAGTACGCCGGGGGAGTCCCTTACAATGCCCTCGGAATGCCCGGCTACGACCGGGCGGGGATGCCCGGGTACGGAACCCGACAACCGTGTGCGAACATCGGCAACGCTAACCCGTGTCGCTGTGTCTTCGGCGAAGGCGACCAAGTCATCGATCAAGGGACTAAGGCCGTAGTTACCGTCCACTGCAAGAACCAGCGAGAAGTGAGCCGCACAGAGACTCCGCGTGTTGACCCGCCGGCAGGTCCGGAGGCCCCGGGAGTCCGGACCGCACCGGAAGCGCCCGCTCAAGATGAATTCAAGCTCGGCATGTCGGCCTGGAAGGAGAAATGCAAAGACGAGGCGAAAAAGCCCGACACAGACCACGACGGCATCGGCGACACATGCGAGGACAAGGTCGCCACGGAGTACCTTGCTCTTGGAAACGAGGAACCCAACGGTTTTCAGATGGGTGTGTTCAAAGTCGGCGCTACTAACTTTATCGACGGAATCAAAGCACGCGTTGATGCTCTCAAGAAGGACAAGACGAACAAAGAACTGCAGGCAGCGGCCCGTCACATGGACTGGGATTCCTTCGGTAAGAAGATTTCACGTGCCTTCGACAAGGGCGGCAAAATCAGCGATTTCAACAATGCGCTCGCCAGCCTGATAGTTCTTGATGCAGCCACCGGCAAGAAAGACAGCCTCGCGCTCTTTGAGACGCTGCTTAATAGGAACGGCTCGGCTACGCCCGTGGGCATGGAGTCCCTTGTAGAAGGCGGCCCGGTCCAGGACGTCGCCCTCATTAAGGCTGATGAAGAGGAACCGGTTCTTATGAAGCCCAAGAATGCCAAGGATTTCCGGCTGGGTGACCTCACGCGCACCAATGGAAACTTTGTGAACTTTTCCGACGGCGACAAAGCTATTGCCGTAGCGGAAGGGTGGATCATTCCGCCTGACGGCGGCTTGAACATCAAGCTCCAAGACGTCGTTGCTGACATTAAAGACAAAGTGACTGGCCGTATCGTTGGAACCAGGGAAGGCGAAGCTGCGCTCTACGCCGTCTTCTACAATCGGAGCTTGAAAGTGAGCTCATTCAAACTGGATCAGCTCGATGAGAATGTGCAGAAGATCGCAGGTGACCTGGACCTTCCCAGAGAAGCCACATTAACGGCGCGGACGGATAAGGAAGGGAACCCGATCCCCGCTCAATTGGTTGTCATCATGGTCCTGGGGCAGGGAAACGGCCAGCATATGGTCGGCAATATTCTCTTGGCGCAGGAATCGGGCTCAGAAGACTGGACGCTCATGCCGAGACATATCTCCCGTGCGTATCCGGAAGCCGGACATCAATCGATTTTCCAAAAAGCCGGCTTTGAACTACCGCCGAAAATGACCATTCCAGTCCCGGGAAAATAGTAAGACCCGCCTGGAATAATGGGGCTTTCGGGGACGTGCAGCGCTCTACGCGACGCGTGGAGACGGAGGTCGGTTTGCCGGGCCCGAGTTCGTTTCGTATCTGGTTGAAACTACCCGGATTTATTTCGGTCCATCTGGTTTTTCCTGATCCAGATCAAGAAGATTCCTTGGTTCTTGACGCTGTGTGGTAGTAGCTTGAATTGACTAGTAGGGATGGAAGCTTCAGATAATCCGCGCTTGGTTGGAGGGGTTGAGTCGAAGCGTTGGCTTTTTCTCTGCGCAGTCGTCCAGTTTTCAGCCTTCAAATTCTCTGTTCGTAAACCACAACAATAGGGAGACGCAGATGTTCAAGAGATCGGTTGTTGTTCTGTTTTTTGCGCTCGGTTTCATTCTTGCGGGAACGCAGGCTTATGCGGGGTCGGGCTGCACGGACACATGTGAGGAACTCCAGGTGGCTCAGAATGTCGTCACGGAAGTCTACGCCGCTCCCCAGCGCGTGAATTCGGAAATGCCCCTGTGGGGGACTGACGTGCACCCCTCACGGCTCGCCTCGCCTGGACACCGGGCTAGAATCGACGTGGCAAGCGCGGCTTACGACGCCTTGGCTTTCGCTCAGCTTGATTCGGCCCGATGCGCGTACGAGGACAACGGGGACCACGAGAGCGCTCTGAGGGTCGAGGCGCTGGAGAACGACATCCGTGCGCACCTGAAACCCTTGGCAGGCTTGGACCGGCCGATGTCCCGAGACGTGGTGTCGGCGATTCTTCGCCCGATCCACGATCAGCTGGAACGGCTGAGAAACGATCGGGTGGTCACGGCCAGGCTTCGGGATTGCGGTTCCTACAATGAAGCGCTGAGCTTTTTGGAAAGACGGCTGGAACAGAATCTCACATCGGCGGGCGCGTCCGGGAATAACATGTCGTCTCCTCGAACGGGATTCGGCGCAGTTCGCGGTCAATCGCAGAAAGAGCGCTCGACCACTACGGCCACGACCCTGATACCGATGAAGTAGAAACCGACCAGGGTCAGTTTTTCGAGGCGCGGACGGCGCGCTGATCCGCCCACCGTTTGATCTCTTTGATCCGCTCCGCCATTGTCGTGGAGAGCGGGACGGTGTGGGCGATCATCTTGTAGAGATCGTGGTCGTTGAACTGCCGCTTCTCGTTAAAGGCCTCGAACATGCCCGAGGCGACGATCTGCTCGATCTCGGCGCCGCTGAAGCCCACCGTGGCTTTGGCGAGGTTAATGAGGCTGAACTTCTCCGGGTTGTGCTTTCTTCTGAGGATGTGGACCTTGAAGATCTCGCCCCGCTCCTTTTCCGAGGGAAGGTCGAGGAAGAAGATCTCGTCGAAGCGGCCTTTCCGCAACAGCTCCGGCGGCAGCTTGTCGATCTCGTTGGCCGTGGCGGCGATGAAGACAATGGAGGTCCTCTCCTGCATCCATGTGAGGAACGAGGAGAAGATCCGGGCCGTGACGCCGGCGTCCCCCTGGACGTAACCGGCCACGCCTTTTTCGATCTCCTCGATCCAGAGGACCACCGGCGCCACCGCCTCGACCGTCTTAAGAACGCGGCGCATGGTCTCTTCCGGGTTCCCGAGCGTCCCGCCGTAGACTTTCGCCATGTCGAGGCGCATGAGCGGGAGGCGCCAATACTGGCTGATGACCTTCACACAGCTGGATTTTCCGCAGCCGGAGATCCCAGTGAGGAGAACGCCGCGGGGGGCGCTGAGGCCGAACTCGCGGGCTTCCTTGGAGAAAAAACGGGAGCGCGCCTCAAGCCATTCCTTCAATACGTCCAGGCCGCCCAGCTCTTGCATGCCGAAATCCACCGGCACGTACTCCAGAATCCCCTCTTTGCGGACGATCTTGCATTTCTCGTCGATGACGTGACTCAAGGCCGTCCGGTTCAGGACGGGTCCGCTCATGCAGGCGCGAACGAACGCGCTCTTGGCCTCGTCCCAGGTCAACCCCATGGCGCACTTGATGAAATCGTCCCGCCCGTCCTGCGTGAGTTCAACCTTCAGGTTCTTGAACGACTTGATCGTGGCCTCGAGGAGTTTTTCCAGATCGGCGATCGTCGGAAGCTCGAAGTCCAGGATGGAGATCTCTTTGGAGATCTCGTCCGGAATCTGAATGGAGGGCGCCACGATAAAGACGGTCTTGAACGCGTTCCTGAGCGACTGGTGAGTGTCGCGCAGCTTCCGGATCAGCATCGGGTTGCCGGCGAATTGCTGGTTGAGGTCCTTGAAGACGAAGAGCGCGGGATCCTTGCAACCGATCACGAAATCGAGCGCCTTGATGGAGTCTTCCGTGCCGGGGACCTTTTCGGTCCCGGAATCGAGCCCTGCCGTGACCGTCCAGGAATAGACTTTCATCGGGGTTTGGGAAATCGCTTTAGCCAGTTCGCGGAGAACCTGCTCGCATCGGGCGTCTTCGAACGTAGAAATGTAGACGAGGGACGTTTTGGACAGGATCAGCCGCCGGGCTTCGTCGGAGAAGCGGGGTTTTTCCTGGGCGGCGAAGTCGAGCTTCGGGGTGCCCGGTTTTTCGGCTGAAGTGTTAGGCTCGGACATGAAGGTCCTTTCCCGTGATGAATTGGGAGATCAATTTTTGATCTTCCGGGTTGAGGTCCAGGAACTTGAGTCCGATTCCGCCCCTCTTCACTTTCTGCATCTGGTCGTCAAGGGAGTCGAACACATGGTGATGGACCACCTCCGCGCTGACCTTGATCAATTTCTTCGGCAGTGGAACGTTGAATTCCAGGGTGAGTTTCGAGCCGACGGGAGGTTGGTCCCCTTCGATTTCAAGGAAGATCCCGCCGCTGCTCAAGTTGCTGGAATAGAAATGCTGAAGGCGGCTTTCCTGTTGAACGTTGACGGCTACGCGAAAATCGATCCGGGGATCCCCCCGTGCTTCTTTTGGCATGTGAACCGGAGCTTTCTGGGTCAAAAAAACCCAATCAAATATATCTGTTAGGTCTCCCCCCATCAAGCCGCGAGCGTCAAATTGATTGACCGAGCTTTGCGTGCTGGCTTGCCTAGCCGTAGCCCTGCGCAGAAATGAGAGACAGTGCGTTAACGAAAAGCTTCGGCGGGACAGCCTTCGTCTCAGTTCACTCGGCCATGCGTTGAGTCCGCCTTCGCTGAAGTCACGACAGGCTGGCCTGCCTAGCCGAAGCCCCATTTTGGATCGCAGATCTATGCCTTAATGCCGAGCTTCGGCGGGACAGCCTTCGCCTCAGTTCACTCGGCGAAGGCTGGTGCCTGGGACAGGACTCGAACCTGCACACCATTGCTGGCGCCAGCCCCTCAAGCTGGTGTGTCTACCAAATTCCACCACCCAGGCAATCCGGGGGAGTCTCCGTATATTCTCACGGTCTTAAGGGGTCAACAATTTGGAAGGGTCAGTTCCGCGACACGCAGCTGAAGCCGTGAGAAGGGGAGCTTGCGCCGGTCGCCAATCTTCACCCAGGTTCCCTTCTTCGTTTTCGGGCCTTTTCTCAGGTCATGTACGACCACCGACATGTGAATCGTCCGGTGCGACAGTTTGTGTTCGAACGAGCCCGCCGGTTTCCCCTCTCGGCACCTCAGGCCGAACTCCCGCTTCAGGGCTTCTTGCGCCGCTTCTGCCGAATCCCATGGGTCAGGTCGCTCGAACGTCGGAAATTCCCAGAGGCCACCGAACCGTCCCCTTGAAGCGCGGCGGTTAAGGAGGATTTTCCCTTCCGCCCGAACAACCGCTGCGGTGGCAAATACGTCTTTCGGTCGACTCCGCGCCTTGGGCGCGGGAAAGAGATGAATCACGCCTTTCTTGAACGCCCGACATCCCGCCCGGATGGGGCACAAAGGACACGTCGG
>JAZDIZ010000073.1:0-3148 GCA_043804515.1 Pseudomonadota bacterium | reverse complement strand
CTTCGGCGGCCGCCATCCAGACCTCAAACGCCATGAGTCTTCAAAGGGGGACCCGTCATGAGGTGGCCTTCGGGAACGTCCATGAACCGGTCCAGATCCCGGAGGTGCTGCGCCGCCTCCTCCGGGGGCATCGGGTTGATGTAAAAGCCGGTACCCCACTCGAAACCGGCCACGTCGGTCAGGCGCGGCATGATGTTCATCTGCCAATGGTAACGGTCGGCGTTCGGATTCCCGTGCGGCGCCGAATGGATGACGAAGTTGTACGGCGGGTCTTTGAGAGCCAACTTGTATCTCCGGAATACGTCCCTCACGATCTCGGCCAGGCGTTCCATCTGGGAGAGGCTCATCTTCCAGAAATAGGGCAGGTGCTCCCTCGGAATGATCTGGATCTCGAACGCGAACCGGGAGGCGAACGGAGCGAACGCCACGAAATCGCCGTTCTGCACCACCATCCTGCGCCCGTCGGATATCTCCTGGTTCAGCGTGTCGCAGAAAAGACAGCGTCCGCGGTATTCGAAGTATCTTTGGCAACCCATGAGCTCCCGCTCGATCTGCGCGGGCACGATCGGAAGGGCGATGACCTGGGAGTGCGCGTGGGCCAGGGTAGCCCCGGCCGCCCCGCCGTGGTTCTTGAACACGAGGATGTAGCGGAAGCGCAGATCCTGGATCAGATCGATGATCCGGTCCCGGAACATCTGAAGGACGTTCACCATCTGTTGGTTCGTGAACTGGCTCAGGTCGGCCCGGTGATCCGGAGTCTCGATGATCACTTCGTGCGCTCCGATCCCCTGCATCTTGTCGTAGAGACCTTCGGGGCGCATATCGAGCGTCCCCTCGATCCGCAAGGCGGGATAACGGTTCGCCACCGTGCGGACACTCCACGGGGCGCCGCCTTTTCCCGGCTCGGAGGTCCGGATTACGGCGATCTCCTTGGGGGTGAGATGCTCGTTTCCTTGGCAGAACGGGCAGGACTCGTTGTTGGGAACCCATGACGAGTACTGCCGGAACGGATTCGGGCGGTCGGCGCGCTCTTTGGCGATGATCACCCACCGGCCGGAGACAGGATCTTTTCTAAGCTCGGACATGGAATTCCTCCCTCGCTAGCTCGACAACTTCCTCAGCGACACCGTCAACGAAACATTCTCCTGCCCGGCGGGCCAAGCCAGGGAAAGCAACGTCCCCTGGTACGCCCGCTCGTACCCCTCCTCCGATCGAGCAAGCGTGTGGATCGGTGTGGCAGCCAATTCAAAGGGAATATCGCCCGCTACCTCGCAAGAGAAACCGAACGCGCGATCCTCGAATACGAGCGCCGTCACGCCGGAAGCACGGACGCGCCTCCCCGGGGGCCCTGCGGAGGAATCCCGCCCCTTCGCTTGGATGAGCAGCCCTCGATCCGGGGCGTCGGGCGTAAGCAGGGAAAAGGCCAGAAGGGTTCCGAAAAAACCACGCGCATCGCGGGCGGGGGGAATTTTCCACCGCACGACCAGGCGGTCGGAAGCGTCCAGCTCGGCCGTTCGCTCGTACGAAACGCCTCCGGTCGAAAAGCTCCCGGTCCATGATCTGGCGGAAACGCTCCACGAGGAGGGCGTCCCCTCGGCCAGAGCCATTCCGGAAAAACGTTCCAGCGTTTCGGGCGTCGGGCATTCGGCCGACACGAAATCGCGGAAGCTGCGCATGGGAAGGCGGTCGAAATACGCGTTCTTGAGATCCTCCCTCAGGATCCCGACGCTCCGTTCGTGAGGTGACGCAACGCCGCCGGTCATCTTGTTCTGGTGCGTGAGATCGGTTCCCTCGTGGTAGCTCTCCTTCCAGCGGGAAACCAAGTTGGTCAGGTTGAAACGGGCCGGAAGGTAATCCAATTCGACCAACGTCCCTGCGTCCGCAGGGCGGAAAAAAGCCTGGACGCTCTTGCCGAGGAGGATCACCTCGTCATGAAGATCGCCGTCGTAGTCCATCCGAAGCGCCCGGGGGCGGTCCGCGTCGGCTTCGGCCAGGAGGGCGTCGGCATCCAGAATGCTGGAATAGACCCCGTGGCGGAGGTGAGGCAGATAGATACCGCCGAACAACCCGTGCCAGTAGGGGCAATTGCATTGGCCCCTAAGAGCCGACGTCACGGCCCGTTCGCGGGAGTGATTCTTGTCGGACAGGGCGTGGGCGTTCCGGGACGTGAAGAGGGCGTGTTTGTGCATCTGATCCGATTCCGGATAGCGGCAGAGGAACATGTCCCAGAGGCTTCCCCGCACGAACGCGTGCACGTCCTCGGCCGGGACGCGCTCCATGGCGACGCTCCGCGTGCGGGAATAACCGGCCACGGAGGTCGGGGGAAGCGCCCATTCCAGCATCTCCGTGTACGAGGCGTTCGGGATATAAACCTTTCGGCAGGGCGGGCGCTCGCTGAAATAATCCCCCGGGGCCTGCGGCCGGACCGGCCCGTCGGGCTCCTCCAGGAGCGAAAGGAACTGTTCCAGCCATTTCTCCTCGAACACCCATTTGTGCGTGCCGGGCCAAAAGCCGAACTTCTCGGCGTCGTCCCCGTACGTCAAGACCCACTCGCGCGCATCGCCCGCGAAGTTAGCGAAATGTTCCCGCAACACGGGGATCGTGCGGAAGGGGATCAGGTAACGGAGCTGAAAATCGGAGGGGAAGAATCCCACGCCCTTCCCGTTTCGCTCGGTGGCGTACAAGCCGCTGAAACGCTGATCCAGGAATCCCGCCAGGCGCAAGTGATGGTCATCCAGGACCGTGTATCCCACGCCCGCTTCAGCCAGGAGTTCCGCAAGGGAAGGCTCCCAGACGCGCTCCGTGAGCCAGACGCCTTTCGGGCGGATGCCGGTGTTGCGGACCCAGTATTCGGAGAGCCGCGCGAGTTGCTCCAGAGCGTCGGATTTGGGGATCACCGACAGGATCGGTTCGAAAAACCCTCCCCCGAGGGGCTCTATCTGCCCCGAGCCCACAAGGCGGAACAGATCATTGAGGAATTTCCGGTCGTGCTTTTCGAGCCACTCCAGGAGGCACCCGGAAAGGTGGAACGCCGCGGGCACTTTGGGATGACGGGCGAAGTGTTCCAGGACCGGCCGGTAGCACCGCGCGGTGGCGCTTTCGAAGACCGAATCGAAGTTCCCCACCGGTTGGTGGAAATGGAGCGCGA
>JAZDIZ010000072.1:0-6909 GCA_043804515.1 Pseudomonadota bacterium | reverse complement strand
GCGCTTGCCGAGACCGACTAGAGTTCACGTTTTGGTTCCGCGAATGCGGAACAATCTAATGTTGCGACGAACCGGCGCCGGCCGAAGGCTGGCGGTGAGGAGCCACCCTGAAACGGGCGGGGCGAGAGCCTCGCCCAATCTCGCTTGCCCCGCCGTAGCTTCCGCGTAGGCGGGTCGGGGACGCCAATCTTGCTCTCGTCGTGATCCAGGCCTTCAGTTCATCAGGCGGGTTTTCGCTGGGCGTCGGCGCGCAGGGCGATCAAGCCGCCCGCCCCGACGACCGCCATGATGCCGGCCTGGATCCAGGTCTTGACCGGCACGAAACCCTGCTTCGCGAATACGAAGTAGAGAACGGTACCCGCTCCCAAAACGAGGAGGCCGTATACGGAAAACATGACCTTCCGGGCGCGCGCCCGCGTGCCCGTGGTGTCCTCGCCGAAGAGCCGGTCGTAAACGAGAAGCATCCCGCTGGTGGCGGCTCCCAGCACGGCGAACACGAGCCAGAAGTTGCGCAGAACGCTCTCCACGCCGGTTTGGCCGATTCGCGGTGAGAGAAAAGCCTTGTACATTTCGCCTCCGACGTTCGATCCCACAAGGGAGCCTACGACGCCGTAGAGAAAGGCGTATCCCATATAAACGGCCTTCTGTTCCTTAGGGGCGACCAAGCCGATGTAGCTGTAGTACTTCGGATGGCAGGTCATCTCCCCGATGGAGAAGACGGCAATGCCGGCCAGGAAGACCCAAACATATTGCGAAACCGCCAGGAGCAGAAATCCCAGCGCCCCGATGGCGACCCCCGCCATCATCGTGGGGAGCGGCTTGAGGTTCTTGACGATCCGGCTCACCGCCAGCTGCAGGAGGACGATTGTGCCGGCGTTAACGACCGTCACGTGCTCGGCATCCAATTTGAACTTGCCGGCCAATCCCAGCCACGAGAGGAGCGGGTGGCCCAGGACGGAGTTGACGAAGAGATTGACGGGTGCCCCGTCGATGAAGTCGCGCAGATACCAGAGAACGGTGCCGAAGTTCTGGAAGTAGAGAATCCAGAAGCAGGAATAGACGAAGATCAGGAGCATGAAACGGGCGTTGGAGAGCACCATTCCGGCGCCTGCCAGGACGTCCTTGAGCTTCCGGGCGCCTTCCGTCCGGGGGGGATCACGGAACACGAACAACGTCGGAAGGAACATGAAGGCGCAGTAGAGCGAGCTGGCCACGAAGACGTGATTCCACGAGAAGCCCTTGAGATACCCGGCCACCAGAGGCCCGATGAGGGCGCCCAGGTTGATCATCCAGTAGTAGATGCCGAACCCGAGGCCGGAATTGGATTCGTCAGTCGTCTTGGCCACGGTCCCCGTGATGATCGGCTTGAAGAGCCCCGATCCCGTTGCCATGAGGAGCAACGTGGCGAAAATCACCCAATAACCCGTGACCTTTCCGGAAAGAAAATACCCCGCCGAAAGAAAGGAGAATGCGAAGAGGAGAACCCGCCGGTATCCGTAACGGTCGGCCAGCGCGCCGCCCAGGATGGGGACGACGTAGGTGGCTGCGTAGACCACTCCCTGAAGGAGCCCGACCTCGTCTTCCTGAAAACCGAGTCCGCCGGCCTCGACCTTGTCCCTCAGGTACACGGCCAGGAGCGCGTTCAAGCCGTAGTAGGCCCCGCGTTCGAACAGTTCCATCAGGTTGGCTACCCAGAAGGTTCGGGGGAAGGTACTCAGAAAGGGCTTCATTCGTTTTCCTCTAGCCTTCTTTGCCGGCGTCGAAAAGTATTCCGTGTTTTCGAGCGTGCCCCGGGTGGTGACCTTCCCCCGAAAACAGGTCATTCGAGAATATCTACCTCGTCAGCTTCTTGTACTTGATTCGGTGGGGGCGGTTGGCGTCGGCGCCGAGGCAACGCTTCCGGTCCTCCTCTTGACGGGTTCCGCGGTTCCGATTGTGACCATCGTCTCGCCCGGGTTCAGTTCGGATGATGCATTCAAGAAATAGGGCCTACCGGCATGTCGTCATATAGGGTACTACTGGCTACACGTGGGGGACGCCAGGGACAATTTCTAGTTTTTTACCCACTCCTCAATCAACCTTTGGATCTGCGTTTGATATGGAATGCCTAGGACGCGCGCTTTCGTTTTTGCAGCATCAAGCAAGGATTCGGAGATCCTCAAGCTGATCAGTCGCCTCCTGGAGGGGCGGGAGCCGTGCAAAAGGCGGAAGTCCTCCAGAAACCGTACGATCTGCTCGGGATTCATCTCTTTGCAGTTCATGAGGTAGTCAGGCTGAAAGTATTGGAGGGCCCGTTTCACGTGATGCTCTCCAGCGCCTTGACGTCCTCAAGATCCTGCGGTCTTCCGGCTAACCTCTTCATCCTGATCAGCTCCTTCTTGGCCAGGACGGGAACCTTCTTTCCTGCAAGGCTGATGGTCTTCACCTGGATTGTCCGCTTCCCGTAGGTGATGATGATATCCACAAGACGGGCAGGGTCCTTCGGATCGTAGAAGGACCAGGCTCGGAGATTCCGTTCCTCCATGTATTCCTTGCGAAATCGGAAAACATCTTGAGCGGACACGGGTAGTTTGGGGCGGAGACCTATGGATTTCAGAGCGTTCTCGCAGTTGACGTAGTCAGACTCGGTGAGCGCGACCACGAGATCCACGTCGACGGTTCCACGAACTGCACCATGTAACGCCACGGCATACCCTCCCGCCACAGCGTAGGAGACGTGCGCTTTTGTCAAAGCTTCAACGAGGTCCAATAGAAACATGCATATACAAGTATATACAATTAAATCTCAACTTGGAAGTCCCTTTGTGTGGCTACGTGGGGTACTCCCGGCTGCACGCGGGGACGCCAAACTCTGGTTTTCACTTCTCGAAATCGAAATCGGAAATCGGGGGACACCACACCAATTAGCACGGGCGCACTGAGGGCTTGCGTCCGGGGCGCCTGAACATCAATTTTCAAGAATTCCGAGGATCACGACGAAGCCCAAATAGACCCGCGGTCGCCAAGGGCTCTCCTGGCTGCACGCTGGGGCCGCTAAACTCTGGTTTCCACTTCTCACTTATCCTGCTTGTCGATCCCGACAACGGAGGTTGTCGCTCGTGGCGTAAGGGCCCGGGGCTCTGCCCCGGAGAGGGTCACTCTTGGCATTGACGTCGCAGCATGAGTGCCGATAAGGACGTCAACCATGGAAACCCCCTATGTCACGATCGATTCCCTGCCCGCCAAAACAGCGATCTGGCTGGACAAGGTCGCTCCCCATAATCACACCTCTTTAACTCTCGAGAGGACAAGCTCCGCGCTTCTAGTGGTCGATATGCAGAACTTTTTCATGGATCCGGCGTCCCCGACCTATACCTGCGGCGGAGCCGCCATTCTTCCCAACGTAAAGAGGCTTATCACTGCGTTCAGGGGAGCCGGACGCCCGGTCATCTATACTTGCCACGTTCACCACCCGGACCGTCTGGATGTCGGAATCATGGGGTGGTGGTGGGATGGAATGTGCGTGGAGGGGAGCCCTGAAAGCCAGGTCGTTTCCAGTATCTTCCCTCTACCGAACGAAAAAGTAGTGCTCAAACATCGGTACTCTGCGTTTTTTGACACGGATTTGGCGACGGTCTTGCGATGTCTCAAGGTGGAAGATCTCGTGATCTCCGGGATCATGACCAACATGTGTTGCGAATCGACGGCTCGAGACGCTTACTATCGCGATTATCGGGTTTTTTTCCCCGCAGACGCCACCGGAACGATCAACGAAGAGATGCATCTGGCGAGCCTGCTGAATCTGGCCTTCGGTTTTGCGGTGATCACGACGACGGAAAAGTTGGTCGACGGTCTCGCCGGGGGAACAAACCCCGGAGTTGGGCCATAAGGCCACAGAGGGGAATTCGAGGGACGCCACACCCATTTACTTGCCCGCCATGGGCGCGGGTGAGATTCGATCACTTCCCAAAATCTTTTTAAGCATCGGAAGATGTGGGCAGGGACGGAAATTTTTCTAGAGCACCGAGGAAACTGGCCATAGAAGCGTACCTCCTAATTGGTGTGATGTCCCTCGATATCCGGGAGGCTTCAATCCGGGTCCTCGGGATTGTATTCGGGAAGCCGGGAGAACTGAGGTGGCAATAAGTGTTCGATCGCCGCCAGATAATCATCCAAGATTTCCGTACCGACACCCCCTTCTTTCTCCGCCACTCTTCTCCGAAGAGCCGCTTCCGCTTCTCTGAGGGCGTGTAGGCCCTTACGGCCCATCACTGCCTCCTCCAATGTCGTTAACTCTCCCGGCGCGACCTCCTCGAGATAGCGTTTTGCGGCTTCGGCGGCATGCGCTCTTCGGGTAGCTTCATCCGGCGATACTCCATCTGCCGACTCTCCGGGAACATTGGACGTCGTATCCGATTCTTGGGCGGCATGGCTCAGAACAAACGTCAGCGGTTTCGCTCGGGTGTGTACCCGCAGGCGCTGCGCAACGGCGCTCGAGGCATCGTGAGCCAACAGGGACAACACGCGTAAATCCCGCCCGAAATGTTCCCGGTTGACGTAGATCCATCCGGCGCTGGCCATGGCGGCTGGAACCCATTCGATTCCCGGAACGACCGCAATGCGGACGAGGCAAGCCATGGACGCGGAAACCCGGGCCCGCTCATGATCCAGCTCTTCGCAGTGTCTCAGGAACTCCTCGCGACGCATCGTCTCCTCGCCCCCCACAAAGAACGCGAAAATGGAGGCGTACGGGGCTTTCCGCGAGGGCGCAGTCCCGGCGTAAGCAGGGGTGGACAGAAAGAAGGCGACAAAAATCGATAAGAAAAAACTCAGCACAACAAATCGCCAAGGCGTCTTTAGCGCATTGCGTAATCCCGTTCAACTTTTTTCGGCCGGGTGTGGCACGCTCCCGGGGTGAATTAGAGGGGGAAATCGGGGGACACCACGCCAATTAGCACAGGCGCACTGAGGGCTTGCGTCCGGGGCGCCTGAGGATCCATTCTTGGAATCCGGGTGGAATCCGAGTCCACACTTGAGAGCGGGATGCTACCCAACTTTTTCCAAAATCCGAGCGCGCATTTCGTTTTTAAGGCAACAAAAAAGGCGCAAGTCTTAAATTCCCGATCAAGAATGATTTCAATCGACGTCGGTCAATTTTGAAAGCCTCATGACCCTTTTTGATCGAAGGAGATCTGGAGATCTGGGGACACCCACCCAATTAGCAGCTCCGCCTCCACAGCCTTTCTCCGAGGGTCCATAGAGGAGTTACTCTTCCACCCCACGGATGCACAAATAGCCCGAGCCTCCAATCGCCCATCCGCTCTGGTAGCGATCGAAAAAATGAGGTGGGTGTCCCCCGATTTCCCCGATTCCCCCGATTTCCCCGATTTCCCGATTTCGCGGGGACGTCGAATGATGGATGACTAGACTTTGCGGGTCGGATCGCCGGCGAAGTCGCGCTTCTTGGGCTGATACTCTTCCTCCATGAGCGGCGAGGAGATGAGAAAGTCGGCCGTGGACCGGTTGCAGGCGATCGGAACGTTGTAAACCACGGCGATCCGTAACAGCGCCTTCACATCCACATCGTGAGGGTGAGGTTCCAGCGGATCCCAGAAGAAGATCACGATGTCGATTCGCCCTTCCGCGATCATTGCTCCCAGTTGTTGGTCCCCTCCTAGTGGACCCGATTTAAGGACAATCACGTCCGGCTCTCGGGAGGTCGGTTCTTCCTGGCGGAAGGTCCCGAATAAACTCTTCACGAGCTTTCCCGTGTTGCCGGTGCAGATCAATTGATGCTGAACCAACAACTCATGATTCCACCGGACCCATTCGGTCAGATCCTGTTTGCAATTATCGTGGGCCACGAGAGCGATCCGTTTAGGTATAGCCTTCGGCTTGCGGGCGCCGGTGACCGTTGGTTCGGTTGTCATCCTGCAAACCCCTTCGATGCTGTGGTTCTCATACGATTTGGCATACGCCTGAGCCGCGCGGATCGTCAAGTTGCGGGGGAATTCCGATAGCGCGTGACGAACCCCCGACTAACGGCAGATTTGATCGGAGCATTCACACGCAACTTTCGGTACAATGGCCTTCAGGTCGGTCCTTGAACACTGGGGGACTATGCGATTCTCGCGTACTCTTTTGGCGATTCAGTCTTCTCTCTTGATTGCGTTCGTTTGCGGATGTTTCGGCGACTCCTCTCAAGAAACGCCCCCTGATCCGACAGGGCAGTCGGCGGTCACCGACTCTGATTCACAGATCACAATCTCCTGGATCTCGGGGGATGGTTCCACGGCGGGTTTCACGATTGCGTACCAATCGGGAGCCACGGCCCCAGCCGATTGCAGCCTGGGTACGGTGGTAACCGATGCGACAACCCCGCAGGCCATCACGGGGCTGGCGGCTGACACCTCATATTCTTTCCGTATTTGCGCCCTTAACAGCAACCCGACTGCCAATGTTTCAACGGGCGTGACGGTATCGGCAAGTACACTTCAAGCACCGCCCCCCGATCCGACAGGGCAGTCGGCGGTTACCGACTCTGATTCACAAATAACGGTCTCTTGGACGTCAGGGGGTGGCTCTACGGCGGGTTTCAGGATTGCGTACCAATCGGGAGCCACGGCTCCTGCCGATTGCAGCCTGGGCACGGTGGTAACCGACGCGACGACTCCACAGGCCATCACGGAGCTCATGTCTGATACGGCATATTCTTTCCGTATCTGCGCCCTTAACAGCAACGCGACACCCGATGTTTCAGCGGGCGTGACGGCATCCGCAACGACATCGGAAACACCGCCATCCAACCCTTCCTGCGCCGGAGAGTTAACGTGCGGTTCCGGGAGCTGCTGCTCTGCCCATCAAGTTCCTGCCGGGAGCTACACTATGGGTGCCGCAGACGACCCAAGTTATTCTCCAGACTCGAAACCG
>JAZDIZ010000071.1:0-22253 GCA_043804515.1 Pseudomonadota bacterium | reverse complement strand
AGATGATCGAACTCCCCCGAGTGCTTATTGATATAATTGTTGAGGGCATCGACTTTTCCCGCGTCGTCCGGTGCCCGGTTCACGTCATCCTTGAGGTCCAGAATCCCGTTGACGGCCCGGACGGAATTCGCCGCCACGTCGAACGTCATGGCCAGGAACTGGAATCTCCCCTCGGTGAGATCGTTCAGCCCCGCCGGATTGTAGAACGGGGACGAGTCTCCCGTGCCGTGGATCGCGATCCCCACATTTCCCATTCCCAGGTTCCGGACTTTCCGGTTCAGCGTCGGCTCTTCCGTCGGGATCGCCGCTTGGGCCCAAACGGACGTGGAAAAAAGCAAGCTTCCCGCGGTAACAGCGAACCATCCTGTTTTTCTGTTCATTGGAGTCCCCCTTATGATTACGGGCAGATTTGAGCCGCTATGCCGGCCGCAGCAAACTGGTTGTCAAGAAAGCCGAGCGTTCCCCCCGGGGTGTTCAAGTCTTCGACGATGGACGTGATGCGGGATGTGAGGGGGAAGTCGCTCGGAATCCCCGCGTTGACTCCGTCGCCGTTCACCTGATCCAAGTTCTGCTGAAAGCGGTCATTCGCGGCGGTATCGGCCACGAACGCCGTCGGGTCATATCCGGCGCCGCAGACACCGACCTGCGTGATGACGCCGGAGATTTCAAAGAGGCGCGAGATATAGAGTTGCAAGTAAACATCCCCGAGCTGAACCGAGCTGGCGAAGGTCGTGAGATTTTCAAGAAGGTCAGTGGCCGCTTCGAGATCGGAGATGCTGCTCGATGAGGCGGGAGCGATCCGGGCGAAGGTTTGGAAGCCGGTCTCCCCCGTACTCGGGTCGTTCAAGAGATCCGCAAAGAGGCCCAAGTAGGACCGGCTGGTCCCCAAAACGGATTTCCCGATCAGGGCCGACGCCAGGAGGAACGTGGCTTGGTCATCTTGGGGATTCGCCGCCACGACGGGTTGCAGCAGGGCCGCCGCTTCCGTGTAGTTCCCATGGTCCAGTAGGAATTGGGCCTGTTCAACGGCGCTGTCCCGGCTTCCGACACAGCCGGCCGCCAAAAAAAGAAACGCCAGTATCGACGCTAGTGTTCGAACCGGTTTTTTCCTCATATCCATCTCCTCACTTTAGGGGTCGCGCCACTTTAGACATCCGAAGGGCTCCCTTTCAAGACATTTCAAGGACCGATATAGTGCCGTTTTGTGACTTCGTTCGAAAAAGACATCTCGGCGCTTCGCGCCTCCATCGGCCGGGCCATTCTGGGAAAAGAAAACGTCATCGAAGAGATCCTGATCTGCCTTCTGGCCCGGGGGCATCTTTTGATCGAGGACGTGCCGGGGGTCGGAAAGACCACGCTGGCTTTGGCTCTGGCGCGCTCGATCGACGGGAAATTCCAGCGGGTCCAGTTCACGAGTGACCTTCTCCCATCCGACGTCCTGGGGGTCACGATCTTCAACAGCGACTCCCGCGAGTTCGAGTTCAAACCGGGCCCCATCTTCACCAACATCCTCCTGGCTGACGAGATCAACCGCACGACCCCGAAGACGCAAAGCGCACTCCTGGAGGCGATGCAGGACGGAGCCGTGACCGTGGAGCGGATCACTCACCCACTTCCGCAGCCGTTCATGGTCGTAGCCACGCAGAACCCGATCGAGTTCCACGGCACGTATCCCCTCCCCGAATCCCAGCTGGACCGCTTTCTGATGAGGATTCCGATGGGATACCCGAGCCCGGAGGCGGAGCAAAGAATCCTGGAAACGAAGGGGCGCCGCGAGACCGCCCATGAGATCACGCCCGTGTGTTCAGGACAGAGGATCGCCGAAATGCAGCACGCCGTGACCGAGGTTCGGGTGGACCCGTCCCTCTCGAAATACATGCTGGAGCTCGTGAACCGGACGAGGAAAGCGAGCGACCTGGAGTTGGGCGTAAGCCCCAGGGGCGCCATCTCACTTTTCAAGGCTTCACAGGCGCGGGCGTTCATCCAGGGGCGCGATTACGCCACGCCGGACGACATCAAACAGTTGATCGTTCCCACCCTGGCGCATCGCCTCATTCTGAGCGGCCGGAGAAGCGCGGCCCTGGGGGTGAGAGACGGCGACTCCATGGCGCAGACCGTCCTGGCCGAGATCGCCTCCACGGTCGAAGTTCCCGTGTGAAGCGGTACCGTTACTTCCGAATCCGCATCACGCGCACAGGCTATCTCTTTATCGCGCTTTGCCTCGGCGTCGGCATCGCGGGCCTGAACACGGGCAACAATCTCCTGTACCTGCTCTTTTCCATGATGCTGAGCTTCATCATTCTGTCGGGGCTTCTCTCCAACAACACGCTCACCAAGCTCTTCATCCTTCCTGTGTTCCCCAAGAGGATCTTCGCCAACCGGGAGGTGCCCGTGAACCTCACGTTGGAAAACCGGAAGAGATGGCTTCCGTCCTTCTCGCTTCTTCTTTTCCCCGAAGGGAGGCGCGGCGACAAGCCGGGCGCCGCTTATGTCATGAAGGTCCCGGCGGGCCGATCCGCCAGCGCCGTGGATCTCATCCGCTTCCGCAAGCGCGGAAAAACGCCTCTTCCCGCCTACGTCGTGGAAACTTCGTATCCCTTCGGCTTGATCCGCAAGTACACTTCCGTCCCCGGAGAGGGGGAAACGATCGTTTACCCGGAGCTCCTGCCCATCCAACCCCGGCTTTTGACCGACATGCGCGCGCTCGGTGAGTTTCTGTCGGGCCAGCGCGGAGGCGCTTCGAATCCATACGGCCTGCGCGATCTCACGTACGGAGACCCCGCCCGCCTGATTCACTGGAAGACCTCCGCCCGCGCCGGCAAATTGAAGGTCAAGGAGTTTGAACGGGAGAAGAAACTCCGGATCACGCTGGCCGTACGCCTGGCCCCGGCGCGCGAATCGGATCCCGGTCTCCGCGAGAAAGCGGTTTCTCTGGCGGCCTCCCTCCTCCTGTTCTTCACGTCCCAAGGTTTCGAGGTGTCCCTTGACGTGAACGGCGAACCGGTCGAACCGAAGGGGCGCGGGTTCCTGGATGCATACCTCACGGCGCTGGCCCTTGCTCAAGCTCCGTCTCATCCCCTCCCCGCGCTCCGCGTGAAAGCCCAGGAAGGAGTGGTCCTCATCACGGACGGGGACCGCCAACGCCTCCCGAGGACGCCGCTCCTGGTTTACGGGCCGAAGGAGATCCGGTCGCTATGAGGTTCGAGCGTTATCTACGCCTGTGCTCGACGCTTCTGATCCTGACGGGTTTCTATTCGATCCTGATCACGGCGAGCTACACCCTCCCCGTCTTGATCGGCATGGCCGTCGCGGTCGTCCACGGCTTTCTCGGAGACCGCCTCCCCCGAATTCTCAGGGTCCCGAAATTGGTTTGGAACGTTGTCGCCTTAGGCTATCTCGCATTCCTGCTCTACGACACGTTTTACGGGGAGCAGGATCTCGTCGGAAACGGGATCAAGTTCGTAGTCTATCTTCAGGCCGTCAAGCTCCTTTCCCCCAAAACGGACCGGGACTGGCTCCAAATCTACCTTCTGAGCTTCATGCACATCCTGGCCGCGACCGTGATCTCAAATGATCTCGGCTTTGCGGTCCCCTTCGTGATCTACGTCGTCCTCGCGACCTGGACGTTGGTGATGTTCAATCTGAGGGCGGAGCTAGGGCGGGCCACGGAGAAGAAGCGGCTCGCAACCGCTCTCGCCGGCCTCTCCCGTTCGCGTGACACGATCACGCCCGGATTTCTGGCGTTCACATCCATGCTGTCGATCAGCGTCATCGGGTTCACGCTTTTCGTTTTCTTTTCGTTTCCGCGCGTTTCATTCGGGAACTACCTCAAACGGGTCCAAAGCCGCCAGAGGATCTCCGGCTTTTCCGAAAACGTGGAACTGGGGGCGATCGGAAACATCAAGACCAGCTCGACCGTAAGCCTGAGGGTCGAGTTCGCGCCTGAGGATCGGAGCAAACTCGACTTGGAGCACCTCTACTGGAGAGGGACAGCCTCCGACGTTTTCGACGGGCGGCGTTGGAAGAAATCCATGGAGGGTTATCTTCCAATGCGCGTGGATACGGACCCCGGCATTCTCTCCGTGGGCGGGGAATTTCCGGTCGGGGCCCGTCCCGTCACGTATCGCGTGTTCCTGGAAGCTTTGAATCCGCCGATTCTCTTCGGTCTGGATCACCTGGTTCGGATCGTCTGGGACAAGCCGCTGGTGGAGAGGATCTTCCGCGGCTCCATCGCACTCGCTCAAGACGCATACGGGGGCCGGTATCTGGCCGGCGGCCGGATTTTCGCGGGCGACCTCACATATACCGGCGCGTCGTATCTTAAAGAGCCCGGCGGGGAGGACTTGAAGCGGGCCACGGGGCGCATCCCCGCGTCCATTCGCTCTTCGGACCTTCAACTGCCGCCCCTGGATCCGGACGTTCTCTCGCTTTTGAAGAGGATTCCGGGCAATCGGAAGAATCCGTACGACATCGCCCAATCTCTGACCGAGTACCTTCAGAAGAACTACCGATACACTCTGAACGTCCAGGACTTCGGCGTGGAGGACCCTCTTCGTTTCTTCCTCCTGGACCGGAAGCGCGGGCACTGCGAGTATTTTTCCACGGCCCTAGCCATCGGCCTGCGCGTGAACGGGATCCCGGCCCGGCAGGTGGTCGGATTCCGGGGCGGGGATTTCAATCCGTACGGCGGTTACATCGCGGTCCGGGAGAGCGACGCCCATTCCTGGGTGGAAGCTTATTTCCCGGGCTTGGATTGGGTCCGGTTCGATCCGACACCTCTCGACTCCACCATCGTTTCCCGAAACTCGCGTTTCAAGGCGCTGGCTCAGTTCGTGGATTATCTGCGCCTCCGTTGGAACAAATACATCATCGAATACGACCTTCGTTCGCAGGTGCAGCTCTTCCAGAACATCGGCCGGCGCCTTTATCTCGTCGCTCAGCACTCTTCCCGGGACAGGGAGCCTTCCTCAAAGACCGGATTTCCCGTCTTTGACCGCTTGAGGGGCATCAACCCGCTGTGGTTTGTGTTCGGCCTCGCGCTTCTGGGAGGCTTATGGAGGATGATTTCGCGTCGGAGACGGACAAACCTCGGACGCGGCAAGGCCGCAAGTCTTCTTAAAGTCCTCAGGCGGTCCGGCTTTCAAAAGGCCGGGGGTGAGACGCTTCTGGAGCTTTCCGAACGTGTCGCACACGCCCGCGGGGAAATGCCTCGTCTCAAAAACGCCGTTCGGCTCTGTTATGAGGAACGGTTCGGCGGCCGCACTGTGAAAATGGAGACGTGGGAAGAAACCCTGCGCGGCCTTTCCGTTCAGCTCCGCCATCAGAAGAAACCCGGCAGCCGGCAGTCGGGCAGTCGGTCCCGGTCCCCGGAATCAGGAATCAGTAAATCCGTTCACTGAATTCCGTGCCCGGAATTTTGATCCAGGTGCGCGTCTCCCGATTTCCTCGCACGACCCATCGGACGCAAGCCACAGAAGCCACTCCGCTAATTGGTAAGGTGTCCCCCGATTACAATAGAACGAGACTAATGGAGCGGTATCACTACTTTGGATTCGGCGGGCTCTCGCACCGGTGCCATTCATCAAACCCCTTACTCCCCTTGAGCTTCAGGGTGTCGTTGTTAATTACCTGAAACTCGGGGTCGTTCACTATTGTGGTGTTGGGCATCCAGGTGCCGGGTTTGAAGCAGCCACCCGGCCCGCAGAACGAGACCGAGTATTGATTATTCCCGGCTCTTTGTATGGCGATTCCAAAATTCCTTCCACAATCCAATTTCCAGAAACCGCTCAGAGGGTAGGCTGTGTCATAAGGAATAGACTGTGCTACGTTTTGACTGTTCTTTCCGGGATCGTCGGGGTTTCGAACGCCCTCGGGCTTTTGATTGCGATAGAAGGTCCAAGGTTGAAGCTCCAATACCGCATACGTGACAACTGCCAGGACGATCCAAACCGCGTTTCGATTGAATCGCTTGGATTTCCCGTTCCCGGGCTCGCCGGCACCGGGAGAGGTCGCACAACCGCATTGAGGGCAGTGGTCAATAGTCGGTTTGAGCGATTCGTTGACGGGGATCCGCATTCCGCACTTCAAACACGTCATCGGGTGTCTCACAGCTCTCCACCATCGGTAATAATATAAGAACAGAAACGCCCCGAGAATAAGCACGCCTCCAATGGCAACTAGCACCACAGCGAAATCCTGGCCGATCGACGCCCGTAGAGCGGGTGCCAGAGCCATCAGTGCAACTCCTACCAACAGGGTTGCCGCACCCTTAAGCCACCAGGGATAAGCGGACGTCTTCTGCGACTCCGCATACTTTTTCGGCTTCGAACTCAGGGCCTGGTAAACAAGGAAGAACAAAACGGTTGCAACAACCAGCGTTCCTCCGGCCATGGCACAAAACATCCAAAGATTGTTCGTCCCTGATTGACGCAGGGGGCGACTTATACCCAAGAGGACGAGACCGATAATAAACAGGGCTGAATACTTGGACCAGTTGGGACTTTTGGGGAGTCTCGGTGGGGGACCTGTATCCATGCGAGCTATCTTGGATCACTTCGAATCATTGGACCAGAAATGCTCGTTCGACATATCCCTCTCCGGTTCAATGGAGGACCAAACCGCATTCCAGCAGGTGTCACGGCCGGTCCTGTTGATAGGATTGCATGGAATCCTGGGGAATCCTGGGACGTACGACTGGATCGCATTTCGGTGAATTCGGGATCAGGCGTACGTCGCCCGATTCATGGAGCGACGCTCGATAGTACTTAAAGGCGCTTTGACGGAGAGCTCCCGGCCGGCGGGTTGGGGGTCCCCATCCCGAGACGTAAGCGAGGGATGGGGGTGTCACAACCAGCCGGCCCGAATATTCGGGTTGATCGGATTTTCGAGAGATCTAACGCTTTATTTCAGCGCTTCGCGGAGCCAAGGAATCAGCGCGGACGGGTCGATCAGCGTGCCTTTTGGCTCGCGGCGCGTCTTTACTTCCAGTTTCCCCTGAGCCAGCGCCTTTTCGCCGATCGTCACGCGGGCGGGGATACCTAGGAGGTCGATGTCCTTGAACTTCCGGCCCGGCGGGAAGTCCCGGTCGTCCAGCAAGACATCGAAGCCTTCCTTTTGTAGCTCGGCGTAAACGCGCTCCGCCTCTTTCCGGTGGTTTTCCCTCTGCCAATCCACGCACACCACGGCCACATCGAAGGGAGCCAGCGGAGCCGGGAAGATGATCCCGTTTTCGTCGTTGTTCTGCTCGATCGCGGCCGCCGCCGTCCGGCCGATGCCGATTCCGTAACATCCCATGATGGCCGGCCGGCTCGCGCCGTCTTTGTCCGTGAACACCGCCTTCATGGATTCGCTGTATTTCGTTCCCAGCATGAAAATGTGCCCGACTTCGATCCCGCGATCCGAGTGCAGGGGCGTCTTGCACTTCGGGCAGAGGTCCCCTCCCCTTGTGCGGTGCAAATTGAGGCGCGTGCCCAGGTCGAAATCCTTCCCCGCCACGCTCCCCACCCAGTGAGTGTCCTCGGCGTTGCCGCCGACAACGTACGGTTCCCCCTGCTCGATGAGGTTGTCCGACAAAACCCGGCGGATCCCGTCCTTCGTTATCTTGAGGCCCACCGGCCCCACAAAGCCCACAGGCACCTGCGTCAGACGCAGAATCTCCGCTCCTGAAGCCAGACCCAGGATGTTGGCATTGAGGTGGGCCTTGAGCCGGACCTCGTTCGCTTCCCTGTCGCCGGGAAGAAGAACGGCGACGTACTCCTCCTCCGTCTTGTAAACCAGCATCTTGACGACGCACTCCGGCGGCACGCCCAGAAATTCCGATACTTCCTCCACGCTTCGCTTTCCGGGAGTAGGCTTTTTCTCGGGCGCCTTGGGGAACTTCGCGCTCCGCCGCGCGGGCGCCGCGCCGTCCGCTTTTTCCACGTTGGCCGAGTAATCGCACGACGGGCAACGCAGGAGCTCGTCCTCGCCCGTGGACGCCAGGACCATGAATTCCTGCGACATGCTTCCGCCGATGTTCCCGGAGTCCGCCTCCACGACGGTGAAATTCAGGCCGCAACGTGAAAAGATCTTCGTGTAGGCATCCCGCATCCGGCGGTAGCTTTCCTCCGCTCCCGCCTGATCCGCGTCGAAGCTGTAGGCGTCCTTCATCACGAATTCGCGGCACCGCATCAGGCCGAAGCGAGGACGGACCTCGTCGCGGAATTTCACCTGGATCTGATAGAGATTTTTGGGAAGGTCCCGGTAGGAGTGAATCTCGCGCCGGACCAGATCGGTGATGACCTCCTCGTGCGTGGGGCCGAAACAGTACTCCCTCTCGCTGCGGTCTTGGAACCTTAGCATTTCCTTGCCGAGGGCCTCCCATCGGCCGCTCTCTTTCCAAAGCTCCGCGGGCTGGACCGCCGGCAGGTACACTTCCTGCGCCCCCGCCCGGTTCATCTCCTCGCGGACGATTTGCTCGACTTTGCGCAGCACCCTAAGACCGACCGGCAGGACGTCGTAGATTCCGGAGGCGATCTGCCGGATCATCCCCGCGCGCAGCATGAGGCGGTGGCTGGGAGTCTCGGCTTCCGCGGGATCTTCTTTCAGCGTGGGGCAGAGGAGCGTGGAAAATCGCATAACGCCCGAGACAAACCGACGCGCCCCCCATTGTCAACGATTAGTTGGAGGGAACAAGGGCGCGCTGTAAACTTACAAGTTATGGATTTTCCAGGCGGGAAGATCGTTCTTTGCGGGCTGCTCGCGGGTCTCATGCAGGCTTCACAGAGCGCCGCGGCCCCGTCCGAAGCTTGGAGAGAGGTCCAGGACCAGATTGCGGATGCCTGGCGCGTCCGCGCGGAGGTCCTTTCGATCGGGCATGATGTGATGGACAAGAAGGACCTGGAGCGGATCGGGGAGCTCCGTTCCGAATACGGCCTCACGTCGCTTCCCACGGTTTCCCTCGCGCTCCTGAAGGAGATCCAGGAGCATCCCGGAGACTCCTTCGATCTTCAGCACGAACGGCTGGAGTACGCGCGGAAGTTCTCCCCGCATTTTCCTGCGACGGAGTATTTCTTTTGCGGCTTCCGCCAGTCTTTCGTTTCGGCCCCGGATGCGCTTCAATTCTGCCTTTCCGGGCTTGCACATAACTTGAGCGCGACCGGCGGGCGTTTCAATTTTCTCACGAACGCGTTTCTCCTGGGCGCCCGGACCTATTTCCTTTTCTTCGGCTTCTTCCTGGTGTTCCTCTGGCTTAAGTACCGCTCCACGGTATCGCACCTGTGGGCCCACGGCTTCCGGAGTCTTTCCCCGCTCGGGGTGAGCTTCTTCGGAGGGGTGTTCTTGGTCTTGAGCTGGCTCTGGATCGGGTGGCTCGGCCCCGTGCTCACCCTCCTTTTGATCCTATGGAGATATCTCCCGCGTGCGGAGAAGGCCCTGTTTTCTTTGCTTCTGATTCCGGCCGCCTTGCTCCCGTTCGCTTTCCTGGCTCCCGCGCTTCACCTGAACTATGAGCGGAGCCCCGTCCCGATTCTGGAGAACCCGCTTCGGGGGACCGCTCTTCCCGAACGGGCGCAGGCATTGGAGAGATGGGTCAAGGATCATCCGTCGGATTCGGACGCCCTGTTCACCCTGGCTCTGATCGAAAAAAAGGTGGGCTTGTACCTGCAAGCCCGTGGGTTGCTTGAGGAGGCCCAAAGGCTCAATCCGGCCTGGACCAAGCCGGCGATCAATCTGGCCAACATCGACTACGCGGAGGGAAAGACCGCGTCCGCCCTCGCGCGGCTCCAGAACGTCGTAGCCGCCTCCCCTCAAGCGAACGTGGCCCTTTTCAATCTCGGGAAGATCTTGTACCGGGAAAACCGGCTGGAGGAGGGGAATCTCGCACATCAGAAAGCGAAAGACATCAACGGGGAGCGCTTTGTCGCGATGGACAAAGCCAGCGCGTTCCGCGATCCGAGAAGGTTTCTCATCGATGAAACACTGGCCTCGCAGGATCTGGCTCCCCGGGTTTGGTCGATTTCCCCGGACGTGATCGCCATCCGCGACAGGTATCTGAAGGCTTGGGCACCCATGCTTCCGGTCCCCGCGCTTTGGATCGTGATCGGGTGCGTGTACCTCCTGGCTCTTCTTTCCGCGCAGGTCTGGAGAGTGCCGCGTCAGCCTCGAAGCTGCGAGAAATGCGGTCTTCCTTCCTGTGATATTTGCGATCCGCTGGTGCAGCACGAATCGCTTTGTTCACAGTGCTACCACATGTTCGTGCGCCTGGAGGCAATCGAATCCGAGGCTCGAAAACAGAAAGACGTCGAAATCCGCAGACACCGGATCTTTCGAGAAACCCGGGAACGATGGCTTACGTTGTTTGTCCCCGGCATGAACCAGTTCTTCCGCTCAAGGCCTGGGCTTGCTTCAATCATCATGGTGCCTGCGATCGCGAGCGCCCTTCTGTTTGTACCGAACAGCTGGTTCCTGACCGGCCCCGAATCCGCGCCGGGACTCCCGACGTTTCCATACCGTCTCGCCGCGATCGTCGTATTCAACGTTACGTACCTCCTTTCACTTTTCGCTGCGGTCAGGAGATAGATCATGGCGCTGAAGGGAACCCTTAAAGATTTTTCCGTGGCCGACATCTTCCAACTGATCGGCCAGCAGCGAAAGTCAGGTTCCCTGATGGTCCGAGGGCGCGAGAAGGAAGCCCAGATCGTGTTCGACGCCGGCCAGGTCGTGCTGGGAACTTTCAAGCGAAGCGACGAGGACTTTCTTTTGGGCACGATGCTCCTCCGCGCCAGGGCCATCACGGCCGAGCAACTCACGGAGGCCATCGAGAACCAAAAGACCACGCTCCGGAGCCTCGGGGACATTCTGAAAAGCATGGGGGCCATCAACGCCACCGTTTTGGGCGAGTTCGTATCGCTCCAGCTGAAGGAGGTCCTCTTCCGAATCTTCCAATGGAACGAGGGGCTCTATGAGTTCGTGCCCGAGAAGATCAACTACAACCGCACGATCATCCACGCGAAGCCTGCGGAGGCGGTGCTGCTGAACGGGTACCGGATGCTCGACGAGTGGCCTGCGGTTCTCGAAAAAGTGGAATCGGCGGAAGGCGTGTATCGATCTCTCGCGGAAGCCGCCGAGCCGGGATTTTCCTCCTCCGAGGGAGAACTGCCGGAGGCCCAGAGCGAGGAATCGTTCGCCGACGTCGGGGACGAAGTGGGAACCGAGAAAAGCCCCGTTGAGCCGGGGGCGCGGGTCACGCAGGACCATAGGAAGGTGCTCCGCCTCCTGGATGGGAGGCGTTCGCTTCAGGAGGTGATTTACCTGAGCCGCCTCGGGACGTTCGACGCCACGAAGGCGGTAGCCGACCTTCTTGCCCAAGGGTTGGTCGAAAAGGTCACCGAGTTGTCCCCCACGCGGGTCTCCGATGAGTTCGGAGGGGGAACGGCCCTCCCTCTCGGCTCCTGGATGGTCTCCAGTTTCAGGATGCTCCTGTCGGTGTTTGTCGTGAGCCTGGCGCTACCCGTGGTGGCGTTCGGGATCCGGTCCGACTTTTCAAGCCGGTTCGAGGAGCCTCAACAGGGCGTTTCCGTGGAATCGCGTTTACTCTTGGATGATCTCCGGGTGCTGGTGGAGCGCGACCGAATCGTCAACCTGTTGGATCTGTACCACCTCGAGAACGGAACCTATCCGCTCACGTTCGACGAGTTGGGCACTTCGAGCCTCGCAGCGGAGTGGTTATACGAGCGCACAGCGGCCGGATATCAACTAACCCGTCGACCGCCGGCCCAATGAGCGAAAGGACGCTTCATCTCGAGGATGTGAACCTGGCCCGCGTGGTATTCGGGGAGCGTGATCGGCATCTGGCGTTCCTTGAAAAGGCCTTAAGGGTGGAGATTCTGGCGCGCGGAACGGACCTCACGTTCAAGGGGAAGGCGGGGGCCTGCCAGTCGGCCCAACACATGATTCGGGCCCTGTACGGTCTCGCGTCGCGCGGCTATCCCATCGGAATCCGCGACGTGGAACAGGCTGCACGCGTTCTGCGCAAGAACCCGGGACAGGATCTGGCGGCGATTTTCCTCGAGTCGGTCGTCTGGTCCACGAGGAACCAGTCCATCGGCCCCAAAACCCTCATACAGAAGGCGTACGTGGAGGCGATCCGCAGGCACGACATCGTGTTCGGCTGGGGCCCCGCAGGCACGGGGAAAACCTATCTCGCGATGGCGATGGCGGTCGCCGCGCTCAACGGCAAAGAGGTGGACCGGATCATCCTCACCCGGCCGGCCGTCGAGGCCGGGGAGAAGCTGGGGTTCCTGCCCGGAGACCTGGCCGAGAAAGTGAACCCCTATTTGAGGCCTTTGTACGACGCGCTCCACGACATGATGAACTTCGAGAAGGCGCAGGAGTTGGTATCCACCGGCGTGATCGAGGTGGCTCCCCTCGCCTTTATGCGGGGCCGGACGCTGAACCATTCTTTCGTCATTCTCGACGAGGCCCAGAACACAACCCGGGAACAGATGAAGATGTTCCTCACGCGCCTGGGGTTCGATTCCAAAGCCGTCATCACCGGCGACATCACGCAGGTGGACCTCCCGGAAGGAAAAAACTCGGGCCTCGTCCACGCCCTGGGCCTCCTGTCCAAAATCAATGGAATCGCCTTCGTGGAGTTTTCCGATGCCGACGTGGTCCGCCATCCGCTTGTCGTGCAGATCGTTCGCGCTTATGAAACGGCTCAAAGAAACAAATAGCGTGGAGACCTCAGACCGCACGGGGCGATCGCGGCTCATCGCGGCGTTCCTGCGGCGCGTCCTGCTCAAGGCTCTCACCCGATTGCGCCTTCGAAATATCGAGATCTCGCTCACGCTGATTTCCGACGCGCAGATGCGCCGGCTGAATCGCAAATACCGCCGGATCGATCGAACCACGGACGTTCTCTCCTTCGGGCAGAATTCGGAGCCCCCTTGCGGGCGGCGCCTTTTGGGGGACGTCTTGATCGCGGTTTCCACCGCCCGCCGACAGGCCCGACAGGCTCAGCGGGACGAGCGCGAGGAATTCGCCATGCTGGCGGTGCACGGCCTTCTCCACCTTCTCGGGCATGACCACAAGTGCCGCAAAGGGGAGAGAACGATGTTCGCCTTGCAGGAAAGACTTCTTCGGAGCGTGACAAGACCGTGAAGTCCCGTCTTTGGGCCGCAGCGGCCGCCAGCACCGTGCTCTGGATCATCAGCTTCCCGGTGGCGGCGTACACCCCGAACCTGGTGCCGGGGCCGGTTTCCGCCGTCGCCGTGTGGCTCTTTCTGGTCCCTCTCGCGGCGGCGCTTCATGGGAGAACTCCCGGCGAAAGTTTCCGCGCCGGATATGTCACCGGGTTTCTGGCCAACGGCGGCGTTTTCTTTTGGGTCACCGTGGCGATGCAAAGGTACGGAAGCCTCAAAACATGGCAATCCGTCCCGATCCTCCTCTTGCTGATCGCCGAGCTGGCGCTCTATCCCGCTCTCACATTCTGGGCCATGGCCAAGTGGAAGACCCGGGCACCCCGTTGGCTCGTAGGCGCCCTGGTGCTCACGTTGCTGGAATGGACCCGGGTGTACGCTCCGCTTGAGGGTTTCCCCTGGGGAACCCCGGCGTACGGCCTCTACTCGGCCCTTCCCATGATCCAGGCCGGAGATCTCGTGGGAATCGTAGGCATCAATTTTCTCGTTCTCCTGATCAATTTCGTGATCGCGGAAACGCTGGTCTGCCGCCGGGAAAGACGCCCCATTCCCGGTGTGGGTCTCGGCCTCTCCGCCGTCCTGTTTACGGCCTTTCTTTGGTACGGCGTTTACCGCCTTTCGGCTCCGGAATTGAGGGGCGGGGAGAAACAAGAACCTGCCGTTCGCGTCGCGGTCCTTCAGGGAAACATCCCCCAGGACGAGAAGTGGGATGAAAAGTGGGCCTCCGAGGTCCTGGAACGGTATCAGGCGTTGACGGCCGAAGCGGCCCTCGCCAAACCCGACCTCATCGTGTGGCCCGAGGCCGCGCTCCCGATGAACGTCTCAACCGACACGAAGAAATTCCAGTTTCTATCGGGACAGGCCGGTTCGGCCGATCTCCTGGTCGGCGCGTCCACTTGGACGCTCGTGAACAATCGCCCCCGTTATTCCAACTCGGCGTTTTCCACGGGTCCCGACGGCCGCGTGAAGCTTCGATACGACAAACAGCATCTCGTGCCGTACGGGGAATACGTCCCTCTCTCCGATGTCCTGCCGATGTACCGGATCGTTCCGGCCATGGCGGGGAACTTCTCGAAAGGGGCGCCGCCGGACCGGCTTCCGGACGTCCGCGGAAACCCTTACGGCGTCCTGATCTGCTACGAAGTCCTTTTTCCGGATCTCGCGGCGGATCGGGTCCGGATGGGGGCCCGGTTCCTGGTCAACATCACGAACGATGCGTGGTTCGACGAGACGTCCGGTCCGTTTCAACATGTCCGCTTCGGCCGCTTCCGGGCCATCGAAACGCGCCGGTTCGTCGTGCGTTCGGCCAATGCGGGCATATCCACCTGGTTCGATCCCCTCGGACGCACCTCTCAAGAGATCGGTTTGTTCCGGCAAGGGCTCCTCGTCGCGCAGATTGTTCCCTCCTCGGAGCTGACGTTTTATGTGAGGCATCCTCAGGCGGCCACGATCGCCCTTGTAGTCGTCCTAATCCTGGCTTCCTTAGGTCTTTTCAAGCGGCATGAATTTTAAGTGGCTTGAACTCGCGGGGTGGTGCGCTCTCATTTGGGGAGTCGTGTACTCCGTTCCCGGCGCGTACCGGGTGGAGACGGAATTCGAGATCAAAGGATCCTTCGACTCCCTCGAAGCGATCCCCGATTGGGTCGATCGGAGGGCGCGGGAATTGGCTTCCGATACGGGGTTACTCGATTCCTCTTCCGGGATCCGGATCTGCACGTCGGACCAGAACGCGGCCCGCGTCCGATGCGCACTGACGGTGGAGCGGCGGAGCCTGGCCAAGAAGTGGAGCCTGTTCCTCTCGAAAGATCTGCCCGACCAGGTCGGCTGGATCAATCCGTCCGTTCTTCTCCAGAGGATACGGGAAAAGAAAGCTGAGACGGACCGGACCCGCCTGGAGTTGGCTTCCGTTCAAGATGACCTGGCGCAGATATCCAAGGAAACGGAAGAAATCGCGGCGGACGTGGACGCGCAGAGGAACAAGAAGGAACAGGGCGAGAAGGATCTCGTAAACCGCCGGCGCCAGCTCGAGATCCTGAGCGATGCGATCACCGCGAACCGGGACGGAACGCGCGCGCAACTTTTCGAACAGAAGCGGGACGAGGTTCGCCGCAGAATCGAGGAACTGAAAGCCAGGATTTCAAATCAGGAGCAGCGCATCGCCGATATGGCCAAACCCTTGGAGCCGCGGGACGCTTTACGTGCCGGGCGGGACCAATTGAAGGAGCGCATCGAAAAACTGGATCGCCAGATCGGAGCGTTTGAGAATCTGTACGTCTCCCGCTCGGGCGAAGGGCGGATTCCCGATCCCGAACACTTTCAGATCTCCCCTCTCGCGGGAGCCGAGACGGCCCGGCCGATCCGAAGCGCGGGGGCGTGGTTCTACGCATGGCTGGCGGGATTCCTCGTTTTCCTTCTTCGCCACCGGAACGACCCCAACGTCCTCCGTCCCAAGACCTACTGGTCGCCCCGGCAGGTAGAGCTAGACACGGGCATGGCCTTTTTGGGGACTCTCCCCCCGGATTCCACCGGGTGAGACATATTCGGGGCATGTGCGCCTTTTAGGCGCTTTTTAAGCCCCCAACCGAGGGGTCGGCTTTTGACAATTTGCAATCTTTTCAGCGGGTTGGCGGTTTTGCCAGGCTAGCACGCGGATTGCACATAGGAGGTTCAGAAGGCAGGAGGCTATATGGAAAGTCGCAAAATCGCACTCACCACGCTGGCTCTGGGGCTCATCCTGGGTCTTTCCGCTTGCGGAAGCGGGGGTTCATCGACCCTCCCCTATTGGCAAACCGTCTATGGGCCTTCTTCCGGTTTCCGCGTCATCAACGCCGATCCGTATCCCAACACGGAAAGCGTGCCGGTCGCATCGTCGATTAACATTTTGTTCAGTGATTCCGTGGACCTCAGCACGGTCGACGCCAGTATCAAGATTTATGAGACGGCGAATGGTGCCACGGTGGACTGGACCACCAACTGCTCGGTTTCATACGGGTCCACGAACACGGTCAATGACATGTACGTCTGCACTCACGTCGCAAAGAACCTGAATCCGAACGCCAAATACCAGGTTTCGATCTCCACGACGCTTAAGTCCGGAGCGGGTGCGGCGCTCATTCAGCCCACGTCGTATGTCTTCGCCACCGGCAGCCTCACGGGCTACGGCGGTATCGTTTCCGTGGATGGGCCCCCGCAAGTGACACATTGGACGATTTTCGTGAATCCGAATAGCCAGTGTCTTGACTACGTGCAGGTTGATTTCAACGAGGATCTTCAGGCCATCACCAGCGCCACATATAAATTGACTGCTTATTCGCTGCTGACCTTCCGTTGGGTTACCGTAGAGACTGGTCCGATGGGCCCCGAGGTCAACCCCTATACGACAACGATGAGAAGCTGGTATCTTCTGTTTCCGGACTACGCCTGCAGCGCGGATTACTTCGGCTGGTTTCCGGGCGCAGGCAACAAATTAGAGGTGACGATCAATGAAGCGATTGACACGACGAACACGATTGGAACCGCTTCACACACGTTCAAGAGCAATGGCCTCACGATTCAATAGTACGCGTTTGCTTTGGACTGGGCTCTCGGTTTTCTGCGCGGTAACGGCGTCGCTGGTTCTTCTGAGCGCGCGATCGCAGGATGAGATGTTCTCCAAGACGGAACTCAAGCGCATCGTGCCGCTCAGCGAAAAACTCGCGGGTTCGAACGCCTGTTTCGGCATCGAGGCGACATTCTCGGGGCCGCTCAAGGAGAAACCGAAGGCGGTCATGGACATCGAGCGCCAGTATACGATCCAAGGCACGTTCACGAAGCTCCTGGAAGCCGTCAGCATCGCGCCGGACAAGGTCCGTTACCTGATGAACGATCCCACGGCATGCGAGGCGCTCAAGAACTCCAAGCCGAGGATGTCAATCACGGTGATGGAAGGACAAGGGGCGGACGGACGCCCGCTCTTTCCGTCCGAGCGCAGCATCCAAGCACGATAACCGCAATTGAACCGGGTTGAAGGATCTCCCCCCTTCTCCCCTGCCATTTCATTTCAACTCGGCCTTAGTAGCGAGTTCTGCCCTTCAGCCTCCGAGGGGGTGATTCTAAAGGGAATCCGGCCGGGCCGAAAAAGACACCTGCGCTGGAGCAAAACGCAGGCCTGTCCGTCGAAGGCAAATCGCATGACGACACGGTACAGGCGGGCTGGGTCGCTGCCTACGCTCCGTGGCTCGGATCGCATCACAGGGCATCATGGGGGACACCCTTAAGGGTGTCCCCATCAGCCTGATGGGTGTCCCCCTCACGGCGATCCTGCGCCTGACCTCCGCTCCGGCACCGGCCCACCCCGCAAAGTTGACGCAAGACCCAAGGGTTCGACCTGTCGCAGACAGGACGGTCTCGGGGACGTTCTTTTCTTGCCGCCCGTCTTCCCTTTCTAAACAACATTCTGGCTCATGGACGTCACTTTCACTGTGGCTTCGTTTCGAGATACTAGGAATCGTACGAGACAAGGCCTATGCCCGATTATCGGACGTGGTGCACGGTGAACCGACGTTGACGGAAAAAGTGGTCTTTCCTTATAGAGAAGAATCTACGGCTGGATTTCCAAGAAATCGTAGACGACGGTGAAATCGGTCCGGTCGCCGCTCAGGAGTTTCGCGGGTCCCAGGGCGAACATGCCGGTGTCGTCAAAAATACTTTTATCCGCGGCTTCGACCGTGGCCTCGTCATACCCCTTCACTTTTACGGACAGAAAATACGGATCCAGCACCTGCTCCTGCCGGCCCGCGACCACCGCGAACTCCAGGAATTCCCCGCAAGGCCTTTCCAACGCCAGGACGATTTGAAAACGGAGCACGGACTCGGAGATCCCGGCGGGAAGGCTTTTCGAGAAGACCTCTCGCAGGGCGAGCAGCTCCTTCATCACGTCGAAGTAAGGCCGGAACGTGGCGACGCGGACATTCCCGATTCTCGTCGGAAACGAGGCGGTCATTTTTCGGTACCAGGCCGGGAGAAACCTCAGGTGAAGGCGGATCCCGCCCCGGTCGGCGTCGGGATCGTACGTGATCCTCAGGTCCGTGGGTTTGGTCGAATACTGGGCGAAAAAGGCGTTCGTGTTCCGCTCGGTCAGGATCCGTTCAAACGTCCGGATATAGGGCTCGGCGATCCCCTCGTTCTGGACCGTCAGTTTGTAGGTTTCCCGTGCGTCGTCCCGGAGACACACTTCCCGGCTTCGATGCGACGGTCCAGATCGACCAGTTTCTGCTCCAACTCGCTTCGCTCAGCGATGTCGTGAACGAACGTCGTCTTGTAGTCATCCCGTGCCGCCTCCAAGACGTCCCGGGCCATCTCCAGCTCACCGCGTCTTTCGAGCTCCGCGGCCACGGGCGCCCGGCTTCCACGGGGCAACCGGCCCGGATCCTTGAGGCTTTGGCCGAGACTCAGTTTCAAATAATGATCCGGCTCGCTCGTCACCTGCAACGGGAATTCGAATTCCGATCGCAGCGGGTTCAGGCTGAATAAAGACACCGTAACGGACGGCATCGGATTGAGAGGGTCCGTCTTACCGGCGCGGAGGACCAGGACCTGGTCAAAATTCAGGACGCCCGCCTGGAGAAGCGCCCCGCTTGGGACCGGATAGGGGGACTCCTTCGAATTCTCAAGAACACCTACCTGGCAGGCATAGAGCTCTCTTAAGGATCCCGCCGTCATGTCCGGCCATCCTGCCGGGACCGTCCCGACGGCGGTTACGCCGATCTTACGGGAGTGCGCCGGGACCGTTCCGTACCGGGGTGCGTTGTGTCCGATGCATCCGACAAAGCCCGCTACGACGGCCGAGGCGGTAAGAAGAATCAGGGGTTTTTGTGTCGCCGACATTCGCCAGGCGTCAGTTCTGATAAAGCGCCGTGTGGTCCCCCCGTCCCACCGAGCTCTTGAAATATTGGTCGATCGCTTCCACCACCGCTTTCGCTACCAATTTCTGATAGCCCGGATCGCGGAGCCTCTTTTCCTCCCTTGAATTGGATATGAAGGAGGTTTCGATCAGGACCGCCGGCATGGTCGCTCCCGTCAGGACATAAAAACGCGCGCTTCTCACGCCGAGGCTTTCCACGCCGCTGTAGCCGCGCCGCAATTCCTTGAGCAACCACGCCTGGATGTCGTGCGCCAGGTCCGTCGACTGCACGGTGTGGAAGTTTTTCACCATCGAGGATTTCATGATCTCCAGGTATTGCTCGTCCGACTCGGGCCTCTTGCCCAAGGGCACGCCTCCCGGCACGTCGTTCTCCCGCAAGGCAACCCTGAGCGATTCCTCGTCGTCGTGGTTATCCAGAAAATAGGTGGAAACCCCCTCGGCCGATTTGCGGGGGGCGGCATTCGCATGGACGGAGATAAAGAGATCCCCTCCCACTTGGTTGGCATATTTCGTCCGGTCCCCGAGCGGAACAAACCGATCGCGGTCCCTCGTGAGATAGACATCGTATTCGGGCCGCTTTCTGAGCATCTCGTCCAAGCGCTTCACGATCGCCAGGCAGACGTCCTTTTCCTCCGTGCCTTTTCTCCCCTTGGCGCCCGCGTCTTCTCCGCCATGCCCGGCATCCAGGACGATTTTGAACCGGGAGTCTCGCTTGGCCTGCACTTTCGGTTGAACGGCAGCGGTCTCCGTTGTTCGAGCCTGCACCGCGGGGGCAGCCGGGTCCGCCGACGGAGCGTCCGCAGCCGCGGATGTGTCCGTGGCTACGCTCGTGGGCCGGGGAACGCGAATGCGAAGCTCGTTGGCTTCCAATTGAGCCGAAGGGCCCGCCGCGCCCACCCCCCCCGAACGCAGGTCCAGAACGATGCGAGCCGCCGTGCCGTTTTGTCCCAGCCTCAGTTGCATCACCGGATCCGAGTCCGAAAACTCGGGCGCTTTCACCGAAGGCCCCGCCCGGGCCTGGTCCAAATCCACATAAAAACGCTCCGGAAGCTTGAGCTCCGGGTCGGCGACCAGACGATCGGAATGAAAGACCTTGGGTTCCCCGTCCAGGATCAGCCGGATCACGATTTCCGATGGAAGCCGTTCCACTCTCGCATCCTTCAGTTTGGCCGTCGCGGCGGCACCGGGAACCGGATCGGAACGCGGAGCCTCGGCGTCCGCACGAGGCTGATTTTCGTTTGCCGCAACGTTCTCCGGTTTGCGCGATGGAGCATGAGCCGGTGCGAGGAGCCGAACCATATCGCCGTCCGCGTATTGGCCCCGGATTTTGGAGCGGGCCTGTTCCGAGCAGGCTGCGTCCTTGAACACACGGGCACAGATCTCGGCGATGCGGTACAGGGCGTCATCGGCCAGACCGTTCCGAGGGTAGGAGCGAACAAGTTCCCGGTAGTAACCCAAAGCCCTCACCGCGTCTTCGCGGTCGGTTCCGGGATCCGCAAGACCTTCATACGCCGATCCCAGGTCGAAAAGAGCGGCCGGGCGTTGGGCGTGATTGGGATTCCGCTCCGCGAATTTGCGTAGATCCGAAATAGCCCGTTTCAGTTTCGTGCGGCGGGTTGCCGCATCTGAAATGCTCTGGGCAGAGAAGAACTCTGCACGGCCGCGTTGGAACAAACGATCCCCGGGGGCGGCAAGAGCCACGGAGACGAAGAATCCCGCGAGGGGGATCCATGACACGTAACGTGTTCGCATAAACGACCGCAGGTTCAGAAACGAGACCGAGCGGATTATAGCAGCTTTCCTACCGCGGGCGGAAGCGCTCGCGCCAGGCAAACAGGAGATCCAGGGCTTGCCGGGGCGTGAGTTCGTCGGGATGCACGCGCCCCAATTCCGCAAGCAGCTCGTCCCCCAACCTCCGAAAGAGTTCCATTTGCCCCTGGGTGGTTTTTCCCTGCTCCTCGGCCTCCGCCAGAACGGGCCGACCCAGTGCGTCCAACTCTCCCTTTTCCAGGTTCCTAAGAATCGTGCGGGCCCTCGCGATCACCGCGTCGGGGACTCCCGCGAGTCGGGCCACCTCGATTCCGTAACTCCGGTTCACGGCTCCCTCGTTCAGCGTGTGGAGGAACACGATTTTCTCCCCCCACTCTTTCACGGACACGTTCATATTCCGCACGCGGGGTTTTGTGCGGACCAGGTCCGTGAGCTCGTGATAGTGCGTGGCGAAGATCGTCTTCGCCCCGACGCGGTCATGGAGATCCTCGGTCACCGCCCAGGCGATCGCCAGGCCGTCGAACGTGCTCGTGCCCCGGCCGATCTCATCCAGGAGAACCAGCGATCTTTCCGTCGCGTTCCGAAGAATGTTGGCCGTCTCGCTCATCTCCACCATGAATGTGGATCTTCCCCGGGCCACGTCGTCCGAGGCGCCGACGCGCGTGAAAATGCGATCCACTACGCCGATCTCGGCTTCCTCGGCGGGCACGAACGATCCCGTCTGCGCCAGGAGCGTGATCAAGCCCACCTGCCGCATGATCGTGGATTTCCCGGACATGTTGGGCCCGGTGAGAATCACGATCTGCCGCTCTTCGCAGTCCAGATCGGTGTCGTTCGGTACGAACGGCTCCCCCTCCATGAAGCGTTCCACCACCGGATGCCGGCCGGCTTTGATCCGGATGGAAGTCCCCTCGTGCATGCGGGGGCGGCAGTACCGATAACGAGCGGCCACGCGGGCCAGGGAGCAAAGCATGTCCAGATCCGCCAATGCGCCCGCCAGACGCTGGAGCGACCGCGTGGCCTCAGCGACGCGTTTTCTTAAATTTTCGAACAGCTCGAATTCCAGGCGGAAGCTTTTTTCCTCAGCCGACAGGATCCGGTCTTCCTGCTCCTTGAGTTCGGGAGTCACGTACCGTTCGGCGTTGGCCAGTGTTTGCTTGCGTTGATACTCCGGCGGCACTTTCGCAAGATGCGTGCGCGTGACCTCCAGGTAGTAACCGAACACCCGGTTGTACGCGATCTTGAGCGAAGAGATCCCCGTGCGCTCCCTCTCTTGAGCTTCCAACCGTGCGATCCAGCTTCGTCCGCCGCGCATGAGAGCGCGGAGTTCGTCCAAGCCGGCGTCGTAGCCGTCCCGGATCATCTCCCCCTCTTTCGTGCCGGGGGGAGGGGCGTCCGCGAGC
>JAZDIZ010000070.1:0-35071 GCA_043804515.1 Pseudomonadota bacterium | reverse complement strand
TATTAACGAGGCATAGCCGTTGAACAAGATGTGATTGGGCATGACCGCGGGGGACACGTTCGTTGTGGGCCTCGAGAAATATAAAGAAAAGAAAGAGGGGACACACGACCGGCGTGTGTCCCCGATTAGAGATATCTTCTTCTAATACGTCCGTCGTCGGTGTTTCTTCTTGGCGGGCGCGGCCCACATACCTTTTTTCGCGGCCTTGGCCTGGTCCTGAAGCTGGGTCTCCGCGTCTTCGGTCACGGCGTTCGAATCCAGTGAGGCGTAGCCTCTCTTCAGAAGTTCGTGGCTCAGATTGGTTCCCGAAGCGAGCGTCACGATCCCGGTGATCCGCGAGTCGGCCTTTTCCCGCACTTCCACGGAGACGGTCTTCTTGAGGACAAGCTTCGTGATGTACGCCTTGGCCTTCTTGAGGATCGCGGCCTTCTTGGAGGGAAGGTCGATCCCGTAGAGCTTCACCGTAACCTTCCTCGTCCCTTCCTGAACCTTGAGTGTGTCGGCCCGGACCACCTGGATCACTTTTCCGCTGAGGATTTCCGGCGGAATTGGAGTGGGTGCGACCGTAGCGGCTGACAAGGGTGTGCCTTCGGGTGCTGCGGGTGTGACGTTCTCAGGCGTGGCGACCGGTGTGAGGGACGGCGGCGCCGCCGCGTTCTCCTCTTTCTTTGAACAACCGCCCGCCATCGCGAGAATCCCGAGAGAGATCAAAAATGTGATTGCAACCGAAGAAACCCTGTGTGATCCAAAAAGATTTGTAGTCATAAGTGGTTGCACGATACCACGCTTTGTCCGTTTGTGAATCCCGTCTTATCTCGGCCTTCATGGCTCCGTCCCCCTTCGATCGGCTTTTTTGCGTTCGCATGCCGATCGGGGGAGACTGAAAGGCGTGGGCCTACTTCTCCCTGCTCTCGGGATCCTTCTTCTGTTGGCTCTGGTCTTGATCTTCATTCGAGTCGTGCTCCCCTTTGCCTTTGGGCCAAGAGCCTGCCGGTTTTGTGGTGAACAATTTAGCCTCAATTTTCTTTCTGAGCCCATTGGCATTCACTGCGTTAACTGTGGAAAACCGCTTCCTGGGAAGGAGAAAGATAGGTATCAGATCCTGGATGTGAAGACAGCTGAACGAGATGCTCCGTTGAGGCGGATTGCTTTTCGTCGTACCTGGCTGTTTGCATGGGCAAGCCTTGTCGCGATGATCCTCGTTTTTCTCGCTGTCAGTCTTCCCCAGATTCGATTCTGGAGAGACTCAAATCTCATCGGACTCCTTGTGGCTCTCTTCGGAATTCTAGCAGTGGCCGTGTCCGCGGCGGCTTTCTATGGAGCCAAAGCGGTCAAATGCCCTGTATGCGGAAAGTCTTGGGACTTCTTCGGTTGGAAACTTCCGTTGAAATCTCGGATTGCACCTCCGGGTGGACGATGCGTGCATTGCGCAACGGATCTGACTGATTACATTTCAAGAGTATTCGAAATTTGAAAGGCCGAAATCTGGGGATACCCTTCGCATCAGAAATAGATAAGCTGTCCCTCGATTTTGCTACTTCGGGGGAGCGTTCGAGGGTCCCGATGCCGGCGGATTCAGAAGAAGGTGGACCTCGTTCGCGAGTTCGGACTTCGGGTCCAGGCGGAGCGCTTCATTGGAGTAACGAAGGGCCACCGCACCATCCCCCTTCCGCAGGGCCTCGATCGAAAGCTTAAGCGCCTTGTCGACTTCGACCTGAACCGTGGTGTTTACGGCGGGAGGCGGCCTCAGCTTTTTGTCCCAAATGACCCAAACGACGAAAATCAGGCAGACCAGAAGCGTCGGGCCGAACAAATCCAGAATCCGGTCCGGCCTTCGTGCGCGGGCCGAGGGATCCGTAACGGGTGACACCTGCGGAACAGGGGTGACCTTTCCGGAGGGGGCTCCTTCTCCGTTCCGCGCCGACGGGTCTTTGGGTTCAGCGTGCTCCGTTTGATCTTCGAGGGAACCAAGAGCGGGCGATGCCTTCAGAGGCCTCACAAGATCCTGAAGCACGCCGCACCGCGGGCATTGGATCTCGCCCCGTTCCTCCTGGGGCTCGAAAGGGAAGCCGCATTGAGTGCACTGCCAGTCCATCAGCGGCTCACAAGCTCCAGCGTGCAATACTTGAGCATCAACTTCTTCAGCCCTACGCTTTGAAATTGAACGGTTAGCTTGAGATTGTCATCTTTTCCTTCGCACCTCCGGACCGTGCCCAACCCGAAGTCCGGGTGGAGGACCTGCGCTCCGGGGGGGAATGGGGCATTCATCTGCGCTTTGACCGCGGCCTTTCCCCAAACAGCCCTTCTGGGGAGATCGTCCTCATCGTACGATTCCTGCCGGTACTCGTCGGTTTGGGGGCTCTTGCGGGGAGTGCGGGCCTTGCCCCAATAGGAATAACGGCTCACTTGGACTCGGCTCGCATCCTGTCCGCTTCCGGTCTCATCTTTGAGGAATTTGGCCGGGATCTCGCCGATGAAGCGCGACACCGGGTTATATTGCGTGGACTGGTAGAGCCTCCGGCGCGCGGCGGCCGTGAGCGTGAGTGCCTTTCGGGCGCGGGTCATGGCGACGTAGCACAGGCGGCGCTCCTCCTCGATCTCGTTCGGGTCCCCGTCGTCCAGCGAACGCTGGTGAGGGAAAATTCCCTCCTCCATTCCCACGACGAAGACCGCGTTGAACTCGAGGCCTTTCGAATTGTGCGTGGTCATGAGCGTCAGAACGTCGCCTTGGGGGTCGAAGGAGTCGACATCGGCAATCAACGAGACGCGGTCCAAATAAGCGGGAAGGGCTCCCTCGTCTTCCTCGGCGAATTCCTCCATCGATCGGAGCAGCTCGTCGATGTTCTCGAGTCTGGATTCGGCCTCGATCGTGTCCGCCTCTTGAAGCGCCTTCCGATAGCCGCTTCGCTCGAGAATCTCTTCCGCCGCGTCGGCCGGAATTCTCGTCGAGGCTTCTTTGAGTAGGGGCGCAAACCATTCGTGGAAATCGCGCAGGGCACGCTCGGCCTTGGTTTGCCCCTGGACGTGAGGGATCGACGCCAACAACGAACATCCTTTTTCGCGGGCCAGAATTCCGAGAGATTCGAGCGTTTTTCCCCCGATCCCACGAGACGGAAGGTTGACGACCCGGAGAAAGGAAAGATCGTCGGCGGGATTGAGAAGCAGGCGCAGGAAGGCCATCATGTCTTTGATTTCCGCACGATCATAGAAGCGGACGCCGCCGAAAATGCGGTAGGGGAGGTTCCTCCGGCGCGATTCCTCCTCCAGGATCCGCGATTGGGCGTGCGTGCGGTAGAAGATCGCGATCTCACGAGCCGGGTGAGCTTTCTCCCGGAGCATTTCCTCGATTCGGTCGAACACGTAAGCCGCTTCCTCGTGATCGTCTTCCGTCTGGCGGAACGTCACGAGTGCTCCCTCCTCGTTCTTCGTCCAGAGGTTCTTCCCCCGGCGCCCGACGTTGTGGCCGATCACGTGGTTGGCGGCGTCCAGAATCCGCTGCGTGGAACGGTAGTTCTGCTCCAACTTGACGATATGGGCTCCCGGAAAATCCGAATCGAACTCCAGGATGTTTTCCACGCGGGCCCCCCGCCAGCCGTAGATCGATTGGTCCTCGTCTCCAACGGCGCAGACGACGGCGCCGGCCCCGGCCAATTCCCGGACCAGTTCCTTCTGGATTCGGTTTGTATCCTGGTACTCGTCGATCAGGATCCTTTTAAAACGCCGGCGCAGCTCGTCGCGAACGGCCGGAACGTCGCGCAGAATACGCACGGCTTGCGTGAGCAAATCTCCGAAATCGAGCGCGTGATTTTGGCGGAGGAGCCGCTCGTACGCTTCCGCGATCTTGAGTGCGCCCTCCGTTAGGACCTGCTTAGTCGTCAGCCATTTCAGGACGTCACCCGTCTCGTTCTTGGCCCGATCGATGTAATACTGGATCGTCGACGGAGGGAAACGCTTCGGATCCAGGTTCAGCTCTCTTGTGGCCCGTTTCAAGGCCGAGATCTGGTCGCTTTCGTCGTAGATCGTGAAATACGGGGGAAGGCCGGCCTCGCGGGAAAATTCCTTGAGGAACCTAAGGCAAATGGAGTGGAACGTTCCGATCCAGCGGGGTTGTTCGTAACTCGGCAGCAGGATGCGCACGCGTTCGAGCATCTCGCGCGCGGCGCGGTTGGAGAAGGTCATGGCGAGGACGGCGTGCGGAGGCACCCTTTGTTCCTCGACGAGATAAGCGATCTTGTGCGTGAGGACGCGGGTCTTGCCGGAGCCGGCGCCGGCAACGACGAGAAGGTGCCGGTCGATGGTCTCGACGGCGGCCTTCTGCTCGGGATTTAGGCCCTCTAGCGAACGCATGTGAAGTTTGTAACCGAATTCCCGCTCAAAAGAAACGCGAGGATGTCACTGTCGAGCATGTGTGCGGGCCGCCGGGTTGTGCACCCCCACGGTCTGCGGCCCGTTAGTCCTCGCCGCGGGGACCCCCAACCCGGCGGCCATAAGACCTTGGTAGATAGCGCCTTCGCTCGCTTTTTTTCTGACCGGGTCCTTCGTCATACGTAATGGCAATCCGGGGACGGCTATTCCATTTCCGGAGCCCCCAAAAGCACACGTACGGAAATAGGCGCACTGTCCCAAGATTCCGCTTGGTGCCACGAAGCGTCTCTCTTTTTTGGGGTGGAGGAAGAACGTCGCATGCGGTCGATATCGTCCTGAGAGGGGAAAGCATTAAGCGGGCCCGGTCTGGGTGGCGGCGGCGCAGGGAGGGGCCCCAAAGCCGGAGCGCACGATCAATTTCATTACGGAAGGAACAGAAGAGCGCGAGCATTTGGGGTACCTGCCGGTGCCGCCACCCCTATAGCGCAATCTGGGAAAAAGGCCGGGACCGCAGTGAAGAATTGAAGCTACGGCGTTCGTTCTTCGCTGCAGACTTCGTTCGGCTGCGTCCCTTCCAAATAGGCTTGTGTCACGACGTCGGAGCAATAGCTGCCCGCCAGCTTTCCCGTGGAATGGTCCACGTCCACCAGAAGGATTCCCGGAGGCGGGGAGAATTCATCCGCGGCGCCTTCACAGGCGGTTTCCATGAACTGCTTCCAGATCGGCCCGGCCGCCACTGCGCCGGTCTCCTCCCTGCCCAGGCTTTTACGGTCGTCAAATCCCATCCACGCCACAGCCACGAGATCGCTCGAAAAGCCCACGAAGAGCGAATCCACATTGTCGTCCGTGGTTCCCGTTTTCCCCGCAACCGCGCAGGGAAGATCTTTCGCGAAAACGCCGGTGCCGAAGCGGACCACGCCGGTCAGAAGGTCCGTCATGACATACGCGATCCGAGGGTCCAGAACGGGTTGGCTTGGAATCGAGGAAGGCCAAAGATTGCCTCCGCCGGAAGCCAGAACGTTTCGGATCGCCCGAACGTTCGGTCGGATCCCCCCGTTGTCAAAAACCGAAAACGTCCGCGCGAGCTCGACCAGTTTGAGTGAGGAACTTCCCAAGGCGGACGAGAGGTTCGGGGCGATGGGGGAGGCGATCCCGAGCCTTTGAGCCATCGTCCGAAACGCCGGAATTCCTATCGTTTTGAGGAGACGCACGGCCACGACGTTCTTGGAATGCTCGAGCGCTACGCGCAGCGGGATGATTCCCATGTACTTCTTGTCGTAATTCTTGGGACTCCACGTCTTTCCGCCAGGCAAGCGGAAAGAGATCGGCCGATCCTCCACGGGCGACGATTGCGTGAACCCCCTCTCCAGAGCGGCGGCGTACAGAACCGGCTTGATCGATGAGCCGGGCTGGCGGACGGCCTGGATCGTGCGGTTGAACTGGCTTTCCTTGAAATCCTTTCCTCCCACCATGGCGCGGATTTCTCCCGTGCGCGCGTCGAGCGCCAGCAAGGCCGCCTGGGGTAGAAGATCGGCCCTGTCGGGCCGGATTCTCCGGCGCCGCGCATAGGCCTCCAGGCCGGCCTTGACGGCCTCCTCGGCGGCCTCCTGAAGGTCGAGGTCCATCGTTGTTTCGACGTCCAGATGGCCGCGATAGACCTGCTCCTCTCCCATCTCGCCCGAGAGGAGCGACAGAATGTAAGCCGCGAAATAGGACTGGGCGCGTTCATCGCTCGCGGGTTGCGCCGAAAGAGGCTCCTCCTTGCCTTTCAAATATTCATCTTTGCGGATCACGCCCCGCTCGAACATCGTGAGGAGCACCGTGTCCCGGCGATCCCGCGCCGCCGCGGGATCAACAAACGGGGAAAATTTCGTGGGTCCTTTCGGCAGGCCCGCCAGGAGGGCGGCCTCAGCCGGAAATAGATCCTTGACCCCTTTCCCGAAGTAGGTCCGGGAGGCCGCTTCCACGCCGTAGCACCCGGCACCCAAATAGATCTGGTTCATGTAAAGACCCAGAATCTCGTTCTTGCTGTAACGCCGCTCGATCTGAAGCGCGAGCATCATCTCCTTGAGCTTGCGGGCCATGGTCTTTTCGGGCGTGAGAAACAGAACCTTTGAGAGCTGTTGCGTGATCGTGCTGGCTCCCTCGGCGTACCGTCCCTCCACGAGGTTCCTGAAAAGGGCCCGGGTCAGACCCTTGAGATCGATGCCGAAGTGCTCGTAAAAACGCCAGTCCTCCGCCGCGAGGAACGCGGAACGCACCATGGGGGGGATCGATTCCAGGGGGACCCCGATCCTACGCTCCGTGAAGAATTCATGGATGACCCGTCCGTGGACGTCCTTGAGGACGGTGAGCCCCTTCGGCTCGTAGTGTTCCAGTTGCGAGACCTCGGGCAGGTCGCTCAAGGTCACGACAGCGAACCCCGTGAGTACGCCGAGCCCGGCCGCCGTAACGGCGATCGACGCGAGACGGAACACGATGCTCTTTGTGCGGTCCGGCGGCACGTCGTGAGTATAGCAGAGGCCAAACTTGTGCTATTTTCAGGCCCGCGTGTCGGCCGATATCGACAACCTTAAGGCGAAACTGCGGAGTCTCTCGGAGATCTTCCACTTGGAAGACCTTCGTAAGGAGCTTCTGTCGCTCGAGGAGAAAACGGCGGACCCCTTGTTTTGGAACGACCCCAAGAAAGCCGCGGAGATCCAGCGCCGGAGGAGCGAATGCGCCGAAACGGTCCGGACCTTGGACCAGCTTGCGACGGATCTCGCCGATGCGGAGGAATTCGCTCCGTTGGTGGAACAGGGGGATCCCCAAATCACGCGGGAAGTCGCCGCCAAACTGGGCCGTTGCCGCAAGACGATGGAGGAGCTGGAATTCCGCCGGATGTTGGCGGGGCGGTTCGATCACTCCCCGGCGATTCTTGCGATCAACAGCGGCGCCGGTGGCACGGAAGCGCAGGATTGGGTCCAAATGCTCCTGAGAATGTACCTCCGTTGGGCGGAGCGGAGGGGGTTCAAGGCCACGATCGTGGACACGCAGCCGGGGGAGGAGGCGGGGCTCAAAAACGCCACGGTGGTCGTGGAGGGGCCGTACGCCTACGGATATCTCTCCTCCGAGGCCGGGATTCACCGCCTTGTCCGGATCTCACCCTTCGACGCGAACGCCCGTCGCCACACCTCGTTCGCTTCCGTGATGGTCCTGCCTGAAATCGAGGACGACGTGGAAGTGGAAATCAACGAGGAAGACTTGCGCATCGACACGTACCGCTCTTCCGGCGCCGGAGGCCAACACGTCAACAAGACCGATTCCGCCGTGCGCCTCACCCACATTCCCACGGGAATCGTCGTGGCGTGCCAGAATGAACGCTCCCAGCACAAGAACAAGGCCCAAGCCATGAAGATCCTCCGGGCGCGATTGTTCGAGAGGCACCAGGAAGAGAAGGAGCAGGAAAAGGTGAAAATGGCCGGAGAGAAGAAGGACATCGCCTTCGGGTCGCAAATCCGCTCCTACGTGCTTCAGCCGTACCAGCTCATCAAGGACCACCGGACGGACCACGAAGTGGGGAACGTTCAGGCCGTTCTGGACGGCGACATCGATGCGTTTATCCGCTCGTATTTATTGAAAAAGGCGGTGGGTCAATAGTTTGACGCCCCACCCCCCCTTAGGTACAAAGTCGCCCTTCGTATCGTGAGCCAGCAACCGATATTTTGGGCCGATCAGGTCGCCTCGGAAATCCTTGCCGCCAGGACCAAGTTCGTCGCGGCCACGGGGATCACTCCTTCCGGGGAAATCCATATCGGGAACCTTCGGGAGGTGGTCACCGGTGACGCCGTGACCCGGGTTCTGCGGGAAATGGGGAAGGAGCCGACGTTTTTCTATATTGCGGACACGTTCGACCCTCTTCGCCGCGTCTATCCCTTCCTGGACCCCGTGAAATACACGCCGTACATCGGCCAACCCCTCTCCCGGATTCCGGCCCCCAAAGAAGGCCATTCGAGTTACGCCGAGCATTTTCTGGCCCCGTTCATGGACTCGCTCAAAACCCTGGACATCGGCGTTCAGGTGGTACGGGCGAACGAGATGTACGAGCAGGGGCGATACAACCAACAGATCATCCGGTCTCTCGAGCGCGCGGACAAGATCCGGGCCATTCTGAAAGAAGAAACGGGGAAGGAAACGGACGAAACCTGGTCTCCCTTCAATCCCATCTGCAACGCCTGCAAGCGGATGACCGCGACGACGGTCGTCGGGTTCGACGCGAAACGCGAGCAGGTGGAGTACCGCTGTGAGTGCGGGGATCATGACTCGGTGCCGATGGCGGGCGGAGGCAAGCTTACGTGGCGGGTGGATTGGGCCGCCCGATGGCAGATCCTGGGCGTCACGATCGAGCCGTTCGGGAAAGACCACGCCTCCAAAGGGGGCTCGTATGACACCGGCGTTAGGATCTCGCGCGAAGTTTTCGAATACGAACCGCCGTTCCCCGTCGTTTACGAGTGGATCAGCCTTCGCGGGGGCGGGGATATGTCTTCCAGCAAGGGAAACGTTCTCTCGATTCACGAGATGCTGGAGGTCGTACCGCCGGAAATCCTGAAATACTGCATCCTTCGCGTGATACCCAACCGCAGGATCGTTTTCGATCCGGGCCTGCCGTTGACGCAATTGATCGACGAGTACGACGATCCGACTTCCTCCGGCAGAAATGACCGTGCCGCGAAGCTTTCCGAAGTCCCGGGAACCTCGGCTTTGGGCGCCCCGTTTCGGCACATCGTAAGCCTGGTACAGACCACCAACGACCAGGTGAACGAGATCGGCAAGATCCTGGAACGCACGGGCTACCTGGTATCCAGCCCACAGCTCCTGGCCGAACGGGTTCGATACGCCCGGAAGTGGCTGGACCGGTTCGCTCCGGAGGAGATCCGGTTCTCGATCCAGAAGGAGATCCCGAACGCATGCGCGGCGCTCTCCACGGAACAGAAAAAGGCGCTGCGTTTTCTTTCCGAAAGGCTGGCCTCAGGGATGACGGCGGAACAGATCCACCAGACCGTCTATGGAGTGAAGGATGAAGTGAAGGTGGCCCCGGACAAGCTCTTCGAGGCCATTTATCTTTCGCTTCTTGGGAAGCCGAAGGGCCCGCGGGCGGGCTTTTTCCTGGCGTCCCTGGACATGACTTTTGTGAAGAACCGGTTTGCTCAGGTCGCGGCGAATTGAAGTACGAATTTCTCATCGGTTTCCGATATCTCCTGTCGCGGAAGCACAACGCGCTGCTCTCCGTCATCACGGTCATTTCGATCGCCGGCGTCGCCCTGGGAGTGACGGCGCTTACGGTCGTTCTCTCGGTCGTTTCCGGTTTCGAGGAGGATTTCCAACGGAAGATCCTGGGCAACAACTCCCCGCTGATCCTCTTTCGGTCCACGGGCCCGGTGCGCCAGTACGACAGCGTGATCCGCGAAATCGAGAAGGTGCCGGGTGTGACCGCCGCGAGTCCCTTTCTGTACAGTGAAGTACTTCTCCACACCGAATCCGGCCGTTCCGCGGGCATCGTGCTGTACGGAATCGACCCGGACCGCGTGGGAAAAGTGACGTCGCTCCAGAAGGACCTGGTCACCGGGTCGCTCGCCGACCTCAAGGCACGCTCGGGCCGGCTTCCCGGCATCATCGTGGGACGGGAGCTTGCGGAGAACAACCTGTTCCTCATCCCGGGGACCACCGTAGACGTGGTGTCCCCCTCCGGGGAACTCACGCCGTTCGGATTCGGGCCCAAGGTCAGGCGTTTTGAGGTGGCGGGCGTGTTCAAGAGCGGCCTTTATGAATACGACGCCAAGAGCGCCTACGTCTCGATTGAGGACGCCCAGCGTTTCTTCGACCGGAAAGGGGAGGTGAGCGGGATCCAAATCAACGTGAAGGACCTCAAGCGGGCCCGCGCCGTGGGCCAGGAGATCCAGAACCGATTGGGGAGCGAGTATTACGTCCGCCACTGGTTGGAACTGAACGAGGACCTTTTCAAGGCCTTCAAACTGGAGAAGACCACGTTCTTCGTCGTCCTGACGATGATCATCCTGGTGGCTTCCTTCAACATCGTGGGGACGCTCACGCTCCTGGTAATGACGAAAGGAAAGGAAATTTCGATTCTCAAGGCGATGGGCGCCACGCGGCGATCGATCGCCAGGATCTTCATGGTGTCCGGCACGACGATCGGAGCCATCGGGATGGCCTTGGGATTGTTCGGAGGATACGTGCTGTGCGTGCTCCTCAAGCAATACATCCGCTTTCCCCTCGATGCCGACGTCTACCAGGTCGACACGTTGCCGGTAAGAATGCTTCCGCATGAATTCGTCGTGGTGGGCGCATGCGCTCTTTTGATCAGCTTCCTGGCGACATGGTACCCATCCCTGCGGGCCGCGCGTCTCGATCCCGCGGAAGGGCTCCGATATGAGTGAGCTCCTTCGCGCGCAGGCGATCGTGAAAAATTACCGGAAGGGGCCGGAAACGATCGAGGTGCTCAAGGGCCTCGATCTCGAAGCGCACGCCTCGGAAACCATTGCCGTCGTCGGAGCCTCGGGAGTGGGAAAGTCGACCCTTCTCCATCTTCTGGGAGCTCTGGACCGGCCCTCCGGGGGCTCCATTTTTTTCCGCGGCGAAGACCTGTCGAAAAAGAACAACTGGTATCTGGCACGCTTCCGCAACGGGTCCGTCGGATTCATTTTCCAATTTCATTACCTTCTTCCGGAATTCACGGCCGAGGAAAACGTGGCGATGCCGCTACGGATACGCGGGGAAACGGCTCCGGAAGCGCTCCTCAAGGCCAGGGGGCTTCTCGAAGCGGTGGGCCTCTCCCACCGGGTCAACCACAAACCCGCGGAGCTTTCGGGAGGCGAGCAGCAGCGCGTGGCGATTGCCCGGGCCCTGATCGGCGACCCGTCGTTGATCCTGGCCGACGAACCGACCGGGGACCTGGATCTGGAAACGGGGCGGATGGTCACGGATCTCATGTTTGCGGTGATCCGGTCCCAGACGCGCGCCCTGATCATGGCGACACACAATCCGGAATTGGCGGCCCGCGCGGATCGTGTACTTCGGCTTCGCGAAGGGCGGCTTCACGAGGAAGTCCGCCCGTGAGGTCAGGCCTTCTTAAGGGAATGCTCCTGTTCCTGGCGTTGGCTGGCCCGGCGAGCTTGTGGGCGGCGGAGGCCACGCCGCCGATCAAGGCGATCTCCATCCAGGGAAACAAGCGGATCGAGCAGGACGCGATACGAAACATCCTCCGAATGAAACCGGGGTCTCCTTATTCCGGTGCGCGGTTGAGGGACGACGTGCAGGCCATCTACCGCATGGGATATTTCACGGACGTGCGCGCGTACTTCGACGAAACCACGGGGACGCTCACGTTTTTCGTGGCGGAAAAGACCATGCTGACCAAGGTGGAGTTCGAAGGGAACGACAAGATCGACAAGGAGGATCTGGGCAAGGAAGTCACCACGAGGCAGTTTACGTATCTGGATCCCAACCGGATCCGGGAGGATCTCGATAGGATCCGGAAACTCTACGACAAGAAGGGATTCTACCTCGCGGACGTCGCGAGCGAGATCGGCAAGCGGCCGAACAACGAGGCGGTCCTCAAGTTCAAGATCAAGGAGGGAAAGAAAGTCCTGATCGAACGGATCAGCTTCATCGGAAATTCGATCTTCAACGACAGCGAACTCAAGTCCACCATGCGGACGAAGGAAAAAGGATTTTTTTCCTTCCTGAACGACAGCGGCGCGTTTCAGGAGGACCTTCTGGCGCAGGACCGGCAGCTCCTGCGCGATTATTACGGCCACAAAGGGTACATCAAAGCCAAGATCGGCGCGCCGAGGGTCCAGCTGACGCCCGACAAGAGAAGGCTCACCCTCACGTTTTCGGTCGAGGAGGGGGAACTGTACAAAGTCAGCAAAGTCGGCCTCGACGGCGAGTTCATCAAGGATCCCTCGGAGCTTAGAAAGGCCGTTAAGCTCGAAGAAGGGGAGGTCGTCGACACGTTCGTAATTCAGGAGGACCTGCAGAAGCTTACAACCATTTACGCGGACGAGGGGTACGCATACGCCAACGTGATCCCCCGCGACGAGTACGACGACACGAATAAGACTGTTTCCATCACGTACATGCTTGCGCCGGGACAGAAGGTCTACGTGGAACGCATCGAGTTCAAAGGGAACGAGAGCACCCGCGACAAGGTCCTGCGCCGCGAGATGCAGATCAGCGAGGGGGAACTGTACTCGGCCACGAAGCTGCGGGAATCCAGGCAGAACATCGAGCGCCTGGCGTTGTTCGAGAACGTAAGGATGAGCACTCCCCGCGGTTCGGCGGACGACCGCGTGAACGTGATCGTGGAGATCAAGGAGAAACCCACGGGCACGTTCTCCATCGGCGCGGGCTTCAATACGCTGGAATCGTTCCAGATCATGGGCCGGGTCGAAAAACGCAACCTCTTCGGTTACGGCGTGGACGTGGTTCTCGACGCCTGGATCGGCGGGAAGACGCAGGCATTCAATCTCCAGTACCGGGACGAGTATTTCCTCGATTCGAAGTTCGGCCTTACGGTGAACCTCTTCAGGATTTCCCGGGCCTATTCCAATTTCGACAACACCTCGACGGGCGGCAATGTCGGTTTGGATTATCCCTTCTATGTCAAAGGTCTCCGCCGGGTCCGGGGCGGTTTGACCTACAGCCTCGCGAATGAATCGCTGTCCAACATGGTTCCCACGGTGGCGCCGCTGTTCTCGGGCGGCATCACTTCGAGCCTCACGGCCCGGGCCAACTATGACACGCGGAACCGCGTATTCGAGCCTTCCAAAGGCACGTTCCTTGAGGTCACCGAGGAGGCGGCGGGAAGATGGCTCGGGGGGGACAACGACTACGCGAAGACCGAATTCGACGGTCGCTGGTTTTTTCCGGTGAACGATGAGAGCACGGCTTTCTTCATCGGCGGAGCCGTCTACGCCTTTCACCTTTCCGCGGGCTACGTCGCGCCCCTCAGAGACAACCAACGCGTCCCGCTGTTCGAACGTTATTTTCCCGGCGGGATCCTGTCCCTTCGAGGTTTTCCGATCCGTTCCATGGGCCCCACCATTCCGATCGCCGACGTCTTCGACTCAGTGGGCCTGATTACGGACGACTTCCGGTACGGCGGAAACAAGCAGGTCATTTTCAACGCGGAGTACGTCTTCCCGATCATCCGGGTGGCAAACATCAAGGGTGTATTCTTCTTCGACATGGGGAACGCCTTTGACAACGGCCAAACGTTGTTTACCCTTACCGGCCAGAGACAGAGCGTCGGTTTCGGACTCCGCTGGTTCTCCCCCATCGGTCCCCTTCGTTTCGAATGGGGATTCCCGTTGGATAAGAAGAAGGACGAAAGCAGGGTTGCCTTTGATTTCATGATTGGTTCGCTCTTTTAGGAGGTTGGGTATGAAAAAGAACATTCTGTGGATCGTCGCATTGGCTTCGATGGTTTGGGCGCCATCGGCGCTTTGCGCCCAGGAAAAGCTCGCCGTCGTGGACGTCCAACGCGTGCTCGACACGATCGAGGAAGGGAAGAAAGCGCGGGACCAGTTCAAGAGGGAGATGGACAACAAAAAGACCGAAGTGGAGAAGAAGCAGGCGGAGCTGAAGAAATTAAGCGACAGCTTCGATAAGCAGAAGATGATCCTTTCCCCGTCCGCTCTTGAGGACAAGAGGAAGGAAATGGAAAGCAAGCAAATGGACTACCAGCGTTCCGCTATGACGGCCCAAGCTGAAATGGCCAAACGCGAGCAGGACCTGGTCCAACCCGTCCTCAAGAAGATCAAGGATGTCATCGAGAAGGTGGGCCGCGACGGCGCATATACGATGGTCCTGGAGAAGTCCGAGAGCGGGGTCGTCTACTACAAACCCGTTCTGGACGTAACCGACCAGGTTATCACCTTGTACGACAAGACGTACGGCAAGAAGTAACCCGGTCTTTGAGAGTTTGTTGATTAGGCCTGGGATTTTTTGACTGTGGCTAGGCCGCAGCGCCGAGGAATCCCGCCTTTAAGTTTTGTGAGGGTTCGGATAAATGGTCAGATGCGAGGCCATTGATCTTTGAGAATCGGTTGTATGAGGCCTAGGATTTTTTGACTGTGGCTAGGCCGCAGCGCCGAGCGAACCGCAGCGTACATAGTCCGTACGTGAGGATTCGCGAGGTGCGAGAACGACGCCACGGGCGAAAAAGACAGGCCGAAACGTAGGCGCGTAGCTCAGTGGGAGAGCGCTTCCCTGACACGGAAGAGGTCGCTGGTTCAAGCCCAGTCGCGCCTACCATTCTCGCAGCCTCCGGTGCGGGGGCGGAGAGAATGGTTGTTGGGGTCGGCAGTGGAGAATCGCTCAGGTCGCGGCCAGCGAGCCGCCAAATCTTCCGCAGTCTAGATCCTTAGGAATCCGCATCGTAGCTTTGTGCCCGATCGAAGTGGTACGAGCGCTTGCCGCGACCGAATGTCATTCAATCCCAGTCGCGCCTACCAGCCTTCGCCGAGTGTAACGAGGCGAAGGCTGTCTCGCCGAAGGCTTGGCGAAGGCGGACTCCTCAATACTGAACTAGAGCTACGGCTAGGCAAGCCATCCATCTGCCGAGTGAAACGAAGCGAAGGGTGTGTGTCCCGCCGGAGGCTTTGCGGAGGCGGATCCCGCCGAAGGTCGTCATTGAAGCACAGACCTGCGATCTGAACTGGGGCTACGGCTAGGCAAGGCCTTCTTTACTATTGATCTAACCCGTTGAAACGTTTAAGCAAGTTCAGTTGTAATAAATATGTTACTCGAAATGACACGGCGTGTTATATATACGCCCAAGGCGTGTATTTGGGACGATCCAGGGTCGTGATTGGAGGGTACGTGAAACGCATTACAGTTCTGTGCTTGGTGATTCTGTCGGTGTCTTTTTCTCTTTCCCAAAAAGTTCGGTCCGATGTGGGTGGCGAAGCTAACGCATGGAGTGACGGCCTGGTGGCGAGATATAACGCCGATCAAGCCGCTCTGATGAAGGCCCAGGAGACCTACGAAAAATTGGCTGCTGAAGGAGGCTGCGTTGTCATGCAGCCGGTCGCTTCAGAGATGAAGCAGAGCGGCCCTATTTCGGAGAAGGCCTATGTGCACACCAAGGTTTGCAATGATTTGAAAGCCGAAATCGACAGACTCACGGCGGATATAAGCTCGATCAAGGCCACGCTTAATCAGAGTCGACAAGCTCTAGCCAAGAGGCGGCCCGCGCAATACGCGCTGATCGGTCGCTACAAAGCACTCGATCTGGAAATCGCCCAATACAGACCTTACGCGCCGCAGGCCGAAATATCCGCATTCAGAGCGGCCACAATGGACATGATGGATTTGAGTGACCGATATCAGAGTTGGGCAAAGGACGGGGGGTGCCAGATCAGCGTCCGAGTGAATGAGTTTCCCAATAAACGCCCGTTCACGCAAGTGGACTGTCTTACAACCCGCCACTGCTTGGGGCTGCGGGCCGGGATCAACGCCGGCATCCAAGCCAGAAACAGGCTGATCTTGAGTTGGGACAACCGATGGTTGGCCAGTTGTCGGCAGAAAGTCGATCAGTTCGACCGTGTCGCCAGAGAAAGAAAATACCAGGTGTCAGAGACGAGTCTGGACGGCCCCAAGGCGGAACTGCGAACAATCCGGGCCAGCATTAAAGCGCATTCGACGGCCGTTGAGAGCTCGGCAGTTCAGGGTCTTCTGGCTTTGGTGAATCAAACCGATAAACGGATCCAAAGCGTGGATGAGCAGATCCAGGATGCGAATTTCGTTCCGCCCCTTGGTTACGGCCCCAAAGAGTGAACGAAGACCCGGCGTCAGACGCACGTACGCTTTCTTCGCAGGCGCCGGGACTGAAGTACGGGGACGGACCTCGGGCCGGGAACCCCGCCGACTGAAAAGCCGCGGTCCAAGGAACGGAAACAAATTCATCAGGTTGGGGGGAAAAGACGCAATCTCTTCCCCGACCTCCGTCCCCGTTTTGCGTGATTTGCCCTGAGGGCCAAAACCCCGTACATTTTCAAAGCTTATGCTGAATATCCGTCTTCCCGACGGGAAAGTCCTGGAAGTGCCGCCGGGAACGACCGTCCTGGACGTGGCCTCCAAGATCGGCCCGGGTCTCGCCAAAGCGGCCCTGGCTGGGAAAATCGGCGGCAAGCTCACCGACCTGCGCGCACCGCTCAGCGCAAACGTGACGTTGGAGATCGTGACGGACAAGCACCCGCAGGCGGGGGAGGTGATCCGCCATTCCGCGGAGCACGTGATGGCGGACGCCGTCAAGCAACTCTGGCCCAAGGTGCAGATCGACGTGGGCCGGACCGATCACCAGGAGAAATTCCAATACGATTTCAAGATCGACCGCCCCTTCACGCCCGACGATCTTGCGAAGATCGAGGCGAAGATGGAAGAGATCATCAAGGCGCAAGCCGAGTTCACGCGCGAAACCGTGGACCGCAAAAAGGCCAAAGAGATCTTCACGAAGATGGGGGAACACCTCAAGGTCCTGCGGCTGGCCGACATTCCCGAAGGGGAGGAGGTCACGATCTTCCGCCACGGGAGCTACGTGGATCTTTGCCGCGGCCCGCATGTTCAGAACACCCGCCAGATCGGCGCGATCAAACTCCTGGAAACCTCCGCATCCTATTTCAAGGGGGACGAGAAAAACGACGTTCTGCAGCGGATCTACGGCACGGCTTTCGCCTCCAAGAAGGAGATGGACGAGTACTTCGCGAAGCTTGAAGAGGCGCAGAAGCGGGACCACAGGAAGCTGGGCCGGGAACTGGATCTCTTCAACATTTCGGAGGACGTGGGCCCCGGCCTGATCCTCTGGCACCCGAAGGGCGCCATGGTCCGTTACGTCATCGAGGAATTCTGGCGGAAGGAGCACATCAAGGCCGGCTACAGCCTGGTCTTTTCGCCGCACCTGGCGCGCGTGCACTTGTGGGAGATTTCAGGCCACACCAGCTTTTACAAGGACAACATGTTCTCGCCGATGGATGTCGAAGAGCAGGCGTACATGGTCAAGCCGATGAACTGCCCGTTCCACATCCAGATCTACAATTCCGGCCTGCGCAGCTATCGGGACCTTCCTCTTAGGTATGCGGAGCTCGGAACCGTGTACAGGTACGAGAGATCCGGAGTGCTTCACGGCCTTCTCCGCGTCCGGGGCTTTACGCAGGACGACGCCCACCTGTTCGTGACGCCGGAACAGCTCACGGGCGAACTCGAACGAACGCTTCTCTTCATGCTCCGGCTCTTCCGGACGTTCGGGTTCAACGAGTTCGAGACGTATCTTTCCACGCGTCCCCCCAAGTCGGTGGGGTCGGATGAGGAGTGGGAGCGGGCCACGGCGGCGTTGCGCCAAGCCCTCGAAAAAACAGGCACAAACTTCCACGTGGATCCCGGGGAGGGGGTCTTTTACGGCCCGAAGATCGACAGCAATCTCAAGGACACGTTGGGAAGGGTCTGGCAGTGCGGGACGATCCAGGTGGATTTCAACCTACCTGCCCGTTTTCACTTGGAATTTGTCGATCGGGATGGTAGTAGGCACGCTCCAATTATGATCCACCGGGCGCTCTTGGGCTCGATGGAGCGTTTTTTTGGATGCCTGGTGGAGCATTATGCCGGTGCGTTTCCGTTCTGGCTGTCCCCCATCCAGGCGGTGGTTTTGCCGATCACCGACGAGCAACATGCCTTTGCGGACGAGATTTTGGGGCGTCTCAAGGCGGAAGGCTTTCGGGCGGAATCGGACCTGCGGAGTGAAAAGCTGGGCTTTAAGATTCGCGAAGCGCAGGTTCAAAAGATTCCGTATATGCTGGTGGCCGGGACCAAGGAAGTCGCGAGTAAACAGGTGAGTGTACGAAAGCGTACGGGCGAACAGTTGCCCAGCATGTCCGTTGACGATCTGATTCGCATGATGCGCGAGGAGGAAAAGGACGTAGGTGAGAGAACCAAATAAGACGGTGCGCGTGAATCACATGATTCGGGTGCCGCGCGTCCGGGTAATCGGCCCGGACGGCAAGCAGCTTGGGATCATGGATACTTCTTCGGCCCTTCGGGCCGCCCTTGACGAATACAGCATGGACCTGATCGAGATCTCGCCCACGGCGGACCCGCCGGTATGCAGGATCATGGATCATGGGAAGTTCAAGTATCAGCTGAAGAAGAAAACCCAGGAGGCAAAGAAGAATCAGAGCGTCATTGTGGTGAAGGAGATCAAACTCCGGCCCTCCACGGACGAGCATGATTTTGATTTCAAGGTGAAACACATCGCCCGGTTCCTGGAGGAAGGGAACAAGGCGAAGGTCACGATCCGTTTCAAAGGACGGGAGTTGGTCCACAGCAATTTGGGAAGGGCGATGCTGGACCGGATTGTGGCGACCTTGGGCGCCAAGGCGATGGTGGAACAGACCGCCAGGTTGGAAGGACGCAACATGTTCTTGGTCCTTGCGCCGCGCGCGCATGTGGTTTCAAACACCGGGAGTAAGTGAATTATGCCGAAGATGAAAACGAACAAATCAGCCGCTAAGCGGATCAAAGCCAAGAAATCGGGACAGTTCCAATTCAAGCAGGGGCAGTCGCGGCATATGCTGACTTTGAAAGGGAAGAAGCGGAAGCGCCAACATCGGTCGGCCGCCTACGTGGTCACGGCGGACCGAGAGAACATTCGAAAACTTCTTCCCTACGGATAATTACGGAGGTCTTGTAAAACCATGGCACGAGTCAAACGAGGAACCAAAGCGCGGACCCGCCGCAAGAAGATTCTGGACCGGGCTGAAGGCTTCCAGGGCCGCCGGCGGAATTGTTACACGATCGCCAAGGTGGCGGTCGATCACGCTCTGGCGTACGCCTATGTGGGTCGAAAGCAGAGAAAGCGGAACTTCCGAGCCCTCTGGATCCAGCGGATCAACGCCGCCTGCCGCCAGCTGGGCCTGAGTTACTCCAAGCTCGTTCCCCTCCTGAAGAAGGCCGAGATCGAGATCGACCGGAAAATGCTGGCCCATCTGGCCGTCACCGATCGAAAAGCTTTCGATCAGATCGTAGCTACGGCAAAATCCGCCGTGTGAACGACCGTCTCATCGCCCTTGAGCAGGAATTCCGGGCGGCGTTGGAAAACGCCCGCGGCGCAGAGGCTCTATCCGGCCTCCGGGTCGAGTACTTCGGCAAAAAAGGGAAACTGACGGCGCTGCTGCGTTCCGTGGGGGAACTCCCGCCCGGGGAGAGGCCCGCCTTCGGTAACCGTGTCAACGAGGCCCGTCAGAGGCTGGAAGCCCGTTTGGTCGACAAGGCGAATCGGGCGGCGGAGGAATCCGAGGACCGGGAGGTCCGATCCGAGCGGATCGACGTTCACTGGCCCGGACGCCGGCCAAAACTCGGAACGCTTCACCCCCTGACGCTCGTGGAGAGAAAAATCGTCCGGACGTTCGAGTCGCTCGGCTTTTCCGTCCGCACCGGCCCGGACGTGGAGACCGACTGGTATAATTTCGAGGCCCTGAACTTCCCTCCCGAGCACCCCGCCCGGGATATGCAGGACACCTTCTTCCTGGAAAACAACCTTGTTCTTCGAACGCACACGTCGCCAGTCCAGATCCGCACGATGGAGCGACAGGCGCCCCCGGTCCAGATCGTGATTCCGGGCCGCGTTTACCGCCATGATTCGGACGTGACGCACTCTCCGGTCTTTCATCAAGTGGAGGGGCTCTGCGTAGGGTCCGGCGTGACGTTCGCCCACCTCAAGGGAACGCTGGAGACGTTTGTGCACATGATGTTCGGCCCCGATATCGGCTCCAGGTTCCGCCCGAGTTTCTTCCCGTTTACCGAGCCGAGCGCCGAGTTGGACATGCAATGCGGTTCCTGCAAAGGAAAGGGGTGCCGGATCTGCAAGAACACGGGCTGGATCGAGATCTTGGGGTGCGGGATGGTGGATCCCAACGTTCTCGACTTCGTGGGCCGGGCCTGGACGGCCCGGGGAGAGACCAATCCGTACGACGCCGAGAAGGTGAGCGGTTTTGCTTGGGGGATGGGGATCGAACGGGTCGCGATGGTTTTGCATGGGATCGACGACATTCGCCTCTTCTATGAGAACGATGTGCGCTTTCTGGGGCAGTTTGAGGAGTAAATCGTGAAAGTCCTCTTGAGCTGGATCCACGAGTTTCTCCCCTCCAAGCCCCGTGCCGAGGAAGTCCGGAATGCCCTGACTTCCGTGGGTATCGAAGTCGGGAGCCTGGTCTACCTGGGTGGCGGAATGGAGGACGTGGTAATCGCGCGGATTCTCAAGATAGGCCGCCACCCTGGAGCGGACCGCCTGACGGTGTGCCGGGTGACCGACGGGACGCAGGAATATTCGATCGTCTGCGGCGCCACGAACCAGAAGGAAGGCGACTTCGCCGCTCTGGCCAGGGCCGGTGCGAAGCTCCCGAACGGAGGGGTAGTCAAGAAAAGCAAGATCCGGGGCGAGACGTCCGAGGGAATGCTTTGCTCGGAAAGCGAGCTGGGGCTTTCCGCCGAGAGCGAGGGGATTCTCATCCTGCCCGGAAATTCCAAGCTGGGGGCACCACTGGCCGGGGCCCTGGGCCGCGATGATTGGCTCCTCGAGCTGGAGCTGACGCCGAACCGCGGCGATTGTCTGAGTGTTGTGGGCGTGGCCCGCGAGGTCGCGGCCGCGTTGGATGTCTCTCCGAAAATTCCGGACGTGGCGGGGGAAGGGCCCCCGGATTCGAAGCTCTCGGCCTTTGTGGACGACGGCGAGGGAGCCCCCCGGTACGTCTTACGCCGGATAGATGGGCTCAAGAGCGGCTTGTCCCCGGCCTGGATCAGAAACCGCCTGGAAGCGTGCGGAGTGCGGGCGATCAGCAACCTTGTCGACGTCACCAACTACGTAATGCTGGAGCGCGGGCAGCCGATGCACGCTTTTGACCAGGCCAAGGTCGTGGGAGCCGTTCGCGTGCGACGCGCGAAGAAGGGGGAGGCACTTCTCTGCCTGGATGACGTGGAGCGGAAGCTCAATGAACGGGATCTGGTAATAGCCGATGACAAGGGGCCGATCGCATTGGCCGGCGTCATGGGCGGAAAACGGACCGCCGTGGGCGACACCACGGAGTCGATCCTTCTGGAAAGCGCATTTTTCGATCCGAAGAGCTTGCGACGGACCGCCGCCGGCCAGTCGTGCCACAGTGAATCCTCCCATCGTTTCGAACGAGGCGTCGACCCCTCCGGTTGCTGGACGGCCTCGACGCGAGCGCTGCAGCTTCTGGGTGAAGCTGGGGGCGGAAAAGAGGTGTCGGGGGTGGATCTCCGCTTCCGTGCTCCGGTTCCGGCGAAATTGAAATTGCGGAAGGCCACGCTGCTCCGAATCCTCGGGGACGAAACGCGCAACGGCGGCGAGTACCTTTCGCGTTTGGGGTTCAGCGTCGAGAAACTGGAAGAGGATTGGCTGGTGGAGGTTCCCACGCGGCGTCCCGATCTGGAGCGGGAGATCGACCTGGTGGAGGAGGTGGCGAGGATCCACGGGTATGACCGGTTCGCTTCCCTGCTTCCCAGCACGGGGCACGAACCGGAGCAGCACGAGGCTTACGAACTTGCGGATCGAATCCGTGATCTCTTGGCCGCATGCGGCCTGATGGAGGTGCGGACGTACAGCTTCTCGAGTGAAAATGACCTGAAGATGTTTCCCGGGAAATTGACCGCAAGTCCGCTGAGGCTTTCCAATCCCCTCACCACCGACGCCGGCTGGATGAGACAGTCCCTTCTTCCGAATCTGATTGCGGCCTGGAGGACGAACCAAGCCCGTCAAGTCCAGGGGGGCGGGTTCTTCGAGATCGGATCGGTGTTCGGCGTGGCGCTTCCGGGGATGGAAATCCCCGCGTTCGAACAGTCGAGGCTCGGGATTCTTCTGGCGGGGCGTATTCGGACTAAGTTCTGGCACTCACCGGAACGGAATGCCGACTTCTTCGACGCTAAGGGGGTTCTCGAGACTCTGTTTGACCGGTTGGGGTGGGGAGCATTTCAACTCGAGGCGAGAGCCTCTTCAACTTACCTCCACGAAGGCAAGTCGGCACGCGTGCTCTTCCGGCGTAAAGAGGTTGGAGAGCTGGGCTGCCTGCATCCGCGGGTTTTGAGGGGACTGGACCTGCCTGGGCCGGTGATCCTACTGGATTTGGATCTGACGACGTTCCAAGCGTTTGGCAACAGCGCCGCTCGCTTCAAAGCGCTGTCCGCTTTCCCGACGGTCCGCCGCGACCTGGCGTTCGTGGTTCGGAAGGAAATCTCGTGGGATCAAGTCCTGGGAGTCATAAAGAAACTTCAAGATCCACTCCTTCAAGACGTTGAACTCTTTGACGTTTATGAAGGTAAGGGCATGGCCGAAAACGAACGGAGCCTGGCCTTCGCAATGACGTTCGGATCGGCGGAGCGCACGCTGACGGATAACGAAGTAGAAGCTTCACTCAAGCGTATTGCGACGGAGATCCAGAAGGACTGCGGCGCCCAGCTCCGGGGTGAATTCCAGCCTTAAAAATTGATTTGACAGGGCGCGAGGGGCTGAAGTAGGCTCTCGCAGTCTAACGTTAACTAGCTGATTTTATTATGAAAAAACCCAGCCAGGAAAAGCTTTTCTACAAAATCGGCGAAGTGGCCGAAATGACGGGTCTTGAACCGTACGTACTCCGCTATTGGGAGGGCGAGTTCAACATCAAGCTGACCAAGTCGAAAAACCAGCAGCGTCTTTACCAGAGAAAAGACATCGACCAGATTCAGAGGATCAAACAGCTCCTTTATGAGGAGAAATTCACGATCGCCGGTGCGAAAAGGAAGCTGCGGGAGCGGCGGAAGAACCACGATGAGACCCAGCTCGCCTTGAGCCTGCCTTCCTCCGACACGGAATCCAAGAAGCTCCGGGAAGCCCTTTCTCAGGTCCGAGAGGAAGTGGAGTCATTCATCCACCTCCTGGAAGGGAAGCAGGACGCCCAGGCAGGCTAGCCTCCTTCGTTTCATGATAGGTTCGAGTCCGTGAAGGCGATCTACATGGACCACAACTCCACGACGCCGTGCGATCCCCGCGTCGTGGCTAAAATGGCGCCCTATTTGGGCGAGTCTTTCGGGAACGCATCCAGCGAACATTTTTTCGGCAAAGAGGCCGCGGAAGCCGTTGAAAAAGCCCGGGAATCGGTGGCAACGCTGATCGGGGCTTCCGCCCAGGAGCTTCTCTTCACGAGCGGGACGACCGAATCCATCAACCTGGCGGTCAAGGGCGTATGCAAGGCGTACCGGGAAGAGGGGAACCGCTTGGTGACCGTGGCAACGGAGCACAAGGCCGTTCTTGAATCCTTTAACGCCATGCAATCGGAGGGTTTCGAAGTCGAGATTCTGCCCGTGGACCGTTTCGGTCTCGTGGACCCGAAAGGAGTCGAAAAGGCGCTCACTCCGCCCACGATCTTGTTGGCGGTGATGTTGGGGAACAACGAGATCGGGACGCTTCACCCTATTTTCGAAATTGGCCGGATCGCGAAGGAGAAAGGGGTCCTCTTCCTGTGCGACGCGGCGCAGGCCGTAGGAAAGATCGCCGTCGACGTGGAACGGATGAACGCGGACCTTCTAACCGTGTCCGGCCACAAGATGTACGGCCCGAAGGGCGTTGGAGCGCTGTATGTACGAAGGAAGAACCCGCGGGTCCGGCTCGCTCCGGCGGTCTTCGGCGGTGGGCAGGAGAGGGGTCTTCGCTCGGGCACGCTCAACGTGCCCGGCATCGTGGGCCTGGGCGAAGCGTGTGCCATCGCCCGCTCCGAGTGGCAGGGTGAGGGCCTGCGGCTCCAAACTCTCCGCGAACGCCTCAAGAACGGGATTTTATCGAGGTTGGAGGGTGTTTTTCTGAACGGCCACCCCTCAAGCCGGCTTCCCCATAACCTTAGTTTGAGCTTTGCAAACGTGGATCCCGAACCGTTTCTGGCCCTGGTCCGCGAAGAGTTGGCCATATCCACGGGGGCCACGTGCACCGCCACTTCCGTGGAACCGTCCCACGTTCTCAAAGCCGTGGGTGTGGAGGCGGATTTGGCCCAGGCCACGGTCCGTTTTGGCTTGGGACGGTTCAATACGGAGCAGGAAGTGGACCGAGTGATCGAACTGGTCGTGGGGGCGGTTTCAAAACTTCGGAGCGTTCGCCTGCGCTTCCCAAGTGAAGCTTCGGCGGAACAATAGAAATCCCAGCAGTCCCGGCGATATAAACGAAAGACCTCGCCGTAGCCGGAACGGCGTAGGCGGGTCGGAGCGGCCGCGTCGTCTGATCTCGCTCTCGGGTCGGGCCTTCCTGTATGGTTTTCTTAGTTCGGCAAGTTCCGAAGTCTTTCCCGGCCGAAATCGTAGTTCGGGTTTACCTTCAGCGCTTGGTTGAGGAGCACCCTCTCTTCCGCGTAATCGTGATCCAAATCGGCCGTAAAGGCGCGAAGGACGGCGATCTTGAAACTCCCGGGGGCCAGCATGGCGTAGGCGGATAGCGCCGTTCGGAGGCGCCTGAACGCTTTTGGATCGGTCCGCTTCAAGCGGCGCATGGATTGAAGCGGTTCTCGAAGATCGACACCCGTCAGGGGATTCAGGCCCGGATGCTCTGCCAGCCGGTCCGATCGCACGTGCACGACGTGATAATCGTCGAAAAACACCACAGGCCAACGTGGGTCACCGGACAAGAACGAAGCGAAGCGATCCGGGTCCCTCATGGGAAGAACGGCCACGTCGATGTCGTGTTCTCGTGTGATGCGGTCCCACGAGGCTCGGGACGAAAGCGCTTCGACCGACTCCATCGTGATGGACATGGGGTAGAGAATGAACGTTCTCCCGTCCACGAATACTTTTGATTCGCCCCGCAAGCGGAAAAGGAGGTACCCGCCGTCCTCCAGGACATTGAAGAGGCGGGAGCCGGGCAGCTCTTCTTGGATCAAATCTGCGGCGGCCTTCGGAAACCGGGCGCTGACACCCCATCCCACCATGTACCGCTTCCATTGCACGGCGCCGGCGGGAGCCCACCAGGAAAAGATGAGGCTCCCGACGAGCAAAACGGAATAAGCGAACGAGATCTTTACGAGCCTGCGCGATGGAACCAGGCACAGACGATGAAACGCGAGCGGCACCAAGGCGACAGAGCTGAACGCCAGCATCCGGTTGTGTCTGAACCCGACGACGAAGAGAAGGAGGCCGAAAACGAGTTCCGTCCGGCAGTCCTTGAAGAGGCGCGGTCGGTGGATCGCCGTAAGGCCCAGAAGGACCACCGACACGAGAAGCGTGGCATAGATCATCAAGAAGAACTTCGGGCTGAGAGCGGCCCATTCGCTCACATGCTGCCGCCACTCGGGATTCGTAAAGAGGGGGACGGAGGCGGTAAGGAGCCGCCGGACGTCGGGGTGCACCGCCGTGGCGAGGCACGAGAGCGCAAAGACCCAAAGCGTGCGCTTTCGGTCGCCTTTCTCGCCGAGAACGAGGGCGGCCAGAAGAAGGCACGGCGTTAAGAGGGCACTGCGGTGCGTGTTGATCCACAGAATCTGGACGACCGGGATCCAAAAAAGCCAGTGGGGATGCTCCTTCCGTGACTTCACGAGGAGCCAAAGCACGATCGCGAAGAACAGAAACCCGAATGTTTGGGGCCGCCCCAGCGTGAACAAGGCCAGGGAGTAGTGAAGGGAGAATGCCGTAACCGGCCACCAGCGGATATCCATCCCCATCGATCGGCAGAGATCCCAAAGAACCACGTATATCAATGTGAACACCGCGGAGATCCCCAGAATCAAGCCCGGGACGCCCCCCAATTGGTACAGGAGAGCCAGAAGGACACCGCCCAACCAGTCCGGGTAATGCCAGGGTTGCCCGAACATCGTGTGTGAATAGGTATCAACAGCCGGCAAATGGCCGGTCCTCAGAATGTCCTGTCCGATAGCTATGTGCCACCACATGTCCGGATCAATGAGGGGGATCGTGTGGCCGATGAACAACAGGACAAATGTCGCGAAAAATACGATTTTCCAGAAACGGGACGGCAAGGAGAGAAATTCTATTCCGTTCGGCTTGCGATGGGAACTTCGGGATGCATCGAACCCCCAAGTGCGGTCGCCGCAGAATCCAAGTGTGTCATAAGGCAGGCGTTCGCGAAATCGCGGCTCACTTATCCGTCTGATTGCCCGTCTTTTACCCGGGGCCCGTCAGTTACTCAGACCGAGCTTCGCCAGAAACGGGTTCACGCTGAACGGCAACTCGTCCGGAGACGGTAGCGGGCGCCCCATAAAATCGGCCACGAGTTGGTCCGGATCAATGCTCCCTCCGGGCTCCAGGATCATCTGCCGATATCGCATCCCCTCGGTTTCACTCAAAAGCCCCGCTTTTTGGAAGCGCGTGAACAGGTCGTCCGAAATGGCCTCATCCCACAGATAGCTGTAGTACGCGGGGCCATAGCCCGCGAGGTGAGTGAAGCTACCCACGGGATGGGTTCCGGGAGCCATCGGGATTCCGTATACCCCGGCGCTCAGTTCGGCCCAAAGTTCCAACGGATCGCGGTATACGCCGTACTTGTTGGGCATGTGTGCCTTGAGAGAGAAGAGCGCGTAGAGGAGCTGCCTCGCGTAGAGAATACCGGTATTGGCCTTCGCCGTGGCCAGAAGCTTCCGGGCCTCTTCAACGGGGATCTTCTCGCCGGTCTTATAGTGGCCGGACAGGTTGATGAACATGTTTTCGTCCCAGACCCAGTGCTCCGACATCGTCGACGGCGCTTCTACAAAGTCTCTCGGTACGTTCGTCCCGGCAAAGTACGTGTACCTCGTTTGTCCGAAAAGGGTGTGCATGGCGTGGCCGAACTCGTGGAACAACGTTTCCACCTCCCCGCGCTGACCCGGCCTTAAGAGGATCTTCCCGCTTTCGGGATCGGGCTGATAACCGGCCACGATGACGTCCACGGGGACCTGATACTTCCCGTCCGGAAGATACCGGCCTGCGCGAATCCCGTAGGAAGCGGCTCCCTGTCGTTTGCCTTCGCGGTAGCCGATGTCCACGTAGAAATACCCCACCAACTTATTGTCGGCCTTTTCGCGGACCTCGTAGGCGCTGACACCATCACTCCAAACGGAAAGATCGCGCCGCTCCACATACCTCACCCCGTAGAGGGTCTCGTAGATCTTGAACATCCCGTCTTTGACCCTGTCGAGAGGGAAATAGGCCCGGAGACTTTCCGGATTGACGACGTATTTCGTGAGAAGGACCTTCTGCGGATAATAAAAACGATCCCACTCCGCCAAGTCGGTGGTGGCGGGTTCTTCCCGTTGCTTGAGTTCCAGAAACGTCGAGAGATCCGCCTTCAGTTTTTCGGTCAGACCCGCGCTTAAATCCTCCAGGAATTTGACGGCCCGGACCGGATCCTTGGCCATCGAGTCCTGTAGGCTGAAGCGGGCTGGATTCCCCTGTCCCACAAGTCGGGCCGCCTCCCTGCGCACCCTGAGAAGATCCCGTACGATACGCATGTTCTCGTCGCCCCCCCGATTCTGATACGCGACATAGAACAGTCGCCGGGCCTCGGGATCGATCACGGTGGACAGGAACACGTCAGCGTTCGGAAGGTTTGCGGGAACTCTGTAAGCCTCTCCTTCCTTCGTCATGAATTTGTATTTTTCGGAAGGAAGTCCTTTCAGGGAATCCGCCGGAATGAGAACCGAAGATTTATCTTCCCGGACGCGGGTGTTCATCTGCTGTTGCAATGCAGCTTCGTCTTTTCGAAGGGCTTCATACTTCTTTCGCTCCGCCTCCGGAAGCTGAAGGCCGTTGCGCTCGAAATCTTTCACAATCTTTTCCAGAAGGCGGGCATCCTCCCCTGTCAGTGATGATTTCTCGGGAGACTTATCGACCTCTTTGATGACGCCGTAGAGGTCGGGACGCGTCGCGATTCCAACAAGATATTGGGAAACTAACGTCCGGCACGTATCCCCCGCCTTGCGTACGCTCTCATCGACCGCCACGTCGGCCAGGAGGTAGACGGGTCCGAATTTTCGATCGACCTCCGCCAGGATGCTCTCGAACGGGCGAACGGAGTTGGCAAAAGTGCGTTTGTCGCGGCGAGCCACCAATTTGGAAAAGGAGGTGTCGGCGTCTGTTACGATCTTCTTGCAGACCGCATCGAGCTGGGGACCGGACAACACCCAGACGCTTGAAGGGATCGGCTCTTCCTTGGGCTTGTCGTTCCATCGTGCGCGCTCCGCAGCGAATGACGTACCCAGAAATGTGATGAGGAGAAATACGAGACCGACATGCCGGCGAACCATAATACCCCCACGGAAGGTTTGAGCCTCTTACCTAGTGGTTTTGGCGCAGTGGGTCAAGAGTTCTGTGCCCGGGGTTTTCAGGCAGGGGGCCAGTCCGGCAATCCGTCCCAGTCCCCGCCATCACTTCCTGAAATTCGGCTTCAATGCTATGAATGAGCCTCGACGAAGCTTTAAGAGCGGCGTCAGGTCGGGGCGTAGCTCAGCCCGGTGGAGCACTTGCATGGGGTGCAAGGGGTCGCTGGTTCAAATCCAGTCGCCCCGACCATTTTTGACGGCCCCTCCTTGGGGCCGACGGAAATGGTGTCCTGGGGTGACGGTGCGAACCAGCTCAGCGAGCCGCCAGCGTCCCCTTAGGTTCCCAAGACAACTTAGAATTTCTTCAGCCTCGAAAATTCAAGAACGTTTGATTGTTAATGATTGAGCGCTTGCGGCGAGTGCACATCATTCAAATTTGGCCGCCCCGACCCGAAAAAGTTGTAATTGATTTGATAAGTTCTGTCCATAAGGACGAGATCATGGAAATTGAGAGTGCTGCCCGGGCCCATCAGGAAGCGATGGGAGCCGAGAACCACACGTTTGAAACGACGGTCAAATGCCGTAAGGTCAGGGAGATTTTAGACGAATACTTCTTGGTAATATGCCCGCAAGCAAGAAAGTTCTTTTCCTCGGCCTGTTCACTTTTCTCGCCGTCACTTTTTCGATCTATTATCCCGCGCTTCATAATCGCTATGCGTTGGATGACGTACCGATCGTCCGTGACAATCCTCTCGTCCAAGAGCCGAACGGTATCTCCAAGATGTTCTGGAATGCGGTGGAAAGGCCGTACACCGGTCTATATCGGCCCCTGCCGGTGGCTTCATTCTGGCTTTCGCATCGAGTGTCTCCCGATCCTGCTCCCGCGGATCATCTGATCAACATCCTGCTCCACACAGCCTTCGGTTTCCTCGTCTTCTTGTTTCTTCTTCACTTCCGCTTCCATGCGATATCCGCAGGCTTCCTGACGTTGGTGTTTCTGGCACATCCGGTGAATGTGGAGGTGGTGGCGAGTCTGGTGGGGCGCTGCGACCAATTGGCAGCGCTCTTTTCATTTCTGGCCCTTCTGGTCGCTCTGAGGGTCCCGCAGGGTTCGGTCTTTCGAGCGGGGGCTCTCTGTCTCTCATTCTTCGCTGCGCTCTTGAGCAAGGAATCCGCTTTGGCCATGGTCCTGGTGATTCCGCTCCTTGAGCGTCTCGATCGACGGACCGGTTGGCGACAGCTGCTCTTCGGAACCTTCCTGCCGTTGGCCGCTGCGTTAGCCGTTTATCTTCCCACCCGATATGCGGTTCTGGGTGTTTTTGGGATCGATCGGCGCGCCTCCATTTTTCCAGCCGAGTCTTTCTGGGCGGCGCGTGAAATGGCCCTGGCGTGGTTTTCACTCTTTTTCGAGAAACTGTTCGTTCCTCTCCCGCTGGTGCCCGACTATGCCACGGGTGTATTCACCGTCTACGACGCGAACTTCTATTTCCGTGTGTTCTGTTCCATTGCCGCGTTGTCGGCCATCGCCGGGACAACCGGGTATTATTTGTTGCGCAGGAAATCGCTCCAACCGCTTCTGATCAGCCTTGTCTTGTTTCTCATCGTTCTTCTGCCCGTCTCGAATTTGGTGTTTCTCATCGGAAGCCCATTTGCCGAGAGATTTCTGTATCTGCCGTTGCCGTTCCTCCTGATCGGGTTCGGACACCGGGTGTTTTCCGTTCAGAGTCACGGGGCAATGAAACTACGAACCACCTGGTCGGTTGTTCTGTTGGTGGTGTTGTTTCTCCTGGCCGGGATCAGTTGGGCTCGCACGCCTGCTTGGAGGGACAACATCACTCTCGCCCGGGCGGGGGTTCGGGATCTTCCGGAGAACTTCCGCCTTCGAATGGCCCTGGCCACAGAATATCTCAAATTGCCGCGCCCGGAACTGGCTGAACCTGAGTTTACGGCCGCTGCGAGGATTCTTCCTGAGCATTATGAGCCGTGGCTGAATCTCGGGAATATCGCATTCGAGAAGGGCGATTATTCGAAGGCGGAACGGGCCTATTTGAAAGCGCTTCGCCGGGCACCGGAACCGCAACGGCGAGCGGTTCAGATGAACTTGTCCTTGACGTATCAACAACTCCGACGCACGAGGGAAGGCGGAAATCGGGGGACACAACCATGAAGTGGCCGATCCAGCAAGGGCAAATGTGATTCTTTGAGAAACGCGAAGCGTTTCTCTTTTCACGACCCGGTGGAAACGGCCTCTCCCTAGGATTCTGCGGCGCGAGAGCGCCGCGCAATCCAGTCCAGTAGAGGAATCTGGCTTTATTCTCTACCCACTTACCGGGAGCAACCCTTAGACTTGGAGTGAATTGTAGCGAGTGTGGGGATTCAGATTTCAAAACCACCGAGTCTTTTGAGCCGTGAAGTCGGCGGCGCGTTCTTGTATCTTGTCGCGCTCCATGCGTTGTTCTACCACGCGGTGTTCCAGGGCGGCCTCGTGTATGGCTCGGACACGATTCTGACGGGTTATCCGGCTCTCTCCTTCGCGCATCACTTCTACAGTATCAGCGGGCACGTCCCATACTGGAACCCATTTTCGGACTGCGGGGCGCCTTTTCTTACAAGCTTTCCCTGGATCACGCTCTACCCGCCGGTTCGGTGGGCGCTAGCATTGCCACCTGTATTGCTGCTGAATCTTGTCCCGATACTCCACTCCGTATTTGGTTCGGTGACGCTCTACCTTGCGCTCCGAACGTGGGCGCTCGGTTCGACCGCGGGGTTGGTCGGATCCACGCTTTTCGCATTTGCAGGGAGGATGCCACTTTTTCTCTACGCGGGACATCTCAACGCTCTTTTCGTGATCCAATGGACGCCACTTCTCGTTTTGTTCTGGGGCCAATTCTTCCGGACCGGACGAGCCGTCTTTGTCACGCTAGCGGGGATTGCGCTCGGTCTTCAAATTCTCGCCGGCTACCATCAGTACGTGCTTCTGATCCATCTCTTGTTGATCCCGTTCATTCTCTTTGGCTTCCAGGGCTCCCTAAAATCGAAGCTGCTCCATCTGGGGCAATATCTGGCGATCGGCGTCTCGATGTCCGCAATTCAGTGGTTACCTTTGTGGCTGGCCCATGAGGGGTCGGTGCGTGGGTTCGGTCTCTCATGGGACTATCTGCTCCAGTACTCTGTGGCACCCCGGGCAATTTTGTCTTTGTTCGTCCCCAACCTCTTTGGGGACGGGGTACGAGAACCTTTCCTTCTGAAAGGCACGTTCGTTTGGGAGACCACCGCCTACTTCGGTCTGACAACGCTACCTTTTGCATTGGCCTCCCTTCGATTGCGAAAACAGGACCTGCTCCTGCTGGGTACAGCGCTGCTGTTTGTCCTGCTTTCCATGGGGGAGACGTTTCCAGCATTGTACAAGCTCGTTACGTTGCTTGTGCCGCCCCTGAGGTGGTTTCGTGCCCCGGGGCGCTTCCTGGCTCCGGCGTTTTTCCTATACATCTTCTTCGTTGTACGGGGCGTGGAGCTGTTCTTTCCGCAGAAACCCTCTCTTTCACCGGCATCCTCAGGATTTCGGACCAAAGCTCTCTTCCTCTTGCTTCTATTGGCCATCCTTTCGATACCCGCCGTCCGTGTGTTTTGGACGGGTGACGACCGCGCTGCAACCTTAAACCCATTCCCGATCCTCATTGCGATCAGCACAGCCCTTCTCGTAACATTTCTACTGGGCGGTTTCGGCGCAGCCGTAAGAAAAACGACCCGCTATGCATGCCTCTTCCTGATCGTAATGGATCTGTTTGCCGCCAGCGGGCGCTACTACACGGTTACATCTCTGAAGCGTTTCGCTCCACTCTCCTTCTCGTTTGGAAGCTGGCGCGTCCTTTCAACGGATAAGGCGTTCAAATTCGAAAGTCAGGCTCCTCTTCATCAGATCTACAACGCGGGAGGAATCGAAGCCCTCTTGCCAGCCCCATATAACGACTTTCTGAATGCAGCGGGACAAAACCCGCCCGAAACAAACCAGGCGGTTCTTAACGCGCGTGGTTTTCCCCCCGTTATGAGCCTTGCGAGCGTCCGCTGGATCATCGCGGATCGATTTCATCCTTCGTTCTCCCGATTGGTTCCGACTGCGAACTCGGGTCCCTATCGAATCTTTGAGAACCCGGAGGCGTTCCCTCGTGCATTCTTTATCAGACACGTGATCGGCTCAAGCGACCGGGATGAAACGCTGCGCCTTATGCTCACGTCGTACGGGAAGTTTCATGACCTTGCACTCGTTCAGAACCCCTGGGAGGAAACTGAATTCCAGAAGCCCGCGGAAAACCCATATCAAACGCGGGCGCTACCCGACGAAATTGCCTTTTCCCTACCGGGTTCCCCCGGTCCCACATTTCTGGTTTTGACAGATTCCTACGCAGATGGGTGGGAAGCACGGGTTGATGGCCGCCCGACACAGATTTACCGCACGAACTGGTGGATGCGCGGGATTCTCCTCCCTCCGGGCAGTCGAAGCCTTCTATTGCGGTACCAGCCCCCCGGCCTTGGAGTCGGCAGAATGATTACTTGGACGGCCGTCGCCATCAGCACCTTATTGCTGTTAATCGGATTTGCGACCCGACCGAGGCGTCTTCGGGTTCAACGGGGATAGATGCCGGAAACAAAAACGCCCGCTCGGGGTGACCCGGGCGGGCGTTTTCAAACCTTAAAGGTTCAAATCTCTTACAGAGAGTTCTTAACTTCAGGCGAAGGCCGGAAGCCGATGGTCTTGCTGGCCGGAATGTTGATGACTGCGCCGGTCTGCGGATTTCGGCCTTTTCGGGCTTTGCGCGTGCGAACGGTCCATGTTCCAAAACCGGGATACGTGAACCTTCTGTCCTTCTTGATCCCCTTGGAGAGATTCTCGAACAGGGTGTCACAGATCTCGTTCACAGCGGCCTTGGAGAGATCTCTGTGCTTCAGTGTGTAGCATACCTTCTCGATCAATTCTGCCTTTGTCATTTACGTTCCTTCCATGAAAGATGGTTGAACAGAAAACTGTATCTCAAGTAACAAGCGCGCGGGAGGCTGTCAACAAGAAAGCGCACATGAAATGCGCGCGGGGGGCTGATGAGCCGGTCATGATTCGCGGGGGCAGGAGATTACTACATGGGAGACCCGTGACGCGCTGAACTGGTCGAACAGCGCGCGACAGCGTTTCCCCACCTAAGGCGCGACGACTTTCGTCAGGCTCTGAACATCAACGGGGCGTTTTTCCCTCAGAAGATTATAGAATGCGTAGTTCCGGACGATCGATTTCACGTAGTTACGGGTTTCCTCGAAGGGGATCAGCTCCACGAACTCCTCGATCGGCAAGGTACCCCATTGCTTGACCCACCGATCCACCCGGTCCGACCCCGCGTTGTACGCCGCTGCTGCGTAGTAAGCATTGCCGCCGTAGTGATCGATCATCCTTTTCAAGTACCGGACGCCCAGCCGTACGTTAGTCTCGCTCTTGAGCAGATCCTGCGGGGCCGGGGGCGGCTCGTTGGAACGACGCGCCAAGTCAATCGCGGTGTCCGGCATCAACTGCATGAGACCTAAAGCCCCCGCGCGGCTTTCGGCGGCCTCTTTATATGCGCTTTCCTGTTTGATGAGCGAGAAGACCAGAAGGGGGTCCAGCTTCTGGACCTCGGCCTCCTGCCGGATGACCGCTTCATAGTCCACGGGGAAGAGCAGTTTCGACACCACCGAAGGGAGGGGATTGGGTGATCCGCGTCCGGCCAGTGTATAGGCCAGCCGAAACGACGAGCTGTGCTCACGCGCGGCGTCGTAGAGGAGGGCAACCGGCTCAGCTAACTGGGGCTCCGCCGCGAGGTCCACCTCCTTGAGCACCTTTGCCGCCGCGTCGTGAAGCCCGCATGCCAGAAGCGCCCGTGCCTGCGAGAGCAAGTAGGCGTTCCCATAGCCTTTCGGTGCGTCATTCGCCGCCGAGACCTCCACGAACTCCGGAATCCTGCCGGCGAGGAAGGAGGACTAGGAGAGGGGTGCCGCCCTCCGGATTTCGTCCTTGAAGCTGTCCGCTTCCTTGGTCTTCTTCTGCCGTTCGAAAAGCCTCGCCAGCCAGTAATCGTCCTTGGCTTGCATGTAGGAGGAGCGGCTATAGCTCCGGTCGTACTCAAGCCATTCCTGGGCGGCCTTGTCGTCTCCCATGAGGTAGGACATCCAACCGGTCTTGAAGTGGGCCTGTTCAAAGAACGGGGAGGCCGAATGGTAGATGGCCACGGTCCTGAACCGGTCCCGAGCCTTCTCCCATTCGCGGCGGTTTTCGTGGATGCGGCCCAGGATGAAGTGGGCGCTCCCCGCTTTTGGCGATTTCGGAGCCACGGCCAGCATGTTCTGCAGGAGCT
>JAZDIZ010000069.1:0-5193 GCA_043804515.1 Pseudomonadota bacterium | reverse complement strand
TTTCCCTTCCGCCCGAACAACCGCTGCGGTGGCAAATACGTCTTTCGGTCGACTCCGCGCCTTGGGCGCGGGAAAGAGATGAATCACGCCTTTCTTGAACGCCCGACATCCCGCCCGGATGGGGCACAAAGGACACGTCGGATTCTTGGGGACACAGACCAGGGCTCCGAGTTCCATCATCGCCTGGTTGAAATCGGCGGGATCCTTCGTCGCGATGACCCGTTGCGCCAGAGTCTCCAGCTCGCCGTTCGTGGCAAACAGGCGGGAAAGGACGCGCCGCACGTTTCCATCCAGGACCGCGATCGGCTCGCCGAACGCGATGGACGCCACCGCGGCCGATGTGTATGGGCCGACTCCCGGGAGATCCGCGAGGCGGGCCGAAGAGCGGGGGAGTTCGCCGCCGTAGCCGGACACCAATTCCCGGGCGGCCGCGTGAAGGTTCCGGGCGCGGCTGTAGTATCCAAGCCCCTCCCATTGTTTGAGAACCCGCTCCTCCGGGGCCCGCGCCAGCGAAGGAAGATCGGGAAACTCGCTCAAGAATCGTTCGTAATATGGAATCACGGTTTCGACGCGCGTCTGCGCAAGCATGACTTCGGAGACCCAGATCCGGTATGGGTCTCGCGTACGGCGCCAAGGAAGGTCGCGCTTTTTAGCGCGGTACCAACGGAGAAGGTTTTGTCGGATCGCATTCACGTCATGGGACGGCGGAGCGGAGAACGGCATCAGCGACTCTTTTTTTCCAAAGAAGGCGATCTTCTGATAAATCCGACGGACTTATGCAGAATTCCGCCGGCTTTTTCCGCTCCCAGGTGGGGCGGAAAATCATCATGGCGCTCACCGGCATCGTTCTTTTCACGTTCCTCGTGGGTCACATGATCGGGAACCTTCAGTTGTTTCTCGGCCAAGAAGCCCTGGATTCGTACGCCGTGTTCTTGTCCCAGTTTCTGCACGGAAAGGGGATCTGGATCGCCCGGGCCGGCCTTTTGCTTGCGGTCGGGCTGCACGTTTGGGCCGCCACGATGCTGACGCTGGAAAGCTGGAACGCGCGGCCGCGCGGCTACCGTGTCCAGGTGTGGCGGGAGGCCACGTACGCCTCCCGCACGATGGTCTGGAGCGGCCCGATCATCGCGCTGTTCGTCGTCTACCACATCCTTCATTTCACGTTGGGCACCGTTCATCCCGATTTCCGGCCGGGAGAGGTGTATCACAATGTGGTTTCGGGGTTCAGCGTTCTCCCGGTGTCCCTGGTTTATATCGCCGCCATGCTTTGCCTCGGCTTCCACATGTGGCACGGCATTTGGAGCATGCTCCAGACGCTCGGCCTGAGCCATCCGCGGTGGAATCCCCTGCGTCTGGCCTTTTCGATAGGGGTCACGGCGGTTGTGGTGATCGGGAACATTTCCATGCCGATGGCCGTCCTGGCCGGGATCGTGAGGTAGGAGGCCGCTATGGAATTGAAGTCACGCATACCGTCCGGGCCGCTCGAGGAAAAATGGGAAAAACACCGTTTCGAGATGAAGCTGGTGAGCCCCGCCAACAAACGGAAGCACACCGTGATCGTCGTGGGTTCGGGATTGGGTGGCGCCTCCGCGGCGGCCAGCATGGGGGAGTTGGGGTACAACGTCCTCTGCTTTTGTTATCAGGATTCCCCGCGCCGGGCGCATTCGATCGCCGCTCAGGGAGGCGTTAACGCCGCGAAGAACTATACCAACGACGGGGACAGCGTTTTCCGGCTCTTCTACGACACGCTGAAAGGCGGCGACTTCAGATCGCGCGAGGCGAACGTCTACCGCCTGGCCGAGGTCTCGGGAAACATCATCGACCAGTGTGTGGCGCAGGGAGTCCCGTTCGCACGGGAATACGGAGGCCTTCTCGCGAACCGCTCGTTTGGCGGCGCACAGGTTTCGCGCACGTTCTACGCCCGCGGCCAGACGGGCCAGCAGCTGCTTCTGGGGGCGTATCAAGCCCTGGCGCGGCAGATCAAAGCGGGACAGGTCAGGATGTTTCCGCGGCACGAGATGCAGGAGCTCCTCGTGATCGACGGAAAGGCGCGAGGGATCGTCGCTCGGGACTTGATTACGGGCAAAGTCGAAACGTATCTGGCTGACACCGTGGTTCTGGCTACCGGCGGCTACGGGTCGGTCTTCTTCCTGGCTACGTACGCCAAGGGGGCCAACGGGACCGCCATCTGGCGCGCATACAAGAAAGGCGCGGGTTTTGCGAATCCCTGTTTCACGCAGATCCATCCCACCTGCATTCCGGTCACGGGGGAACACCAATCCAAGCTCACATTGATGAGCGAATCTCTCCGCAACGACGGACGGATCTGGGTTCCAAAGAAGAAGGGAGAGACGCGCCGCGCCGGAGAAATTGCGGAGGAAGAGCGGGATTACTACCTGGAGCGGAAATATCCCAGTTACGGGAACCTTGCGCCGCGGGACATCTCCTCCCGCGCCGCCAAGCAGGTCTGCGACGAAGGGAGAGGCGTCGGGAAAACCGGCCTTGGCGTCTATTTGGATTTCGAAGAGGCGATTTCGCGCCTCGGCGAAGATACGATCCGGGAACGATACGGCAATCTCTTCGACATGTACGAGCTGATCACGGGAGAGAACGGGTACAAGGCCCCGATGCGGATTTTTCCGGCCGCGCACTACACCATGGGCGGGCTTTGGGTGGATTACAATCTGATGACGACGATTCCGGGGCTGCACGTGATCGGCGAGGCGAATTTTTCGGATCACGGGGCCAACCGCCTGGGGGCCAGCGCGCTCATGCAAGGCCTCGCGGACGGCTACTTCGTCCTCCCCTACACGATCGGAGCCTATCTGGCCGGCACGAAACCGGAAAAAATCGCCTCCGATCATCCGGAGATCCGGAAGGCGGAAACGCTCGTCTCGGACCGGACGAAAAAGCTGCTCTCGATCCGCGGCAAGCGGACAGCGGACGACTTCCACCGGGCGCTGGGAAAGATCATGTGGGAGAACTGCGGGATGGCCCGGAACCGGAAGGGGCTGGAAGCCGCCCTCAAGGAGATCCCCGCGCTCCGGGAGGAGTTCTGGCAGGACGTCCGGGTGCCGGGAAACGGCGAGGAGATCAACCAGTCCCTCGAAAAAGCCGGGCGGGTGGCCGATTTCCTCGAAGTCGGGGAACTGCTCTGTTGGGACGCCCTGGAGCGGGACGAATCCTGCGGGTGCCATTTCCGCGAGGAGCATCAGACCCAGGACGGGGAAGCGAAACGCGACGACGCCCGTTTCCGTCACGTTGCGGTTTGGGAATACGCCGGCGAACGACAAAAACCCCTTCGCCACACCGAGGAGCTTTCGTTCGAGGCGGTTTCGCCCGAGCAGCGGAGCTACAAATAGCCCGTGTGATTTATGAGACGCCTCGAAACATTACGAAACGGTCAGATTTGGCGCAGATCAAGGCGGGCGCCGAGCACAGACCGGAGTTGGCTTGAAAGGCCAATGAGGACTGCGCGCAGGTGCCCAACGCAGAGATGCGGCAAATATGCCGTTTCCCTTGTTAATGAGGCGGATTAGAGGGGGCTCCATGAAGATCACGCTGCACGTCTGGCGACAGAAGGATTCCAAATCGAAGGGCCGGTTCGTGACGTATAAGGTCGACGACGTGAGCCCCGACATGTCGTTCCTCGAGATGCTGGACGTAGTCAACGAGGATTTGATCCGGAAGGGGGAGGAGCCGATCACGTTCGACCACGATTGCCGCGAAGGGATTTGCGGGACGTGCGGGTGCATGATCAACGGTTCGGCCCACGGGCCCTTGCCGGGCGTAACAACGTGCCAGGTTCACATGCGCCACTTCAACGACGGCGACAAGATCGTCATCGAACCTTTCCGGTCCGCAGGGTTTCCGGTTCTCAAGGACTTGATGGTGGATCGGAGTGCGTTCGACCGGATGATCCAGGCCGGGGGCTTTGTATCCGTTTCGACGGGAGGCGCTCCGGACGCGAATACGTTGCCGGTGCCGAAGGAGGACTCGGATTTGGCGATGGACGCCGCCGCCTGCATCGGATGCGGGGCGTGCGTGGCCGCGTGCCCGAACGGATCGGCCATGCTGTTCATATCGGGCAAGGTGGCCCACCTCGGCCTGCTGCCGCAAGGACAGCCCGAGCGCTACAGCCGCGTTCTGGCGATGACGGAACAGATGCAACGGGAAGGCTTCGGCCACTGCACGAACCACGGGGAATGCGAAGCGGCTTGCCCGAAGCTGGTCAGCCTTGAGACCATCGCCCGGCTGAACAGGGATTTCTTCAAAGCGGCCCTCATCAAGGGGCGCCGCCCGACGCGCAAGAACGACGCCGCGGGCGGATGAACCCGCTCGATTTTGGTTTTCAACGCCAGAGTTCCAGCTGTGGAGCCAGCGGTGTTCCGTCGGCTCCGCCGAGATCTAAGGCTACGCCGCCGGAGCCCCCGCTGGCTCCTCCGAAGCGAAATAGGGTACGTAAACGCGCGCATCGTCGGAAACGATCCTGGGCGAAATGATTCCGCATACTGGCGGGGTGGGCCGATGCCGGAGCGGAGGTAAGGCGCAGGATCGCCATGTTGGGGACACCCATCAATGGGTGTCCCTTGTGATGCGATTCGAGCCACGGAGCGAAGGCAGCGGACCAACCCGCCAGCAATACGGAGTGCCCGACGAAAAGGTTTAACGGGATCGGTTATTCGGTCGAAAGGTTTTCGAGGACGTAGCCGGCGATCATCCGTTGAACGTTGGGTTCCAGTTGCACGAAAGCCACGCCGAGCTCCGTGGCTTCCTCCGGAATCCTTCCGTCCTGCCGATGCACGACGTGTGCGTTTGTTTGAATAGGAACCATGCTGCCCGGAAGCGTGAACTCCAATGACACATGATCGCCGACGTTCAGAGGAAAATTAGTTGCCAGCAACATGCCGGACCAGCTCAGGTTGACTGCCTGGACGAACCCCTGAATCAACTGCCCGTCGTACGTTGCAAATACTGGAAATGATACGGGAAAACGTTCACCCTTGAGCCTTCGGTTTTCCGAGCGTTCGAACGATTCCGCCGGGATCGGGTCTTCCGGGCGACTCAGGAATTTGTCCACTTTCCCCACACCTTCATTCTGCCCGTCCGCGCCCCTTCCTGCAACCGGATCACTTGGGAAAGAGACAGATCACAATTTTTAAGGCCGGCGGTTTGTGCACCCCCCACGGCTGC
>JAZDIZ010000068.1:0-5462 GCA_043804515.1 Pseudomonadota bacterium | reverse complement strand
GGGTGGATCAGGAACGGATCGCCGAGGAGGAGGCTTTGCGCTCCAGACTGCCCGAACGGCTCCCGGAAGAGGGCTCGATCCCCCTGGCGACGGACACCGGGTCCGACGCCCGTCCGCCGGGTCGGCCGCCGGTTCCGGCCGCGAAGATAACGCACGAAGTCTCTTTTGAAGACAGGAAAAGGACCGAGCACAGGAAGATGCTCAAGGTACTTATCGTGTCCGCGATCGTGGTTCCCGTCGTGTCCATCGCGACGCTCTGGGGCTATTATGCCTGGAGCACTCGACCGACCCCGCCCAAGGCATCGGTCGAATCAAAGGCCAAGAATTCCGAGGTCCTCTCCTCGCTGGACCACGCGAAAGTGCGCAGAAACGCCCCCACCTACGCCTCGCTCCTCATCAACACGGATCCCCCGGGGGCCCTCGTGTTCCTCAATCAGCGATTGGTGGCCGATCAAACCCCCGTGAACCTCAACAATGTCCCGGCTCGCGCGCCCATCCAGATCAAGATTTCAAAGTTCGGCTACAAGGAATCGATCCAGCTCCTCAATCTGACTCCCGGGGAAAAGAAAGAGCTGAGTGTCAAGTTGGAACACAAACGGTAGGGCATCGGGCCTTCTTTGGAAATCCTTTCAATCGAGGGTATAGAGGCGGTTCTCATCCGTGCCGGGGTGGCGGAACTGGCAGACGCGCCGGACTCAAAATCCGGAGCTCCTAACGGGGCGTGGGGGTTCGATTCCCCCCCTCGGCACCACGCTACCGACGGCCGTCTCTGTGGCGGACGGCGGGAGCGTTGAGGGAGGGATGAGATCACCCATTAGCGAGGCCAGCGGCGCTTCATCTCCCACTTCGTTTCCATCTCTACAACAGAAACGCGACGTCGGACTGAAATGTGGCCCAGCGCCTGCCGAGTGCCCCCTTCGATTCCCCCCCTCGGCACCAGCCTTCGCTGAGTGAAGCGAAGCGAAGGCTGTCTCGCCGAAGCTTTAGCGAAGGCGGACTCCCCCTCTCCGAACTAGAGCTACGGCTAGGCAAGCCATCCATTGACACATCGTTGGATCGAAGTGAGACTCAGCGTCTGCCGAGCGCACGTCGGTGAGATTCCCCCCGTCGAATTCGGGGAGCGTAATCGGGTTTAATCGAGGGACGCCAAACGCATTTTTCACCCGCTATGGAAACGTTATTAGGTCGCCTTGGAGGTAGGCCATGGAGGCGGATCCCCTAATTGGTATGGTGTCCCCGGAAACCCCGGAAGGGAATCTCGGGGCTCCGTTGACGCCTGACGGGGTTAAACGAGGATTCTGTAGTCGACCCTCAGGGCCTTCGCCAGCTTACGTGCAACGGCAAGTCCGATCGGGCGTTTCCCGCTCTCCATCGCGGAGAGGTTTGGCTGGGCGATGTGAGCGCGGCTCGCGAGCGCGCTGACGCTCAGGCCCAGCCGCCTGCGCTGTTCTCTCAGAATCTCATATGGAGCCGCGGGGGTCACGGCCGGTTTCCGCAAGAGCCTCACGCTTCGATGACGTCCGCGAACACGACGCATAGATCTGGAGAGCACCTCCAGAACGACTGCAGGATTGTAACCGGACTCTGCGTAACGGCGAATGACCCGCTGAAGATCCTCAAGAAGTTTTTTTTGCGCTTTCGACATCTTTACCTCCGGATACGCGCGTAGAGGTGGGGTGTGACACTCAGGACCGCCACCACCCGGATCCTCCCCTCCACCTCAAAGATGATGCGCCACTTTCGATCCAGTCGCGCCGAGAAAAAGCCCTTCAGCGGTCCTTTGAGCGCTTCGGTCGCCCATCCCTTTCCGGGTAGGAAGGGCCCCACGATTTCCACCATGGCATGCCACACCGCGTATTTTCTTTGTGCAGCTGCAGGAGCTTGGGCCAACTGGAGAACCACTTCAGGGCTTTCCTCGACCCGCCAAAGCGTCATAATGACAAGGTATATCAAAAATGATATTACTGCAAGTGTAATCGAGGGACGCCATACACATTTTCTTACCCGCCATGGACGCGGCTGAGACCAAATGGTTTTCGCCTCTATTCCCCGGGAAGAAACTCCGCTGCCTCTTCAGCGGAGGAGGCACTTCGGGTTAGGCGATGTCAGCGGGGCGGGCCGGGAGATCCTTGCTGCGAGGGGGGAAGGCGGGCGGGACGAAAAGGCGTGCCACCGACCGTACAGATTCACGCGGATGAGGCGAGCTGGCACAGCCTCAGACGCGATGAAGCTGTTGGGAGGGACGGCCGTATCCATGCTTCTTATAACCACGGCCGTTGAGCGCCGAGTGGCGCCGAGCTGCGTAAAGCGAGGCGACCGCGTCCTTTTCGGACCGACCGACTTTCCATCGAAGCTAAAACGCAGGCAACGGCCCGCCCCGTCAAACGAAGCGTTCCGAAATGACTCTGGAGCACCCTCTACGGCAAGCGCAGGATCAGGGAGCTTCCCTGTGTGCTCTTCTCGTACTTAGGCTCGCCGCTCAGGTAAATCGTAACCCGCGTCATCGTTCCGCTGGCGCGGTGAAACTCCTGCGTGACGATCTTCCGGACCTTGGTCCCTTTCGTCCCGGGATATTCGGCCTTAAACCCGTTCTCCACGTCCTTAAGTTCCACGTCGATTCGGTAGGGGTCGGCCAACCTGAAAATCTTGAAGTCCGTTTTCGCTCCCTTATCGATCACGACGGTCGTCACGCCGCTCTCATTCTGCACGGAGAGATTTTCCACACGCAAGAGCAACTTGCGGATTTTCGATGACTCGAACACCCCGCTGGAGGGAGGCACCGCGGCCACTTTGGGCGGTTGCACCGAAGGCAGCTGCTCCATGGGAGGCTCCTCAGCCGGCGGCGCTGCCGGTTGCCCGGCCGGTGGCGGAGCCACGTTCTTCAGGTCCGGCTCGGACTCGGAAAAAAGCTTGGTTAGATCCAGTTCCGGTGAGAGAGCCTCCTCTTTCTTCTTGGGAGGAGCTTGAACAGAAGGGGCTGCGGCGGCCGGTGGGGGCGGAATTGCGGGTTCGGCCAGCTCCGTTGAAGGAAGAGGCTGGAGCTCCGAAGGCTCGGCCCTGGGAGGCACGAGTTCCTCCAGAGGTACGGGCGTAGGCGGCGGTTCCAGTTTTGCGAGCTTCCGGGGCCGCTCCACGGGCTTTGGTTTCCTCACGGCCACTGGCTTCTTCACGGCGTGTTGGACCGCGGGTTTCGGGGGTTTTTTCACGTGGCTCACAGGTTTTTTGACAGGCTTCGGTGTGGGTGTCATCGACGGCTTCGCCGTCGGAACCGGCGTCGCCTCGACCTTCGGTACGATGTCCACATACAACGTCTGCCCGACCACCCGGTCCCGGTATGTGGCATCCTTGGCCAGATCCACCCGCACACGGACCGCCGATTGGGCCCCGGAGGGGATCTGGGAGACGTCCACCGTGCTGATCAGGGGATGCGGATTCGAAATCATCGTCTTTACCAGGCTCAGCTGCGCGTCCGAAACCTCGACGAGAAACCCGTTTCCGGTCCCGGTGGATCGAATGCTGTAGTTGGAAGGGGAAATATCGCTGATCAGAAGGGTCGCGTCGTCACCGGCCGGTTGGACATCCACCCGGTTCACCGTGGTTACCGGAACTGCGGTTTTCTGCGCCTCGCCCGGAGGGATGAGCTTGCCCTTCTTATTTTCCCAAACCTGGAGGGCGAAGAAAAAGACCCCGGCCAGAACGAGGATGATGAGGACACTCTTCAGTAGTGTTTTTACCATGGTAATTGTGTAACCTTTCTGCGCGGTGATCTCAAGAATTGTTCCTCTTCTGGCCGCTATCCTGTTGGCTTCGGCCAGTCAGCCCAAGGAACCCCCCGAGAGCTTCACACTCGTGGGGGAAACGAAGGTATTGGCAGCAAATCTCACGACGGACCCCGGTCCGGCCGCACGCGACGCGGTCGAAAAAGCGCTGAAGACCGAACTCTCGAAGGGCAATCCGACTCCCGCTCGCCGGACCGAGATCCAGATGGCCTTGGGAATCGTGTCCCTTTACCGAAAGGATTTCAGCGACGCGATTGCAGCGTTCCGGAAGATCGATCCCTCCAGTCCTCTTTGGGCGGCGGCTCTCTATTACCGCGCCAGGGCGTTGCTCGAAAAGGGAGAGGACACGGCCCAAAAGAGCAAGTCTTTCGGGGACGCGCTGGAATTTTGCCGGGATTCCCGGTTGGTTTTCCAGGAACTCACGCAGGCCCCTCCGGATCCTTTTCGCGACGCCTCAGGTTCGCGCCTCCGACGGGCCACCCTTTGCTTCACCAAGGCATTGATCGACAAGAAGCAGGTCAGGGAAGCCTATGCCCCGGCTTCCTTTCTTCTCTCCTCCGAAGACCCGCTCAAGGATCCGGACCGGGAACTCCTCGCGACGGCTTTGGTGGGTTTCCTCCGGCAGGAGAAGCGGCCTCTGGAAGCCGAGGCTCTCCTGAACACGGAAGTGTCGGCGCATCCGCAATTTAAGGAACTCGCCAAGCTACGCGAAGCCGGGTCGGCGGGCGAAGTACGAGAGCCCACCGGGAAGGCGCGGAGCGGCCCAGTTCCACCCTACCGACCCCGCGAGAAGCAGGAGGAAGTTCTCTTCACCGAGGCCAGAAAAGCCCAAGCGGCGGGAAAGACCGATCATGCCCTGAGGGCTTTGGTCCGGCTTTTTGATGAATACGCCGATTCGACTGCCGCCCAGAAGGCCGAGGGCGTGATGCGTTCCTTGGTGGATTCTCTGGCCCGGCGCAAGAAGTTTCCGGATTCTTTCCTGACCGAAATGAAGAAGATCCCGCCGGATCAGGCTTACGAAGTGGGAAAGATCCTTTGGCAGAGGGATCTGGAGGATCAGGCTTTGGAGCTCCTTCAGAACATGCTGACCGTGGCTCCGAAATCGCCAAAAGCGGGGAACGCCCATTTCATCCTGGGCCGCATCCACGAAAACCGCCGCGAATGGGAGAAAGCCCGGGACCAGTTCCGGACGGTGGCCATCTACCATTCGGCCTCCCCGTTCTTTGAACAGGCCCACTTCAAGACCGGGTGGATGTCCTACCTCATGGGGGACGACAAGGCCGCCCAGGAATGGCTTGAGTACGACCGGAGCTATAGCCGCTCCTCCTACATGCAAGCCAAGGACGATTACTGGCTGGCGAGGCTTTTCGAGCGGCAGAAGAAGACCAAGGAAGCGGACAGCTTCAAGGACGAAATCCGAAGAGCGGCACCCCTCTCCTATTACTCCTTCCTCGCCGGCAGGATTCCGGAGTTCGTGGAGGTCTCGGCGGCGAATGACGCACCGAAAGGCTATGGGAACGCCTACTTGCTCTCGCAGGCACGGGCGCTTCTGGCCTGCGGGCTTCACGACGCGGCGGCAAAGGTGCTCAAGGAGGTGGACCTCGCGGCGGAGCCCCAGTTAGCTGAGCCGGTTGCCCTCCTCTACGACGCCGCGCGTGAGCACAGCTCGTCGTTTCGGCTGGC
>JAZDIZ010000067.1:0-11464 GCA_043804515.1 Pseudomonadota bacterium | reverse complement strand
GGCCCCAGGAACAGGAGCGGGAGCAGCATGAGAGGAAGCGCCGGTACGATCAAACGCGGCCCCCAGGCCGCGTCCCCGCTCCAATCCCACCATTTCACCACAACCATCACCCAGAGAAGAATCGGGACAACCAATGCGAACGCGGCGCTTCCCATGCGTTTGTAGGCACGCTTCGAACCCCAAACGGAAAGAAGAAGGAGAGGCGCGTACACAAAGATGCTTTTTCCGCTGCTGAAAAGAAGCCCGTACAAGCCGGGCCAAAAAGGCGACGAAAGGCCGATCGATCCGTCGCGCTCCGCGCCGTACCCCATCGAGAAAAAGCTTCCGTAACGGAGGGCGTTCAGCCAGAGCCACGCGGCCAGACCGGGTGTGAAGCCGAGCCCGCCGTAAAGGAGCAGATCCGAGAGCTTCCGCCTTCCGAACGGGACGAGGTACCACACGGCGAACGACGCCGCGAACCCCAAGAGCAACAACTTCGTGTTGAGCGCCATGCCCGAGAGGAACCCCGCCAAGAACAACCATCCTCGAGGGCGCACGAGCGAGTGCCTCGCCTTTAACGCCGCAAAGAACAGCCACACCAGGAGGACCGCCTGTGCGGACTCCGAATAATAGTTCCGGCAGTAGTACCAGAGAGGCGTGGAGAAGAGCGTCAGAAGTGAAACCAACAAGAGCCTCGCGGGCGGGATGTCGAATGCGAGGCCTATGGCGGCGATTCCTGAAGCCACAAGCCCCCCGCGCACGGACGGGGAAACGCCGACCGCGAGGCGATGGACCCATCCGGATTTAACGGAGCGAAGGAAACGCTCGGCCAAAACCGGAGGCACACAGAGCAGGATGGGGACCCAGGAATATTTGGAGTAAAAACGGCCGTCCCTTCCTTCGATCACGTCGACACGCAGATCGCGCGGCACGTCGGGCGTCCTGTGGTCCACCAAGGATCGGGCCGCGAAGGAGGTCAGGATCGCATCACCCCATATCGGCGTGCGCCCGCTGCTGAGAAGAAGAAGGAAAAAGGCAACGCACCCGGCGGCTATGCAGAGACGTACCCGCATGATCGGTGATTCGGACATTAGACCCTACTCCTCACAGGCAGGCAATTTGCATTTGGGCCGTGCCTGATGAGCGCTACTCTGAGATACTCCATTCAAACGGGACGGGAGAAACCGGGCACGGTTTACCACGTCCGGGAAAAGGATCTGCCGAAATACCAGGGAAACTCCCCCCATTACGTCGGCCTGTTCGAATCGCTGGCCCTCGGAAAGATGCTGGACCTATCGATCGCCCGGGATCTCCAGATCGTGGCCGTGGAGACCGCCGACTGCCAAACGCTCGGGGGCACGATGCACCCGGATGTTACGGCCGCCGTCCCCCGGGTGGTCGATCTCGTCGAGAACCTCGTTCAAAACACCTGACTCGGATCGGCCGGCTCGGGTGCAAACTTAAGTTTACGCTTCCAACCCCTCACACACCGGCCGCCAAAAGATAACTCATTGAAATAACGAAAAACATTCGCCCACAAAACTTGGACCGGTTCTTGCTCTCTCCTTTACCTATGAGAGAGCGAACCCTGAAAACGTTTCTTGTCTCGTTCGGCGTGCTCTGTTCGTTGTGCCTGGGCTGCGGAGCGGACCGGGCTCTCGCACCTATTCAGAGCGATTCACACCGGGCGGATGGGCAATTCCTCCTTGCCAGACAGATCGCCGAAGATGACGGCTCCGATGGGGGCGGATGCGTTTGCCCCGCGTATGCCGATTTTGTTCTCGGGATGGTCACGACCCCCGGCCAGCCTCCGACCGAATTATTCACTTGCGGGTTTGAAGGTTCCCAGAGGCAGCGATTCGTCGTCCGAATAACCGACTGCAACCAAATTTGCCAGGCCATGGCTAACATCGGCAGGCCGAACGGGCATGTCGGCGGAATCGTCATGCGGTCCACGTCCGATTTCAATCCAGGTTGGAATTTTCATCTCTTGCCTCCGTCGGTCGAAATTTTCGAGAACTCGACGGAAGTGTGCGACGGCACCCTGTGTAGTGTGAATGCCAACACCGGCGGCCTGTTCCCCGAGGGAAGCCGGTGGTGTCCATGGGATTCGGTCCTGGTCAGAATGCTCTAACCGAGGCAATGCAAGAAAACAGCGTCAGTGCGCGGCGGCTTTCCGCGTAGCGTTCGGTAGCGCCCGCCAGATCCGATACGCCAGATACGCTCCTAAGAGCGTGAACGGGATCAGGAAGATCGGCCAGTACGACCAGTCGTAGCTGGTGATCCTGCCCAGAGCCAACGCCTGCGTTCCCACCCCCAGATAAACAAAACCGTCCACGATTCCGACCGCCGTGGCGGCTCCCCGCCTTCCGCCGAAATCCATCGTGGCGACGCCGGAAAGGATGCCATGGACGCCGATCACCAGGAACGTGACGCAGATCGCGGAGGCCCCGAGGACCCAGGAATTCCAGTGGAGCGCCAGGGCCATCATGGAGACACAAATGAAAATCCCCGCGTAGTTGAATGTCGCCGAGGGCCCTCTCCGGGATTGGAAGAGCTTGTCGGAGATGATCCCGGTGAAGAACCCGCCGTAGCTCCCCATCAGGAAAAGGAGTTCGCCCCAGTTCTTCCTGAAGAAGATGCTGGCGGTGGAAATATTCTCGGACGCGTAGATCGGGTACCAATGCATGATCCCGTCCCGGATCGCCCCGGTGCACAACTCGATGAACGCGATCGTGAGAATGATCGGGTTTGTGAGAACCTTCTTGACGATCTGAAAGACGGTGAACTTCTGGTCCATCTCGCCGGAGCTCATATCGTGAGTGTCAAAGTCGGGGTATCCCGCGTCCTTCGGCGAATTTTTGAGGAGGAACGCCTCCACGATCACCATGAGGATCAGGAGCCCCGCGGGGAAGAAGAAAACCAGCCAAGTCTGGTCCATGGTGGCGCTCGGATTGAACAGGAGGCCCCGCAGGATGCGTTCTATGAACCCCAGATTGTCCGGTGGAATGAGCTTCGTGGCATTCGCGATCGCCTGGTTCCAGGAGAAGGCGAAATAGACACCCAAAGCGATCAGCGTCCCGAAGACACCGCTGAAAACCCCCCGCTCCTTGACGTGAAACCAATGGGCGTTGACTTTGACGATTGAAACGGCGCCATAGCTCTGGAAGTACATATTCAGGGCATAGAGAAACGCGTAAATCGGCGTCGGGTTCGTGGTGATCCGGCCGTTCACGAACAGATACGTGACAATGCCCATCCCGACATTCGCAAGCGCCGCGCCGATTCCGCCGATCAACATTCCGAGTTTCCCGCCGATGCGGTCGACAAGCGGCCCGTTGATCAGAAAGGAGAAGGCGTACGTCACCGTTCCGGCGGCGAAGATGTTGCCGAACGCTTCTTTCGGCATGAGGGTCCCGAGTTCGATCTTGCAGACGGTGAGATTGTACCTGCCCATGTAAAGGAAGGCGTACAAGAGCCCCATCGGCAGCCAGTTCAGCCAGCTCCGGATCCGGAACCGCTTCTCATGCCCGAGTGGGTTGTTGAGAAAGTAGATGTAGGAGATCGCCCCCAGCGTCAGGAACAGCAGCAACGACTGCATGTTGAAGGCGATGGTGGAAATTTGCAGGGCCAGGAGAATAATCAGAATGATCGTCATGGAAAACCCCCAGGCGGCTTTTTACCCGAAACCGGAAAAAACCCATAGAAATTGCTGGTTCAGGTGAAAAGGCGTCCCCCCGGCTGAAGGACGGACCGCGCAATCGGGCCCGACACCCGAAACCATTGCCGGGTCCCGCTTTCTAGGTGTTTAATCGGTCGGTGCACTCCCACCCTCATGGCCACCACCATTCCGCGGATGGGGAGAAGCGTTTTGTAGCTCTTTCATCGGTCTTCGCGGCCGTCTTTCTGACCGGGATGAAGTTGGTGGTGGGCCTGTCGACCGGAAGCCTCGGGATCCTTTCCGAGGCGGCACATTCCGGTTTGGATCTCGTGGCGGCCGTCATAACCCTATTTGCCGTACGGACGTCGAGCAAGCCGGCCGATCGCGAACATCCATACGGCCACGGTAAAGTCGAGAGCATTTCGGCGTTGTTCGAGACCGTCTTGCTCCTGGTGACGTGCGTCTGGATCGTTTACGAGGCGATCCACCGCCTCTTTTTCCATCAGGTCGACGTGGAAGCGAACGTCTGGGGCTTTCTCGTTATCCTGATCTCGATCGTCGTGGACAGTTCACGATCCCGCGCCCTGTCGCGCGCCGCCAAGAAATATCAGAGCCAGGCGCTGGAAGCCGACGCCCTCCATTTCTCCACGGATATCTGGTCCTCCCTGGTGGTCCTGTTCGGCCTGGGAATGGTTTATCTCGCGCATCGTTTCGACCAACCTTGGCTCGTGAAAGCCGATTCGGTGGCCGCGTTGATGGTCGCGGGAATCGTCGTCTGGATCAGCGTGCGCCTCGGGAGAAAGACGGTCGCCGATCTTCTGGACACCGTGCCCGGTGACTTGGTCGGGAAGGTGATCCAGGCCGCCCAGGTTCCCGGCGTGAGCGAAGTTCTTCGCGCAAGGGTACGCCGAAGCGGCCCCGTCTTTTTTGCCGACGTGACCCTGTCCGTCCCCCGGGAGTACACGCTCGCGTACGCCAACGAGATCGCCCATCAAGCCGAGGCCTCGATCCGGAAACGCCTGCCGGAGGCGGACGTGGTGGTGCACGTGGACCCCAGCGGCCAGACCCACGAGAGCGCCGTCGAGAAGATCCGTGACATCGCGCGCAGACACGGCCTGGACGCCCACGCCATCGCATTCTCCACCACCCCGAAACTCGGCTCCATCGAGATGCACCTGGAAGTCGACAAGTCCCTGAGCGTGGAACAGGCGCACGAGAAGGTCAGCCTTTTCGAGACCGACCTGCGCAACGCCCTCCCCTCATTTCCCTCGGTCACCACGCACATCGAACCGTTCGAAGGGGACACCCCCGATGCAGGCCCGCCCTCTCCTTCCGAAGTGGAAAACATCCGGAACATCCTCACGCAGCTGGTGAAAGAATATCACCTGGTCTACAGCACACAGGACCTCTTGGTCCGCAGGGAGGCCGGAAAGCTGGCGGTCGTTCTTCGTTGTGCGTGCGACGGCCGACTCAACATCGCGGAGGCCCATGAGATGACGGTCAAGATCGAGGACCGCCTGCGCTTGGAACTCCCGCACGTGGGCAGGATCGTAATCCACATCGAACCGATGGACACCGCGGCGCAGCGGTAGAGATCGGTCTCCGGGGACCGGTATCCGAAAACCGACTCCGATTGCGGTTGCCCGCTACCCGAAGCAGATTCGAGTTCTACATCTCAAAAACCAGATATTGAAGCACCCTTTCCTGCGGCCAGAAGCCTGTGGAGGGACAGCTCTCCGACGTATGATACGAGCTGTAAAGGACCTTACCTCCGTGCGTCCCGATGTCCATCGAGACCGTTAGGGGGCGGGTTGCCAAGCTCATGATGTCTCCCTGAATCCAGATCGTGGGGCTCTGATCGGTATGTGCGCTGTTCATCTCAGCCCACCCGGACAGAAAGTCACCGACGGGAATTGTCCCGTTGTCATTAAGCGCGCCCGTCTTAGCGTTGACGTGTATCGTCGAGGACTCACAGCTAGCGTCATCAACAAAATCCCACCCGGTGTTCACCGTCACGCCCCCGAGCCAACTCATCATCGTGGTGTTATTGACCGCAGCGTCGACCGTAAGACCTGACGTACCTAGTTCCGCCTCATTCATGTCGCCCGACGTGGAGTCCGAATCCGGGTCGTTTTCGAATTTCATCACCTGAGGGAAGATCTGCTCGACATAGTCATAGGCAAGGTCCGTGACGTAGAGCTTCCCGCCGTTGGTCACATAATCCGAGATGCTCGTCTTGATCGCGTCGGTATAGAGCGGGGATTCGCCCGCGCCGCAGTTGATGAAGATGATGTCGTACTGGGATAGATCGTGCTCGCCGTCAAAAAGAGTGCTCGCACCGAAAATCGTAAACTTCTCGGTCCCGGACACGAGATGGCCGTCATCACCCACGGTTCCGTAGCCCAATTTGGCCAGAACATCCTCCATTTTGTCCCAACTTCCCGTCACAACGGCCATCTTCGTGGCGTCGGTGCCCGTAGCGTCGGCGTCAAACGTGCAGTCCGCCTTGGAGATCTCGCATGTGTCTCCGGAACAGTTCATCGTCACGGTCTTCCTGAAGATCCCCTTGATGATCTTGAGCGTGGTTTCCCTCCCCGTGCACCCGCTCGTATCCATTGTGAACGTGCCGTTCGCGCCGCTACAGGTCGATCCGCAGCTCGCCTCGGCCGGGTCATCGCACGTCGTATTGTCCTCGCTCGTTAATGCCCGCACCCTTGTTCGGGCATGACGGACGAGCGAGATTTTGGATGATGAGCTGTTGGGAATATAGACAGTAGCCCCCGCCACGGGGTCCGTGCCGTTGGCCGCATAAACGGTGCCCGTGACATGTTGGGCGCTATTCAGGCCCGCGCCACCACCGCTGCCCCCGCAGCTCAGTGCCAGACCTATTAGAACCGGCGTGATCCAAAACAAGTGTCGCATCGAAGCCTCCCTGAGACGCCAGTAAAGAAGTTCTGGGTTCGGAGCTTACGCGACTCGAGAGCCCTTTCAAAAGGATTAGCGTGAGAGATTCGAGCCCTCGATGACTTGAGAAATTACTTTCAAATCTGTTGAATAACTATTTAAAATATCGTACTTTTTCTGCAGTCTGCGGCCTACGACATGGAACCTCGGGACTTGAAACGTTTCTATGCCTTCCACGCCCGGTTTTACGATCTGACCCGCCGGTTTCTCCTCCCCCGCCGAAAGAGCGCCGTGCGCGCTTTGAACGTTCGAAAAGGCGAAACTGTCGTCGATTTCGCATGCGGTACCGGCTTGAACCTCTCCCTCCTGTTCAATGCGGGAGCCGATCAAGCCCTGGGGTTGGATTCGTCCCTCGCCATGCTTCATCCCGCCCGCCGCAAGTCCCCCCGTGCACTCTTGGTTTGCGCGGACATTCGGGACAGTCCCCTCAAAATGCGCGTGAACAAGGTGATTTGCGCTTACGCTCTCAGCATCATCGACGACTGGGAACAGGCCCTTGCCGCCATCCCTGCTTCGCTTTCCGACGACGGTGTCCTCGTCGTCCTGGACTTCTCTCCCCTCCGCGGATTCCTGAGACCCCTGAATCCTCTGTTTCGATGGTGGCTTCGCATCTGGGGCACATCGGCGGAGAAGCCGATCGAGAAGGTTCTTTGCGCGCATTTTTCCTCCGTCCGTTCCGAACCGTGGGCCTTGGGATATGCGGGGATCTGGATTGCTTCGCATCCGAAGAGAACTTGAATAGATTGACGACGAGAAGAGGAGCAGAAGATGACTGAGACTGGAACAAGCACCTGGCGTTTTCCCCGTGAGTTCTGGATCGCCAACCTGATCGAGCTCTGCGAACGCGCGGCTTATTACGGCTGTTTCATTTACCTGGCCGTCTATTTGACCAAGGAGGTCGGGTACACCGACGCCCAGACCGGCGACATCACCGGCGTGTTCGCCTTCCTCCTGTATTTCATGCCCACGTTCATGGGCGCCTTGGCCGACAAGGTCGGATTCCGCAGCGCTCTGGCTCTGGCCTTCGCGCTTCTCTGTTCGGGCTACGCCGTCCTCGGCCTCTTCCCATTGAAGGGAGCGGCGATCGCGGCGTTGGCCCTGATCATGCTGGGAGGCGCGATCGTCAAGCCGGTCATCAGCGGCACGGCGGCCCGTTGCTCCGATGACTTGAACCGTGCCAGGGCTTTTTCCATCTTCTACTGGATGGTGAACATCGGGGCTTTCACGGGAAAGCTCATGGTGGACCCGATCCGAACCGTATTTCGGGACGATGCCGCGGGTATCACGGGCCTGAGACAGATCAATTACTATTCCGCCGCATGCGCTTTTGTGGCGCTTCTCTTGGTCCTGATCGCATTCCGCGTGAAAGAGGACCCGGGAAAAGGAAAGAGTTTCGGAGAAATCCTGCAAGGATTGCGCAAGGTCGTGACGAATTTCCGGTTCATGTGCCTGATCGTCATCGTCGGGGGTTTCTGGACGCTTCAGGGGCAGCTTTACGCCACGATGCCGAAGTACCTCCTTAGGATGGTGAGCGATTTCGCCAAGCCCGGCTGGCTGGCCAACGTCAACCCCCTCGTGGTGGTTCTGTGTGTCCTCCCCGTCACACATCTCGCGCGAAAACTCCGGCCGGTCACGTCGATCGCCATCGCCATGGCGATTATTCCGCTTTCCGCCCTGAGCGTGGCCCTCGCTCCGAAGCTGGGGACCGGAAACCTCAGCATCGGCGCCATATCCTTGCATCCGGTTACATTGATGCTCGTCATCGGCATCGCGTTCCAGGGGCTTGCGGAAAGTTTCCTGTCGCCCCGTTATTTTGAGTACGCCTCCAAACAGGCGGCCAAGGGGGAGGAGGGCTTGTACATGGGATACTGCAACCTGACGACGGCGTTTGCCTGGGGTTTCGCGTTTATCCTGAGCGGCCGCCTCCTGGAGCGCTGGTGCCCCGATCCCAAAGTGGTGGCGGCGATGCCCCCGGAGCAGGCGGCCACGGCGTATCAGCACGCTCATTACATCTGGTACGTGTATTCCGCGATCGGACTCGGCGCGTTTTTGGCCCTCCTGATCTTCCGGTGGGGTACGGACCGCCTGGATCGCAGAAACGTTGCGTAAGCCGATTTTGAGTGTAAATATTCCTTCGCTCCGGATTCCTTTGCCGTATCGGGGCCTTAGCGAATAACAAACCGAGGGGGCTTTTTCCTATGGAGAATTTCAAGCCGTTCGTTCCTTCCGATCGCAAGATGAAGGAATTCAGCATCTCTGCGTTGATTCTGGGCCTTTTGATGACAGTCGTCCTCGGCGCGGCCAATGCGTACCTCGGCCTTCGCGCCGGAATGACGATCGCCGCCACATATCCGGCGGCCGTCATCGGCATGGCCGTATTACGATTCTTCAAGGGCAACGTCCTGGAAGAGAACTTCGCCCGAACCGTGGGCTCCATCGGCGAATCGGTGGCGGCCGGGGCTATCTTCACGATCCCGGCGTTCGTGATCCTGGGACTCTGGGATTTCAAGGTGATGACCCTTAGTACATATATCCAAGCCACCGCTTTGATGATGTTGGGCGGCATCCTGGGCATCCTCTTCGTCACCATCCTTCGAAGGGTGATGGTGGAAGACAAAGACCTCAAATTCCCCGAATCGGTAGCGGCGGCGGAGATTCACAAAGCCGGCCAACGGGGCGGCGCGGCGGCCAAGCAACTCTTCCAAGCCATGGGGATCGGGGCCGTTGTCCAATTCCTGGCCGCCTCGAATTTCTTCCAGCAATCCAATGAATACTTCCGAAAAATAGGCGAACTCGGCAAGAGTTTGGTCAAACTGGGATCCAAGCCGGACTCCTTCGCCATCCCGGCTGGGGGCGCGTATTCGATTTCCTTTCCCGCTGTTTCCCCGGCCTATTTCGGCGTCGGATACATTATCGGCCCTGAGTTAGGCGCGTTGAACTTCGCCGGCGGCTTGCTGGCGTGGGGACTCATGGTTCCGCTCTTGGTATTCTTCTTGGGACCCCAACTCATCACGACGTATTTCCCGGCACAGGGATTGGACATCGCCGCCAATGCGTCGTGGACGGCCACTGCCGCCGCCGTGTGGCGGTTCGTCGTCCGGCCGATCGCCGTGGGCGGGATGCTAGTGGGCGCCTGTTTTACGCTCTACAAGATGCGGAAGAACCTCTGGGCGGGCGTGAAGCGATCCTTCGCGGACGTAAAGAAGTCGGCCGCGGCCAAGGAGGCCACAGCCCGGGTCGACAAGGACCTGAACTTCAAGGTGGTTCTCGTCGGGATCCTGGCGGTCCTGGCCCTGATGATCGTCGTGTACTACTACTTCGCAGGCACGATCGGCGGCGCTCTGACGGCGGCGATGGTCATGCTCGTGGCGGGATTCCTCTTCGCTGCGGTCTCGGGAAACCTGGTCGGGATGATCGGTTCCTCCAACAACCCGGTATCGGGCCTTACGCTGGCCACGTTGATCCTCGCGGCACTCCTGATCGTGATCATCGGTCTGACGGGAGATAGGGGCGTAGCGGCCGTTCTGGGCGTCGCCAGCGTGGTGTGCGTTTCGTCGGCTGTCGCCGGCGAAATGCTGCAGGACCTCAAGGTGGGGCATCTCCTGGGTGGAACTCCGTGGAAGATGCAGGTGGGCGATCTTATCGGCGTCGTGATCGCCAGCGCGGTCATGATTTTCCCGCTCTTCATCCTCCATTCCTCGAACATCGCGACGGGGGGAATCGGATTCGGCGACAAAGCCCTCTCGGCTCCGCAGGCGGGGCTCATGGCCATGCTCGCGCAGGGAATCGTGGGCGGGCAAATGGCGTGGCCGCTCGTGGTGGTCGGGATCGTCCTGGGAATCGCGATGATCCTGGTGAAGGTCCGGAGCCCGATGTTGTTCTCGGTCGGAATGTACCTGCCCCTCGAGACCACATTCGCGATCTTCGTGGGCGGCGTGATCCGGGGCATCGTGGACAAGCTGGCCAAGCGCCGGAAGTACAACGAAGCTCAGCGCGTACGCGTGGAGAATTCGGGCATCTTGGCGGCATCGGGCCTGATCGCCGGCGAGGCACTGATGGGACTCCTGGTGGCGGCCTACGTGTTCTTCACCAAGGGCGCCTTCTGGTCCCAATCGGCGTACGAACCCAGCGGGTACCTGGCGATCGCGTTCGCTCTGGCGTTGGCCTTGTATCTGATCTACAGGCCGCTGGGGAAGGCCGGAAGAGCGGATGAACCCCCTCCGCCTCAAGCGGTGATGTAGGCCGAGTACCTCGGAGGAAAAAAAGAGGGCGGGGTGAAATCACCCCGCCCTTCTTATTTCATCTGCTTTCCGAACCCGTCGTTACTTCTTCGGGATCTCCTTTAGAATCTCCACCAGGAAGTCCCAGAACTTCTGCACCGACGGAACATCCACGTACTCGTCAGGCGAGTGCGGAAACTTGATCGTGGGCCCGAACGCCACGGCGTCCATCCCCGGGTATGCCCCGCAGATGAAGCCGCATTCCAGCCCCCCGTGTGTGGCGACCACCTTGGGGGTCTTTCCGTACTTCTTCTGATACACGTCCTGAAGCACTTTGAGCACGGGTGATTTCGGGTTCGGCTCCCATCCCGGGTACGCACCGGACAGCTCCGCTTCCGCTCCCGCCAATTCAAAGACGCTCCGGATCGTGTTTGCGACGTCGGTTTTCTTGGTCTCGACGGCGCTTCGGATCATGTTGGTGACGTTCACCTTCCCATTTTCCATCTTTACAATGGCCAGGTTCGTGGAGGTTTTCGCCACGTTCGGCATCCCCTCGATCATGGCGAAGACGCCGTGGGGGCAAGCGTACAAGGCGTTGAGCAGCCGGTCGGTCCCCGACTTATCCATGGTCTTCGGAGGA
>JAZDIZ010000066.1:0-3429 GCA_043804515.1 Pseudomonadota bacterium | reverse complement strand
CGGCCAAAGCCCTGGTCCTGACGGCAGCGGCGTCCCTATTTGGATTGCCGTCGGCGGCTTATCCCGGCGGTAGTCCCACTCTACCTCTGCCGCGTCCCAACCCGTATCACCTGGTGGAGCGAGCGCCTGAAATTCCAGCGCCCAAGATCCCCGCACCGACAAACCCTGAGCTGCTGAAGCTGGTACCGAGAACTTCCGCAGCGGGCGCCAGGGCGTCCTGGGGCCTCAAATTCTTCCGCATCGCCGGCGTCGCTCTTCTCGTTGTGAACGAGCTGTTTGTCGAACCCATGCTGCATCCCGGAGAGAGCGATCCTCCGTGGTTCCGGAAAGGCCTGATCATACCCGAAGGCGAGAGCATCGAGTTTGACCGTCTGTACGCCTACTTTCAGGAAGAGTATCCGCGGCTGTTTCGGCCGGTGCCGTTTTCCGGCAGCGGGGGTGTCCGGAACGAAGACTCGCACCCCCCGGCTGAGCCGAAAACGCCCGCGAGCGGGAAAAATGTCGGCGAAGAAGCATCCGAGGAGGAAATGGACGTTCCTGCCCTAGTCGCATCCGTCGATCGGGACGGACAAATCGTGCGTCTTCAAACTTGGGGCCATCCAAACGAATCGCCTCAAGGATTCCCGATATCCGCCTTTCCCACCCAGCACGTCCTGCAGGGAGATCTGTTCCTGGTCCGATACCGGCTCACGGTGTTCGGCAAAGACTCGGTCCATCCCCGGCCCTTGATTCGCGCATTCGAGGTCCTTTGGATGCCCCCCCACGTGACGTTCGACATGGGATTGGCCGGTCCGAGGGTGAATTGGCCTTGGCCCATGACGCCCTCGCAGGCCGTTGCCCATGTGATGGATCAGATGGAGCAAGCGGTTTGGCATGATGTGCCGTGGAAGAACAAACCCCTGTGGAAAGTGTTGAAAGCGGGGCTTCTTGCGGCGGAAGCGGCTGAGATTCTGTGGTTCGAAGGACGGTATCGGCAGCGAGGCCACACAGCCGAAGAGAAGGAAGTTCTCGCCCGCCTCCAGCTCCTTCTTGGTGTCCGACAGACGCATCTCGAAGCGCTTTTGGCCCCGTTGAAACCGGGCGAGCGGGCGCTGATCCGCAAGCTCGTCGAAAAGGGGGAGGAGGGGAATGCAAAGCTCGCGAAGATGATCGTGGACTTCGATAAGGCAGATCCTCTCCTTGGAAAGAGGAGCCTCGGCGATCTGGTCCCGTTGGCTCGCGCGCTCAAAGCGGCGGGCTTCTTCAAGCCGTGACGGCGGACCTAAATGGGGACACGTACCAATTAGAAAAGTGCCAGCGAAATTGAGCTGATAGACGAGTTAAATTCCGGGGGCCTGCGTAATTCGTACGTGTCCCCAATTTCGCTCTATTCGTCGAGGGGAGGGGCTTGGGAAATCGGCTGGGCGCCGGCCCGTCGATCCAGAAAATCATGGATCTTGGCGTGCGCCCGAAGGGAGATCATCCACTCCTGCGCCTCCTCCCGGGCCAGCTCTTCCGAGGCCACCTTGCGCAGTTCCTCCCGGTTCTCGTCGAACTTCTTCCAATCCGCCGGAACCCGCTGCTTGAGTGCCGCGAGATAAGTCTTGTCTTTGAACGTCAAGGGCTCGGCCAGCCACGGCTGTTTTTCCGTGAGCGCAAAGGCCTGGTTCATGGCGCTCTCGCTCGTTCCGATTTTCGGGATCCGGTTGTCCGCCTCGTGGGCGAACTCGCCGGTTTCCTGAACCGCGAATCCCTCAGCCTTGGCGAGCTGGTTGATCGGTTTTCCGCCGGCGATCCACTTCTTGAGCAAATCGCGCGCGTATTGCGACGCGGCTCCCTCCGTCCCCTGTTTCACCATGTCGGCCGCGATTTGATTCTTCACGGATTCGATTGGCGGGGTCACAGCCGGGCGGATGTCGACGACGCGGACCATGAAAAGATCCCGTGCCAGCAATCCGTGGACCGGATCGCTGACGGCCCCTTTCGCGAGGGGCGCAGCGGTCCGGAACACCTGGGCTTGGTCCGGGATCTGCGGCACTTTGTCGCGGTCCGAGACAAAACCGGTCTCGGCGACATGGACAAAGGCGGGTGTTGCGGGGTTTTTGAGCGTCCCGGTGCTTAGGGCTTTAGCCTTCAGCTCTTTCAATGCGCTCTGCGCTCTTGCGACCAGTTGTTCCTGCCCGGTGCGGGATCGGAGCAGCCCCTGTTTGTAACGGTAAACGAGTTCTTTCTTGAGCCGGTCCACGCCGGCTTCGCCGGCCGGAATCTTGTCCGTGACTTTGATGATGTGGAATCCGAGCTTGGACTGCACGGGTTTGGAGATCTCACCCACTTTGAGGGCGAAGGCCGAGTCCTCAAACGGCTTTACCATCTGCCCTTTCCCGAAATAACCCACGTCCCCGCCCTCGGTCCGGCTGGGATCCTCGCTCTCGGCCCTCGCCACGTCCTCGAATCTCTCCCCTTTTTTGACGCGTGCGTAAATGGTCTCGGCGGCCGCGCGTTTCGCATCGGTGTCGGCAACCGTGGCGTGCAGCAAAATCTGGGAGGCCCGGAAGCGGGGACCCGTCGCGGCCTCGTCCTTGCTGTCGGGGAACGCCTCCGTAAGCTGGGTCTTGAGGTCCGCGTCGGCCGGTTCGGCCAAATCGCCCAGGTTGATCCATGCCACCTGAAGCTTTCGTGTTTCCGGCTTGCGGTAGGCCGCTTCGCGCTCCTTATAGTACTTCGCGATTTCGGCGGTGGAGGGCGCGGCGGGCTTGCGGAGTTTTCCGCGCACCTTGGCGGCATCCAACTCCACGAACGAAAGGTTCACCTTCTCGTTGCGGACAGCGTAACTCTGTTTGAGTTCGTCCGTGGTTACGTACGCGCTCTGGGCGAGGACGTCGTCGAAGCGTTGAGCCAGGAGGTAATCGTATTGGGCCTCCTCGTATGCGGCGGGAGTCTTGTGAAGCCGCACGGCCAGGATCCGTTTGTACGTGTCGAAATCGAAGTCCCCCTTCGAAGTTTGGAACTGCTGCCGGATCACGTCCCGCACGGCTTCCTCGGGCACGCGGAGCCCCATCTTTTTCGCCGATTGGACTTTGAGTTCCTGATTGATCATCCCGTTCAGGACGCTCCCGCGGATCGCCGCGAGGACCTCGTCCGACGCGTCGTCCTTGAGGAGGCCCAGGTTCCGATAGTTGTACAGGAACGATTGGAACCGCTCTTCCAGATCACGCATCGAGATCGAGTCGCCGTTTACCGTAGCCGCGATGTGGGGGTTGCATCCCTGACCCGCGCTCCATCCATAGAAGGAGATGAAGGATAGGATCAGGGCCGAGAGCATGACCTTGATGGTCCAGGAGGAAACCGCAGTGCGCATGGATTGGAGCATAAGAGAGGGCGATCCTAGTGTTTTGTCCTTAAAAATCAATGATCTTGTTGATGGGGCGCAGGCGCTTTGATACAACCTGA
>JAZDIZ010000065.1:0-14175 GCA_043804515.1 Pseudomonadota bacterium | reverse complement strand
CCAAAGAGACGCTGGCGGCCCTTTCCAAGGCGCTCGAATAAGCACGGTTCTTACTTCCGCCGTTGATTCAAAAGCTCTTTAGCCAGCTTCGCCAGCTGGGCGGTGACGTTCTTGTTCTTGGACAATTTGTCCAGATCGAACGCATGAAGCTGCTTCATCAGCTTGAGCCCCACAGGGAACGGCGTCTTCGGATTGTTCACCAGGGCCAACTGGACATTGTAATTCCGCGTCCAGTGGGGGGCGTCGGCGATCGCCCGGATGCATTCGTCATAGATTGTGCGCATCTGGGCGAACGAGGCGATCTCGGCCTCCGTGATCCGGGGGCTCTTGATCACGCTCGTGGCCACGATCTTGTTGGCGTCCTTGACGAGAATCGTCCGCGCCTCCTTGTTCCCCGTCAGGGCCAGCTTCACTTTCTTCGCCACATTCATCCCCGCGATCACGCGGCCGATGTGCTCCTTCTTCCGTTCGGCGTCGGGCGACTCGTCGAATTCCTCCTCCTCGATCAACTCCTCCGGGAACTCTTCCGCCGGCGCCACGGAGGCCAGGGCTTCCTCGGCGAGCGCGGCTTCCTGGGTCGCCTCCGCCACAGCCGAAGGCTCGGGCGCGTTGAGGATCGCCTGAATCTCCTCGTGCGTCAGTTCCGGAGACTCCCCGTCGAGAAGAACGCCGTTGATCCGAAGAAACGAAACCACGCGGTCCACGTCGGATTTCAGCGCATTTGGATTCTTCTTGAGAGCCTCGGCGATCGAGGGGAGCCGGAGCATTCGCACCTGGTTGTGGACGACGATCGTCGCCAGCTTTTCGTTCACCCGTTCCGCCAGGAACGCGAAGGTGACGTCGGTGGTGAGCCGGTTAAGGAGAATGGCTTGAACGACGGCCTCCTCTTGAAGCCGCTCGCGGGCGAAAAAATCCAAGGTTTTCGGATGAACCTGATCGGCTACGACGTTCGCAATCACACCCGGCGGGAGGGCCAGAAGACTCGTCCTAGCCGCGGCCTGGATCTCGGAATCGGAATCGGTCAGGAAATACGTCAGCACGGCCGCCAGGATCGACGGAGGCATCGGAACCGTCCCCGTTGCCGCCATCATCCGCACGTTCTTCGGCGCATCCGGCTTGATGTACCGGACGAAAGCCTCGGGGATCTTCAACCTGAAGGTTTCGCCTTCGCCCACTACGACCTATCTTTGCGGTGCGCGATCCACCAGGTGAACTTGCCCATGTACCTGTTCGCCCATTGGCTCCGGTCCAGGAAAGAAAAGAAGGGCCTGCGGCGAAAACCCAGCGCCTTCCATTCGCTCAGGATCGCCCGGTTACCTTTGTCGATTTGGAGGCCTTTCGAAAACGCGCCGATCGCGGCCCGTTTGTTCCCTTGCAGGAGGTAGAGCTTGCCGACATTCCGATAAAACAGGGCGTCAGGAATATTGCTGTCGATGGCCTTCCGGCATAGCTCCAGTCCACGTGCCACCTTCTTGTCCACCAGACCCGTCGTCAGGCCGAGCCATGACTGCACCTTGGCGCCCACGGGATCCATCTCGTACGCCTTGAGGAAAAGTGTGTGAGCTTCGGTCAGGGCGTTTTCGTCGTACAGATCGATCCCCCGGATGCAGATCTGTTCCGCTTCACGCTGTTGATCGTTTAAAATTTCCACCATAGGTTTCTCTTACGGAATTACGGTGAGTGCCCTCCGTTGTCAAACCTGGCGTCCTTTCTTCGAGTCTGGCCCACGCCGGCGCCGGATCGAATCCGTCCCCGACAATGGCAACGGAAAACCCAGTTGAATCAGGCTCTTATTTCTCGACGCCCTGCCGGAGGGTATGTTACACGGGACCGTTTCCGGTAAAGGGAGAGTGCTCGAATGAAGAAAGTGTGGCTGTCCATATTCTTCCCGGTTTTCTGGTCGATGGCGGCGCGCGCCAGCGAAGCCCAATTGATCACGCCGGACCTGACGCAGGCCTTATTCCTCGGGATGAACGGCAGGGTCTTTCTGATGTGGGGACTTCTGGTTTGCCTGGCCGGCATGGTTTTCGGCCTGGTGATTTACCGAAAGCTCAAAGGGCTTCCCGTCCACCGGTCGATGGCTGAAATTTCCGACCTGATCTATCAAAGCTGCAAGACGTACCTCATTACGCAAGGGAAGTTCATTCTTCTTCTCGAGGCCTTCATCGGAACCATTATCGTCATTTATTTCGGCTGGCTCCGCCATTTTGACGCCATTCGGGTGATCGTCATCCTCTTGTTCAGCCTCGTGGGCATTTTAGGGAGCTACGGCGTGGCTTGGTTCGGGATCCGGATCAATACGATCGCCAACTCCCGCACCGCGTTCTTCAGCCTCAAAGGAAAGCCGTTTCCCACGCACGACATCCCGCTCAAGGCCGGGATGAGCATCGGGATGCTCCTGATCTCCGTGGAGCTGATCATGATGCTCGCGATTCTTCTCTTCATCCCCGGCGATTACGCCGGCCCCTGTTTCATCGGGTTCGCCATCGGCGAGTCGCTGGCCGCGGCGGCCCTCCGCATCGCGGGCGGAATCTTCACCAAGATCGCCGATATCGGTTCGGACCTCATGAAGATCGTCTTCAACATCAAGGAGGACGACGCCCGGAACCCCGGCGTTGTGGCGGACTGCGTGGGGGACAACGCGGGCGATTCCCTGGGTCCCAGCGCGGACGGCTTCGAAACGTACGGGGTCACAGGTGTCGCGCTCATCACCTTCATTTTGTTGGCCGTGCACGACCCCCTGGTCCAGGTACAGCTTCTCGTATGGCTCTTCGTGATGAGGATCATGATGATCGTCACGAGCGGCACGGCTTATCTCGTAAATGCCGCGGTCTCGAAAGCGAAGTATTCGGACGTCCCAAAGATGGACTTCGAGCGCCCCCTGACCAGCCTCGTCTGGTTGACCTCGTTGATTTCCGTCGCCGTAACGTACGTCGTTTCGTATTTCGTGATCTCGGGGCTGGCGGATCCGACACTCTGGTGGAAACTCTCCACCATCATCACATGCGGCACGCTGGCCGGAGCCATCATTCCGGAGCTCGTGCGGATTTTCACTTCCATGAATTCCGGCCACGTGCGCGAAGTCCTGGCCGCGAGCAAGGAAGGGGGAGCGTCGCTCAACATCCTTTCGGGCCTCACTGCGGGCTATTTCAGCGCCTTCTGGATGGGAATCGTCATCGTCGCTCTCATGGCGATCGGCTACGCCGTGTCCGTGGCGGGTCTGTCCCAGTTCATGCTGGCCCCTTCGGTCTTCGCCTTCGGCCTCATCGCGTTCGGTTTTCTCGGGATGGGTCCCGTCACGATCGCCGTCGATTCGTACGGCCCCGTGACGGATAACGCACAATCGGTCTACGAACTCTCGGTCATCGAGCAGCTTCCGAACATCGGGGAGGAGATCCAGCGCGACTTCGGGTTCAGGCCCGATTTCGACCACGCCAAGGACTTCCTGGAGGAAAACGACGGCGCGGGAAACACGTTCAAAGCCACGGCCAAACCCGTTCTGATCGGCACGGCCGTCGTCGGAGCCACGACGTTGATTTTCTCCATCATCGTTCTCCTGACGAAAGGCCTTTCCGAGAACGTGGATCGCCTTTCCACGCTCCATTCCCCGTTTCTCCTGGGCCTCATCACCGGCGGTGCGGTCATTTTCTGGTTTTCGGGGGCATCGATCCAGGCCGTTTCTACCGGCGCATACCGGGCCGTGGACTTCATCAAGTCCACGATCCGCCTCGACGGAACCTCCACGAAGGCATCCGTCCAGGACAGCCAACGGGTCGTGCAGATCTGCACGCAATACGCCCAGAAAGGCATGATCAACATCTTCCTGACGGTTTTCTTCATCACGCTGGCGTTCGCCTGCCTCGAACCCTTCTTCTTCGTGGGCTATTTGATCTCCATCGCCATGTTCGGCCTTTACCAGGCGATCTTCATGGCCAATGCCGGAGGCGCCTGGGACAACGCCAAGAAGCTGGTGGAAGTGGAACTCAAGCAGAAGGGGACGCCGCTTCACCACGCGACCGTCGTGGGGGACACCGTGGGGGATCCCTTCAAGGACACGTCTTCCGTGGCGATGAACCCGATCATCAAGTTCACCACGCTCTTCGGTCTTTTGGCCGTGGAGCTGGCGGTCGAGATGTCGCGGCCGGTGAGTCTCGTCCTGGCGTTGGTTTTCTTTCTTCTAGCGCTCATGTTCGTGCGCCGGTCGTTCTACTCGATGCGGATCGGAACGATCGCGGAAGCGGCGGACAAAGCGAGAAAAGTCTCGGCCGTCTGAGCGGAATGCTGGGGACGGAGGTATAGGCGCACGTGTGGTGGCTTCTTTTCAACGTCTTCATCTTGGCCATGCTTGCGATCGATTTGGGCCTTTTCCAGCGAAAAGCCCATGAAGTCCGGTTTCGCGAGGCCGTCGCCTGGACGGGAGTCTGGGTATTCTTGGCGCTTCTGTTCGGTGCGGGGATTCATGCGTTTAGGGGCCCCGCTCCAGGCATGCAATTTTTGGCCGGGTATCTGGTCGAGCTATCGCTGAGCGTCGACAACCTTTTCGTTTTTCTCCTTCTTTTCTCGTACTTCCGGGTTCCGCGACGGTACCAGCACAAAGTCCTCTTTTGGGGAATTCTGGGCGCGATTCTGATGCGTTCCGTCTTCATTCTTTCCGGAATCGCATTGATCCGCAGATTCGAATGGATCCTCTATATCTTCGGCGCTCTGCTCCTCGTTACGGCGTTCAAGCTTCTCCGAGAGAGAGAGAAAAAGGTGGAGCCCGAGCGAAATCCCGTTCTTAGGATCATGCGAAAGTTCCTGCCGCTGAAGGAGGGGGACGAAAGCGGACGCCTTTTGGTTCGAGACGGCGGGAGGACCTACGGGACGTCCTTGCTCGTGGTCCTGGTGGCCGTCGAGACCATGGACGTCGTGTTCGCCATTGATTCGATCCCCGCCGTGTTCGCCATTACGCGGGATCCCTTCATAGCGTACACGTCCAACATGTTCGCGATTCTGGGTCTCCGATCGATGTTCTTCGCTCTCTCGGGCGCCCTACAGGCGTTCCACCGCCTGAATGTCGGCCTCTCGGTGATCCTGGGGTTCGTGGGGCTCAAAATGCTTCTCTCCCGCTTCGTCGAGGTCCCGATCGGCGCATCTTTGGGATTTATCGTGGCCGTGTTGGCGGCGTCGATTGCGGCCTCACTCCTTTGGCCGCCCAAGAATTCAGACTGAGACATCTCCGGCGGAGATTCGGCGCTCCATCCCCGCCGAATCTCGAACGAGCAGCGAACCATCCGCTCCAATCCCTTCAGCCGTCCCGGTGATTCGATCGGAGCCGGTATCCACGTTCACTGTCCGGCCGCGTTGGATCCAACGTTTTTCATAATCCAGGCGAAGGCGCTCGGTGTCGCCTCTCTGGAAGTGATCGAGTCGGGCCTCCAAAGCCTCCAGGACAAGCGAAAGGATCCTGACGTGGTCGCAAGGGGAGGGCATGCACATCTGAACGGTCACTGCGGTCTCGCGCAATTCAACCGGAAGTTCTTCGGCCGTTCCTTCCACGTTCAGGCCCATCCCGAGAAGAACCGCCGCAGGTCCGGGTTGAAAAACCACTTCCGCCAGGAGCCCGCAGATTTTCCGTCCGCCCACCATTACGTCATTGGGCCACTTGAGGCCGGTGCCGGGCACGCCCAGAAATTCGAGGGCCTCAGCCACAGCCAGACCCGCCGCAAGGCTCAAGAACGGAAGGTGCGCCGGCGGGACGTTCGGCACGAGGAGAACGGATGCAAGGATCTGGAGTCCCGGGATCGTGGACCATGAACGGCCGAGGCGGCCGCGGCCGCGGGTTTGCCGGTCGGCCAAGACGAGCGTCCCTTCGCGTGCTCCGTTCTTGAAAAGCTCTCGAAGGAGATTCTGCGTGGATTCCGTTTCCTCCACATGAAGGATCGGGTGGCCGAGTGTTTTTGTCTTCAGGCCCGGAATCTCTATTTGGGCCGGGGGGGGGAACATTCAGGCCCCGAGCAACTTGAGTGAACGGTCGATTTTCTCCACGCGGGAACGGACTTCGTTGAGTTTTCCCTCGTCCTTGGCAACCAATTCCGCGGGAGCGTTGGCCCGGTATTTCCCGTCGGCCAGCCGCCGTTCCAGGAATTCGCAATCCTTTTCGGCTTTCATCCGCTCCTTCTTGAGTCGGTCGACCTCCACCGCGATATCCACGAGACCTTCCAGAGGCATCAGTAGTTCCACATTCTCCACGATGGCGAGCGCAGCCTGTTTCGGAGCGGCTCTTGGGTCGAACTCCAGTCCGGAAAGTCCGGCCAGAGTCCGGATCAGCCCCTCGTGGAGCTTCAGCGCTTCCAGCACGCGCCGGTCGCCGTGGGCAATACGAGCCATGGCCTTGAGCTTGCGGCTGGGGGCGATCCGGTTTTCGGACCGGACGTTCCTAAGCCCTTCGACGGCTCTCTGGATCAGGCTGAAGGAGCCCATCGCCTCATCGGACCTGAACCCATCGTCCGCCGGATAGGAGGCCAGCATGATCGAGGGCGTTTTCCGATCAAATGGAAGACGTTGCCAGATCTCCTCCGTGATGAACGGCATCACCGGATGCACGAGGCGGAGAATCCGGTCCAAAACGTAGAGAAGCGTGGCCCGGTCGGTGCCGGGCTGTTTCACGATCTCCAGATACCAGTCGCAGAATTCATGCCAGATGAAGTGGTAGAGTTGGTCGGCCGCCACGTTGAAATTCATCGCCTCGATCGCGTTGCGGACGGAGGCAATCACCTCGTTCAGCCGGGTCCGGATCCAGCGGTCGGCCAGTGTGTCGGATTCCGGCTCGGAGGCGGCGGGCCCCTCGGATTCCACCAGCGTCGACACCAGGCGAGCCGCGTTCCAGAGCTTGTTCACGAAATTGCGGTATCCCTCGATCCGCTTTTCCGAAACCGGGATATCCCGCCCTTGGATCGCGAACGAGCACAGGGCGAACCGGACGGCATCCGTCCCGTACTTTTCCATGACCTGGAGGGGGTCGATCACGTTTCCCTTCGACTTGGACATCTTCTGCCCCTTTTCGTCGCGCACCAGGGCGTGGATGTGCACGAGGTGGAAGGGGACGTCGTTCATGAACTTGCAGCCCATCATCATCATCCGGGCCACCCAGAAGAAGATGATGTCGAAGCTCGTGACGAGGACGGACGTCGGATAGAACTTCCCAAGATCCTTTGTTTTCTCGGGCCATCCGAGCGTGGAGAAGGGCCAAAGAGCCGACGAAAACCACGTGTCCAGAACGTCCGGGTCCTGTGTGATCGTTTTCGACCCGCACGCCCGACAAGCGGAAGGCGTTTCCACGGCGACGGTCTTCTCGGAGCAATCGGAACAGTACCAGACGGGAATCTGGTGCCCCCACCAGAGTTGCCGGGAGATGCACCAATCCCGGATGTTTTCCATCCAATCCAGGTAGACCTTGGTCCAGTTTTCCGGAATGAACGTCGTGTGGCCGGTGCGCACGGCCTCCATGGCCGGCTTTGCGAGCGGCGCGATCTTGACGAACCATTGCTCCGAAATCCGCGGCTCCACGATCGTTTTGCAGCGCTGGCAGTGCCCGACCGCGTGGCGATGGGGTTCGGTCTTTTCGAAAAGCCCCCGGGCTTTCAGATCCGAGACGACCTTCTTGCGGGCCTCGAACCGGTCCATCCCCCGGTACGGGCCTGCCTCGGAATTCATCCTGGCCGCCTCGTCCAGGATCGTGATGAATTCGAGTTTGTGTTTCTTTCCGAGTTCGTAGTCGTTGGGATCGTGGGCCGGCGTCACTTTCACGGCGCCGGTTCCGAACTTGCGGTCCACCATCTCGTCCGCGACCACCGGAAACGTCCGATCTACGAACGGGTGCCGGATCGTGGCTCCGATCAGATCCCGGAACCGCGGATCATCCGGATGAACCGCAATGGCCGTATCGCCAAGCATCGTCTCGGGCCGCGTGGTGGCCATCGTGACCCGCCGCCCGTCGGTCGTCTCGTAATGAAAATACGTCAGCGCCCCGTTCAGATCGACGTGATCGACCTCCAGATCCGAAAGCGCCGTGTGGCAACGCGGGCACCAACTGATCAAGTAACTCGACCGATAAATAAGGCCCTCGTTGTAGAGCGTGACGAAGACGGTCCGGACGGCCTTCGAGAGCCCTTCGTCCAGCGTGAAGCGCTCACGCGCCCAATCGCAGGAGGCTCCGAGGCGCCGGAGTTGAAACACGATCTTCCCGCCGGATTCCCGTTTCCATTGCCAGACGCGCTCCACGAACTTTTCACGCCCCAGCTTGTGCCGGTCGATTCCCTCTTTCTCCAGCTCGCGCTCCACGACGTTCTGTGTGGCGATCCCCGCGTGATCCGTCCCGGGCAGCCAGAGCGTGGCAAACCCGTCCATCCTCTTGAAGCGCACGAGGATGTCTTGCAGCGTGTTGTCGAGGGCGTGGCCGATATGGAGCGATCCGGTGACGTTCGGAGGCGGGATCACGATCGTGAAGGGCTCCCGGGGGTCTTCGTTCGAAACGTGGAAATGGCCGGCCTTTTCCCAGGCCGCGTACCAGCGCGTTTCCACCTCTCCGGAGTTGTAAACCTTTTCGAAGACTTCCTTCGTCACGGCTTTTCTAGCGTGAGCCGGGCCAGTTCTTCCTTGATGATCCGCTCTGCAAGATCCGGCACGACTTCCCACGCAATCCGCTCGATCACACGCTCAAACACCTTGGCGACGATCGTTTCGATCTGCTTCTCCGAGAGTTCCAATCCGGGCCCCGGAGCGCCCGACGGGGGAACGGCGGTGTCTTTCTTGGGTTCCTCGCGTTCGGACTCGAAAACCGGCGCTTGGCGCGGCTCCTCTCTCTCGAATATCGACTCGGGGGCCGTGAATTGCGACGCTGGATCCATCAAAGGCTCCGGAACAAGCGGAGAGACCTCTGGCTCGCGGGGAAGATCCACGGTGCCTCCGATGGCGGACCAGTCCGGTTTCACTTCAAGCTCGAGGGGAGTTTCCACGGTAGCCGACGTCAAATCGAAGCCTTCCTCGGGCGCCATGGCCTCGGACGTCGCAAGCACCTCATCCGGACCCGCGGCTTCCACGTCCGGCTCCAAGAACTGGATGGGTTCTTCCGATCCACCAAAGAATTCCTCGGATTTTTGAACGACCATTTCCTCCGGAACATGCGGCGCCGCCTCGGGTGGGGCATCGAGCCACGGTTCCACGGGAACCGGAGGCTCCGATTCCAGAGGAAGACCCGCCTGAGTCGGCTCGCTGAAATCCAACGCTTCCGGAGCGGCGGCTTCGACGGGCACCCCGGGTTCCTCTTTCGGTTCATGAGACTCCTCGGGAGGGGTCTCGGCGGGAAAGGATTCATCCAAGGAAAGTGAAAATGCATCTCCACCCTCAATGGGGGCGGCCGTCGGTTCGGGAAGCGGAACATCCAGGTCCAGCAACGGCGCGTCCCGGGCAATCTGGAATTGGGGCGATGCGAGCGGCGCGGACCTGCCGCCCGTTGATTGTGGAGCCAAGGGCTCCTGGGCAAATGTCGCCGGTGCCTTGGCTGTTTCTGTCGGCGAAGAAGGGGCGGCCACCCGGCTCGCAACAGCTTGCGTAACGCGGTCAATCAGCGCCTGGGACTCGAACGGTTTGACGATGTGTCCGTCCGCACCCACGGCTTTTTCTTTGGCTGCGTCCATCTGCTCATGAACGCCCACGAGCAGGAGGACCGGCATGTTTTTCAACTGGGGGTCTTTCCGGATCCGGTCGCAGACTTCGTACCCGGAAAGTTTCGGCGTGCCGATGTGAATCAGGAGGACGTCGGGCTTTATCTGTCTGACTCTTTGAAGCGCATCCTCACCGTCGCTTACATACGTAACCTGGTAGTCCTCTTGAGCGAACGTGATTCCGACGGATTTTTGGATCACAACGCTTTTGTCAGCCACCAAGAGTTTCTTGGGCATGCGCGTAGTCTAAATCGAATTTTCGGCCGAAACCATTGAAAAGACAAGATGGCTCAGGCGCGCATTCTCCGACCCGGCACCCGGTGCAACAGATTGACAGCACCCGGTGCATCGACGACATTAGGCATCTTCCAATGCGCACGAATCTGTACTTGAGGATCATTGCGGGACAACTCGGAGGGCGCTCCATCGACGCTCCTCCCAAGGGCGTTAAAGGAACGCGACCCACACTCGAACGGGTGAGGGAGTCGGTGTTCGACATCATCGCCCGGAAGCTTCCGAAAGCCCGTGTATTGGATCTTTGCGCAGGCACGGGATCCATGGGCTTCGAAGCCCTCAGCCGAGGCGCGTCTTCGGCTACATTCGTGGAGAGCCTCCGCCAGAACGTCCAACTGATCCAACACAACGCCGCGACTTTGGCCGTGGAGGACCGCATGCTCCTCGTCGCCGGAGAACTCCCGTACGCGCTCGGCCGCGTGAAGGGGGAGTTCGACATCATTTTTTTCGACCCTCCATACAGCTCAGATCTCGTCGAGCGAACACTGCCTAGGATCGCCGCCAAAGGCCTTCTGGCGCGAACCGGCGTCATGATCATCGAGAGGGATCGCAGATCGACGGAGATTCAATCACGCGACTTCCATGTACTCCGCCGCCACCGGATCGGCGACGCCGAACTCTGGTTTCTCGAGCGAACGGCCGTCCGCCCCGCGAAGGAGGAGGCCCGCGGCGACAACGGAAAGGATGAGGGGCAGGAATGAATGCGAACGTAGCGGTCTATGCCGGGCATTTCGATCCGTTCACGCTCGGCCACTTGAACATCGTCCAGCGCGCGGAAAAGGTGTTCGAACGTGTCATCGTCGCCGTGGCGGAGGATTCCCCAAAGAAGGCGATGTTCACGTCCGAGGAGCGGGTGGAACTCATCAAGGACGTTTTCAAGGGTTCCAAGCAGATCGAAGTAGACCGGTTCAATGGCCTCTTGATCTCTTATCTCCGGCGGAAGAGGGCGTCGATCTTGATTCGAGGGATCCGGACCGTCTCCGATTTCGAATATGAGTACCAGATGGCCCTCGCCAACAAGACGCTGGCCGAAGACATCGAGACCTTCTTCATGATGACGGAGGGAAGTTATTCCTACCTCAGTTCCACTGTGATCAAGGAGATCGCGCGTCTGGGTGGCGACATCAGCCACATGGTCCCGAAAGAGATCGCCCGCCGGCTGAGGGAAAAATATGAGGCTCAATAAACGCGTCAGTGAACTCAAACCCGCCGCAACGTTGGTTCTGAACCAGAAGGCGAAGGCTCTGCAGGCTTCGGGTGTTTCCATCGTCAACCTCACGGCCGGCGAGCCGGACTTTTCCACGCCCCCCAACGTGTGCGAAAAGGCGTTCGACGCGATCCGCCGGGGAGAGACACGCTACACGGCCACCTCGGGAATCCCCGAACTCCGCCGGGCCGTTGCCCAGCGGGCCACCGGGACGTACGGAAGGGAATTCGGCGCTCAAGAGGTCGTCGTGACGAGCGGAGCCAAACAAGCCCTGTTCAATGCGTCGCTGGCCCTGTTGGACGAGGGGGATGAGGCCGTGATCTTCGCGCCGTATTGGGTTTCGTACGCGGAGATGGTCCGCCTGGCCGGAGCGAACGCGGTCATCGTGAAAACCGATCGCTCGAGCGGATTCATGCCGACGCCCGAACAAATCCGGAACGCCGTGTCGCAGCGGACCCGACTGATCTTCTTGAACAGCCCCTGCAACCCAACGGGTGCCGTTTTCCCTCGTCCCGTACTGGAGGCGGTGGCCCAAGCCGCCCTTCAGCATCCGGACGTGACCGTCGTGACAGACGACATTTACGAACACTTCCTTTACGACGATCGTGAATTCCTCTCCGTGGGAATGCTCAAAGACCTCCCGAAAGAGCAGTTGCTGATCGTGAACGGAGTTTCGAAGAGCTATTCCATGACGGGCTGGAGACTCGGCTGGGCCGTGGCGGATCGAAAGATCATTGAAGCAATGGACACGATCCAATCCACCGCCACTTCAAACGCGGCGTCGGTCTCCCAATGGGCGGCGCTTGAGGCGCTCACCGGCCCCCAAACCGAGGTGGCATCCAGGCGGCGCGTTTTCCAGGAGAGGCGCGACCGGATCCACGACAGGATGACGAAGATCCCGGGCCTTCACGTGGTGAAGCCCGCCGGAGCGTTCTATTTTTTTCCCGAATGCGCCGCGTTCGTCGGATCCAAGACCGAGAAGGGTTCTACGATCCGCGACGACGTGGAACTGGCCACATACCTTTTGGAAAACCATGGCGTCGCCGTCGTCCCCGGATCCGCTTTCGGCGCTCCGAACCATCTTCGAATCAGCATCGGCGCTTCGCTTCCCCAGCTCGAGGAAGGAATCGACCGCATGTCAAAAGGATTGACTTCGCTCCGCCGAGCTTGAAGGATGAAGCCCGTGACCAATCATGTTCCGGAAAGGCGCAAGACCCCACGAATCCCGGTTTCGGCCCGTGTCACCTTCAAGGAGGGGGGACGCGAGGAGGTCTGGTTCACGGAGGACCTTTCCTTAGGCGGGCTATTTCTCAAAGTCGATCGGCCGCCCTTTATCGGGACGGTTTTGGACTTGGAAATCGCGCTCTCCGGCGTTGCGGAGCTCGTCAAGGCCCGCGGGGAAATAGTGTGGCGGCATGAGGGGAGGGGTTGCGGCCTTAGGTTCACCCGCTTGACCGCTCAGAACAAGAAACTGATCGAGACCTTCCTTAATCCAAAGCCTGCCGTTTGAGATCCCTAACAGGCGATTTTTTTCGCATCGCGGTTTGAGGGACACTCGGTGTGCCCCCTGTGGTGCCACCCACGGGAATCTCCACCGCTATTGATGTGTCCCGCGACCCCCACGTGGCGCCCCCCAAAAATCAGCTCTTTGGGCATGATTTTCACCCCTGAACGCTCTGGGCCGCTCTCGTACAGCCCTCTATTCGCTCGCACTCCAGGCATCTGATGATTCTTCTCCTCTCTTCATTCGGACCTGAAGCCACAAGGAGAATTTAACGTATTGTTAAAGTAACCCTTTAGATATTTCTAAACCCCCGAGTCGGGAGCCTGGACGTAAGTGGTTAAAACCCCATCGAATCCGCCACGTCAAAAAAAGTCTTGACGTCCTCTCCCAATTCCCTAGGTCGCTGACACCATCCCGCGTAGAGATCCCTTCGACAGGCGAGAGATCGCCGTGGGAGACACCGAGAGGATGTCCCAGCTTCCGATAGGCGAGAGGCCATAGGCTGCAAAGAGAGTGATCCGGGGGGTTGAGAGGCTTTCCGGGGACTCGAGATGAAAAAATAGTCCGCAGCGTGTGGAGCTTTTTAAGAGGTGGGAGATCTGGATCCGGTGAGGAAGGCCAGACGGGCCGGCGCCCTTTACGAGGGGAGAGAGCCAGCCGTCGGACAGAGGAACCCTGAGGTTCGCTGCCTGGTGCGTCGAGAGGCGTTTTGGGTGGAAGGACGAGAGGGGGACCTGAGGTGGGGAGAAGACACTTCAGGGGGGTCCGGCGGGGGAGAGCCCGAGAGGTTGGAAAGCCCAAGAGAGCAGAAGGCCCCGACCGGGTTAAACACCCGGGGAGCAGAAAGGGGCACGGCTTTTCAGGTGGGATGAAGCCGCTGAAGCACCGATGCGAGGTCGTGAGGTTTCGCAAGGAAGTGCAGGAGCGGAGAGGGGAAGGGAAACCTTTCTACGATCACCTGAGAGGAGAAAAGCTCTGAAGGGCGAAGCCCAAGAGCGTCGGGAGCTGAAAGAGGCTTCCACGGGGCGGGAGACTGAAAGACGCGCTGAGAGGGTAGCCAAACCCTGGGAGCGTGACTTTCCGGGGGCCGGGCAAGCCGCCGGGACACCTTGGGAGCACCCGAGGTGCTTTAGGGAAGGGTATCCTGTTCCTCAAATGCTGTAGGGCCACAAAGCGAACGCGAGGCGCTTTTGGAGGGGGCGGATCGGAGACGGTTCGTTCCAGTACGAAGGCGGCTTGTGGGAGGCCGAGACGCCGAGGTGGCGTGCAAGTGCCGAAGAGGATGGGGACGTATGGAGACATACGGACCGCCTTGAGGGACCGAATACCCTAAGGCCCGACGAACGAAAGGGCGAAAGGGGAGGAAGCAAGCCATAGGTTTCCTAGGTTCTTCAGGGATAAAACTCTAAAGCACCGCAAAACCACGCGGGCGGAGATGAGGAACGGGCAACCGAACCTCGTCGCCT
>JAZDIZ010000064.1:0-22631 GCA_043804515.1 Pseudomonadota bacterium | reverse complement strand
CAGCAGGCCACATGTCCCTCCGCGGTTCGGATGAATGGCGGTTAAGCGCAGTGTCGTACATCGGGCTATTCGGGACGCGCCGGGCGCGCCTCGAACGGTTCTCGCTCGCCTGGAGCCAGGCACGAAATGACGTCGCGAGTTCGCGCTCATCGCTTCATTCATGCAACTTTGCCTAGTAGTTCTCGAGCGGGCTCCTCGAATACCACCAGATGGGATGGGTGAGGATGCAAAGCCCCGGAACCCCCCTCTTTATGAACGAGCACATGCAGCCTTCCCTCCAGCGCGAGCTGCTGTCCGAGATGTATTTCAATTCTTTCGTGAAATGTCCGGAATAGGCCTGGTAGGCCAGGCCGAGCCGGGCCAGGTCATCGTCGCCGGGAAGGAAGGCGCTCTTTCCGGGTTCGTGCGAGGACATGCCCAGAACCTTGGAGTTCAGGATGTTTTCCAGCACGGCCTTGTCGCGCCGGAAAAACTCGCCGCCGTCCTCCCCGAAAAGCGAGGCGAAATCCCCGTCGTGATGGAGGCCGATTTCGTGGCCCATGCTTTGCAATTTTTTGATTGAACCGTAGTTGGGGAACGAAAAGGGGTTGTAGGCCGCATGGAGGCGCAGGAAATAAGTGGCCGAAATCCCGAGTTCGTTCTCGATGGCGGCCATGTTCACGGCGAGGGGGAGGAAGTGGTCGATGTCATGGCGGAGGACGATTAATTTCGTGCCTTCAAGGGCGTCCTTCTTGGAGACATAGTCGGCCATCCGCATGAACGCGTATCCGGCAGCCTTGGCGTCCTGGAGGCAGCGGCGGTAATGGGACAGCGAGGACGAGCACGCGTCCGGGGATGGGAGTTCGGCCATAAGAGATGCACCTCGTCATTCGATTAGGCGGTTGTGCCGCGGGAATCGCTTGCCTCTTTTTTGCGATTAGGCGGTTGTGCCGCGGGAATTGCTGCCTCCTTTTGCGAGCGGATGATCCGGCCGATGTCGTCCACCACGTCCTCGCCGATGAGCGAAATCAGCTGGAACGGCCCCATCGGATGGTTCAGCCCGAGCCGCACGGCCTTGTCGATGTCCTCGGGCGTGGCGATGCCTTCCCGGACCATCCTTCGGGCTTCCTCCAGCTGCAATAAGAGCAGGCGGTTGACGATGAAGCCGGGCGAATCCGCCACGATGACGGGCTGCTTGTGGATCTGATGGCAGAATTTCTTCACTTTCTGGACACAGGATAAATCGGTGTCGGGTGTTTGAACGACCTCGACCAGCTTCATTTTCGTGACCGGATTGAAAAAATGGAGGCCCAGTGTCCGCTGGCGCGCACCCGGCGCCGCGATGGACCGGACGGGGATGGACGAGGTGTTGGAGGAGATGATGCCTGCGCAGGACAAGCTGGCTTCCCGCAGCACCTCGCGCTTCACTTCGGGGTTTTCGGACACGCACTCGATGACGAGGCCGCATTCCTTCAAGCCGCCATACGCATCGGTTATGGAAAGGCGTCGCAGGTGCTCGTCGATCTTTGCGGGGTCGCAATTCCGGGACAGCAGGACGGAAAGGCCTTGGCGGATCTGCGGCCCTTTTTTGGCATCGCGCGTCTTGAGGACGACCCGGAAGCCGTATTGCACGAGGAGCAGCGCGATGCCGAGGCCCATCTTCCCGCTGCCGATCACCCCGACGCATTCGAACGATCCGGCGGGCTCGCGGGTCCCGAAGGGCTCGCCTTTTCTTGGCTCGGCATCCGAGATGGCGAACTGCTTGTCCGTCCCGTCCGAAACCAGGACCAGAAAATAGGGGGCCCTCGAACTTGGCGAATCGACCATCACCTTGGTCGAAGCGACGACCTCCGGCTTCCCTTCCGGACGCTCGGTCAGCTTGGCGCCGCAATAGACGCACTCGCCGACCGGATGGAACCACACTTTCCCGCACTTCTCGCATTCAAACATCGGCACAACCCTTCAAAATGGAGACCACGGCGCTGCCGCCCGAGCCCCCGATGTTGTGCGCAAGCCCGATTTTCGCGCCTTTCACCTGGCGCGCCCCGGCTTCCCCGCGCAATTGCATCGCCGTTTCCACCACCTGCGCGATTCCGCTCGCGCCGATCGGGTGGCCGTCGGCCTTCAGGCCGCCGTCCGTATTGACAGGCAGGGCGCCGCCCAATGCAGTGTCCAATGACGGTGCCATGCCCGGCTCGCAGAAACCGAGCGATTCGAGCGAGATCAGCTCGTTGATGGTGAAGCAGTCGTGCACCTGGGCCAGGTCCACATCGCTGCACGCGATGCCGGCCCGCTTGAACGCGCGCCGGGCGGCGGTCCGGCTGACGCGTGAAACGGCCATGTCGGGCCGCTGGGACAGGGCGATGACGTCGCTCGCCATCTCGCACGCCAGGATGGAGACGTCGCGCGCGCCCTGCGGCTCGCGGGACACCACCAGCGCCGCCGCGCCGTCGGAAACAGGGCTGCAATCCAGCAGGCGGAGCGGGCTGCAAACCACGGGGGACGATTCGATGTCCGACATGCTGATCGTCTTGTGGTAGAAATGGGCCAGGGGGTTGAGGTTGGCGTTGTGGTGGTTCTTGAGGGCGACCTTCGCCAGGTCGGCGGGCGAACGGCCGTAACGCGCGAAATATTCGGATGCCATCAGGGCATACGCCGCCGGGAAGACGACGCCCCGGTTCTGCTCGAATTCGACATCGGAGGCCGACGCGAGCGCGCTGGTCACCAGCGAATTCCTCGCCGCGGTCATCTTCTCGACGCCGACGACGAGAATGTGGTTGAACTCGCCCAGCATCTTGGTGGCCGACCACAGGGCCGCCCCGCCGCTCGCGCACGCGCTTTCCACGCGGATGCACGGCTTGTCAAAGCCGGGAAGGAGGCACGGGATAAGGGAATTGATGTGGCAGCGGTTCTCCAGTTGGCCGCCGATGAAATTCGACACGATGCAGGCGTCGATCTCCTCGATTCGGATGTGCGCGTCCTGCTGGGCGTTCTTGATGGCCGAGTAGAGCATCTGGGGGACGCTCTCCTCGAGCACGCCGAACTTGGTCCTGCCGATCCCGCGTATGAACATGTCACCACGACACATATTTTCCGCTGTCTTGATAACTCCTGAAACGGATGCCGTGGCGGCGGAGTTCGTTTTTGAGAAGCTCGCTAAAACCGCTCGCTTTCCCTTCGATGCGCTTGGAAGCGATGTCGAATACGGCTTCGCCGGCCGATGGCGCTTGCCCCGCGAGGCAGATGACGATCCCGTTGAGGACGAAACCGCGCGCGGACGGCGCAAGATCGAAACCGAAACCCCGGTCGGCGCAGATCGCGCGGAAGTCCTCAAGCAAACGGCCAAGCTTCGCCTTCTTCTCCTCGAGGGTCAGGTTGGCCGGGTACGCGTTCTCGCGTATGATCTTCGCAGGCGCGCCCCCGGCAAGGCACCCCGACGGGAGAGGGCCGCCGACCACGCTGCCGGCGGCCACTACGCAATCGTTTCCGATCGTAACGCCGGGCAGGACGGTCGCCTGGGGGATCCAGACCCGCGATCCGATCTGGATCGGGGCGAATTTGACGGGAAAACCGTCCAGCTCCGAGAGATAGGCCCCGTGGGTGAAAAGCTTCGTGTGCATGCCGATGCCGACCTCGTCGCCGATGGCGACCTTGCGCGCCGTGTTGATGAACGCATGGTCGCCGACGTGGCACAGATCGCCCATCACGAGTTCGGAGTATGCGTCCTGGCAGCTGCCGCCCCCGATTTCGACGTGGTTGCCGAGCCAGCATTCCGCGCCGATGCTTATTTTCCGGCCCGTGATCGTGCAATCGTCGCCGATGACCGTCCGCGGGCCGATGTAAAGCTCGTCGCATTCGATCAGAACCCGCTCGCCGAACTTGCAGTTGGCGCCGATGCTGGAATTCTTGCATTGGATAGCCATGGCATGACCCCGGAATTCTTGACTGGATATGATACGCAGGCATAGTTCATAAATTTATTCGTGCCGGGAGAAAAATGCGTTGGCTGGCGAAAGAACAGGGCAGGCGCGAAAAACAAAATGACGGACGCGGGCGGCCCCGGCGCCCGACCCGGCTTCATGGCCGGCCGACCGTTCCGGCCGCGCATGCTCAGGCCGGGCGCCGCTGGCGGGCTATTGCCCGCTTGCTTTCCCGGTGTGCTACAATGTCTGCCATCAGCCGAGAGCATAGCCCAGGAACGAGAAGCCGTATTGCGCGACCTTGTAGAGGATGAACCCGGGCACGAGCGCGAGGTTCTTTGCGAACAGGCCCGGGTGCCTGAAAAAAACAGGGCGGAAAGGCTGGAACCTTGAGAACGACCGGTATTCCGTGTTCCGGCGCGCGTAAGAGCGCAGGGTTCGGCCGTAGTAATAGAATTTCCTGCAAAGGCCGGAAAAAGAGCAGTGGGTGTCGATATGCGTTTCCGGATACGGGCCGACCCCGAGGGTGACGAAGCCGGCCGCATTGAGCCGGTCCTGCATGTCCCAGTCTTCCCCGGCGACAAGCACCTCGTTCCATCCCCCGACCTTGAAGAAGGCGTCGCGCCGGATGAACCGGGCGGCCTGCCAGGCCGTGTCAAGAAGATAGAATTCCAGCTCGAGGCCGCGCACGCGGCCCCAATACGAGCGGGTCTCGGTCCGCACGGTCGAATAGACGGCGGAGCACGGTGCCGCAAGGCATTTCTCCACCGCATGGGATATGAAATCCGGATGGACCTTCAGGTCGGAGCCGGTGAAATAAAGAAACTCCCCCTTGGATTCGCGGGCGCCCTTGTTCCACTGGGTGCAGCGCTCCACTTCCCCGCGCAGGATGCGCACCGGGAATTTGGCAGCCCGCCCCACGGTCGAATCGCGGCTGTTCTTGTCGACCAGGATGACCTCGATATTCCCGTAGCCCTGGGAAAAGATGGACTGGAGGCAGGCTTCGATCGTGGATTCGGCGTTCAGCGAGATCACGATGACGGACACCAGCGGCGCTTTGGGTTCGGCCATGCCAACACAACCGCGCCCGGCGCGGATCCGGAGCGGTGAGCGCTATTCCCCCAGCTCGCCCGAGCTCGAGAAAAGGTTGATGGATTTCGCGCCGTCCAATGACTTGAGTTCCTTGAGCAGGTGGTCCTCATGCCCTGGTTTTATCACCACTTCGAAGATCTTCTCGCTGCCCTCTTCGGAGATGACGGTATTCTTCAGCTTGTACTGGGTGCAGCCCGTCTTGATGGAAGTTAAGAGCTTTCGCTCGTCCGTCCCCGAATACCGCATGACGAGTATGTGCGGGCGGGTCAGGTCGAACCGGCCCGAGAAGACGAGCATCACGATGGCGATGAAAAGGGTCGAGATGACGGAAAGCGCGTAAAGCTGCACCCCGTTCACGATGCCCACCGCGATGGCCCAGAAAAGGAAGGTGAGGTCGCGCGGGTCCTTGATCGCGTTCCGGAAGCGGACGATGGACAGGGCGCCGACCATGCCGAGCGAAATCGCGAGGTTGGTGCTGATGCCCATCATGATCGTCGCGATGATGAGGGGGATGAGAACGAGGTTGAGGTTGAATTCCGCGGAATAAAGCGCGCTGGAATGGGTTTTGCGGTAGATGTAGTAGATCAGCAGGGAGATGACGAATGTCAGGAAAAGCGATATGAGAATCTGATCGGCCGTCAGCGTGTTGCCGGCGCCGAACAGCTCGGACGAGACGAAATCCTGGAAAGTAAATTTGGTCATTGCGGTTCACCTATCCTCCCCATGCAGAATTTGCTTATAGCCATGCGATTGTGTCCCGTATTCTGAACGATTGTTTTTATCCATTCCGGTAGGCAGCGGTCGTATTTTACCTCCATGATCACGGTCCGGCCGTCCTGGATGCGGCTCTTTCTTGCCCGGGTGGAAAAAATGTCGAAACGGCCCGAATGTTTCGAGAGAAAGCGATCGAACGTGATGCGCACGCCGTTGACCCCGTACGTGAACGCCTCGCGCCAGTAGTCCATCATCACCACCGGCCGGTAGTGCTCCGTTGAAAATTCGGCGTAAACGCGGCCCGAGACCGGATCATCGTATTTGAGCAGGCATTCGCGGCGCCCCTCGATCAGCGCGGCCGCGTCCTCCGGGGAGATGGACGTGGATTCCTTGAATACCCGGTCCGTGGCCTTGTGCTTTATCTCAAGCTTGACCGTCCGGTCGTGGACCGAATAGGTCCGCAGCCGGATTTTCTTGCGCAGCGGCACGCCGTCGAGCTTCTCGTAAAAGGCGCGATGGCCGAGCGTGTCGAAATAAATGCTCCGCACCACGTATCCGCCGTCCGCGTTGGCATGGGAGTCCCTCGCGAGCACCTGGCCGAGGGCATGGGAAAGGAATTTGTAGTCCGAAAAGGAGATCAGGTATTTTTGCTCGTGCCTTGCAAACCGCATTTTCACCGTTTCCAAGATAAAAGTTATAAACAACGCGGACGAGAGATGTGAAGATTTGAATGGCCGTAAGAGAATCCAGGCGCCCGATTGTCGAAATTGCAGCGCTAGCCTTGATTGCGATCGCGGTGATGATCGCCTTAAACGCGCGACCGGGCCCGGATGGGGGCGCAGGAGGAGAAATGGCCAAAACGCTCCAGCTCAACCTTTCCAAGGGCGACCTCAAATACCTGGACATGAACCTGAAGAACCCGGCTGCGCCGGACGCTTCGGACGGGCTGAACGGTTCGAGAAACGCAGTCATGCAACTCGGCAATGCCAGCTACTTGGTAAAGATATCCAGGTATTCCGGGCAGCTTGGGGCGGAACGCATGTCAAGCCCAGAAGCGTTCGACATACGCCTGGAGGGCGGCGCGGGTATCGACAGAATCGGCGCCTGGCATCTCCTCCAACCGAGAGGGATGAGCTACAAAGAGATGAATGATGCCTACGCGCTGGCGGACGCCTTGGGAGTCTATCATCCCCGAACAGAGCCGGTCGGACTGGAGATAAACGGGTTCGGAATGGGAAAACACATCCTCCGGCAGAGATATGACGCGGCCTTTCTTGAGAAAACCCGGCCGGGCTCAATCATCTTCAAGCTCGAAAACGCGAAATCCGGTCCGCAGGTAAGATTTCTCTTCAACGAGGCGCCGTGGCCGGGCGCCGAGGCGCACGTCCTCAACTTCGCCAAGCAGCTCCAGGCGAAGGACGGCAACATCCTCGCGAAATATTTCGACTTGGAATATCTCGCCAGGATGGAAGCGCTCATGGAGATGAGCGGGGGCGAGGGCGGGCTCATCGCATCGGATGACACGGCGTTCATGTACGACACGGGCAACGGGATGATATACCCGTTGCTTGACGAATCAAGCATCGCGAACATGCACGTGCAAAGCGCGGGCATGGCGGGATACATCGTCTCCGAGATGAAGAGCAAGCCGCTCGTCCTCGCGCTCAAGAAAAAAATCGTGGACGCGATGGCCGGGCGGAATGGCACCCTGCAGAATACGGAGTGGCTTGCGCAATACCGCGGCGCGGATTCTACGGGGCCCGCGGGCGAGGGAAACCTTGGCACGGTGGAGGCATACACCACCACCGACAATGGGTATCTGGACAATATGGTGCTCGAGCCCCCGATATTCGTCGCAAAAAACGCCTACAACCTCCCGAAAAGCAAAGAAAACGGGGACGTGAAAAACGTTGCGCTCGCGGACGGGGGAGAATGGCTGTCCGGCGGCATGCCCGCGATTGACGAAACGCTGGACGAGGCGCGGACGCGCTGGGAGAACGGGAACCGGACAAATGACGATTCTAAAGACGGGCCGGACTATTTCGAGGATTTCGCGTCCGGGCCGGACGGCGAAACGGACTGGCTGCGGATAAAAACGATGGAAAACGAGGCGGGTTGGGGAAGCTATGGGGGAGAATACGGAACGGATTTCCAAGTTTATGCGCAGGGGGCGAGAGGAAAATGGGTCGGAAGCAAGACAACCGCATATACATACATACCCCCAGAAAACCTCACGGGATACGGCCAGATAACCGCATGGGTATATTCGGAACAGAACGGCACGGGGGCGTATATCTGCCTTGGCACGAACCATGAGAACAAGTATTATTACATGTCAAGCCTGAAATCCGGGTGGAACCACATCCGCGTGCCGAAAACCATGTTCAGCGCCGGCGGCCGGCCGGATTGGTCGGACATCACCTATCTGGAAGTGATAAACACGTTTGAGACGGGTGCGCCGATTGTCTTTGACAACATCCGCGCCGGGCCGGACATGGGGGAATTCTATGATCCAAAAGAAGGGAAAAAACGCTGGATCAATGAGGAGGGCGGATGGGAAACACAGGCGATCGACGGAAGAACGGCTCTGGTCGGAATGGGAATGGGAGGCGAGGAACACCTCGAATACAACCGGTACATCGCGGATGACGCGGTTTACCGCGCCAGCTTGAAACTCAACGGCGGGAAGAACATCGGCTACCGGATTGGGGGGCTGGCGATCGGGATAAACGGCTCCGGAAGCGTATATTGCGCAGACGAGTCAGGCGTCATCAGCGCGACGCAGGCCGGAGAAGCGCGGGAAAACTGGGTGGAATTGACAACGATCACCGGTTCCGGGAACGCGCGCGCGTATTTCAGGACGCAAGATGGCGGGACGGCGACTTTCCTGTGCGCGGCGGCGTACCGGCCCGACGGGGAATTCTCCCTCACGCACGACGGGCACATGCAATTGTTCCAAGACGTCGTCGTCTATGAGCCCGCCCCGGACCGGTACGGGAAACTCGGAATGCGCCTGGAGGGAAAAACATTCGTGGTGCCGAAGGGCAATTACGAGGTTGAAGGGAACCTGATCATACCCATCGGGGAGATGCTCCGGATCGAGGCGGGCACCAAAATAAGGATGATGGAAAACGCGTCGTGGGTCAGTTACAGCCCGATAAGGATAGAGGGCACCGAACGCGAGCCGGTTGTCGTGAGGGCGGATACGCCGGACGGCAAGTTCGGGGTTTTCGCGGTGCGCGCAAATGGCAATGGGAAGAGCGTCATCCGGAACCTGGACCTGAGCGGGGGCTCCGAGGCATTCGTGCAGGGCGTGTTCTACTCCGGCGGCTTGGACCTGTATGACACGGACGCGCAGATATACGGCAGCCGGATCCACCACAATTACGCGGACGACGGATTGAACGTGAAACGGGGCCGGGTGGACATCCGGGACAGCCGCTTTTACGCGAATTACGCGGACCAGATCGATTTGGACATGTGCAGGGGGACGGTCGCGGGAAACGAGTTCAGCTCGAGCGGCGGCATGCGAAACGGGGCCGGTGGCGGGAATGCGGATGAGGACGTCAACGGCGACGGGCTTGACCTGAGCGGCTCGCAGCTGCTGGTGGTGAACAACACGATCCACGACCTCAAGGACAAGGGGATCAGCATCGGGGAGAAGACAAGGATTGCCGTTCTTGGCAACCGCATCTACGGGAACCGGGCGGGCATGGCGGTCAAGGACCTCTCCGAAGCGGCCAGCGTCGGAAACGATTTCGAGGACAACGATTACGCGATGTCGGCCTACTTGAAAAAAGAGGTTTTCGGAGGAGGCACGATCTATTCCGCGGAGAATAACCTTTCAGGCAACCGCGCCAATTATGCGCTGGACAACAGTTCGGGGCTCTACCTGCTGGAGAATGGCACGGCTCGCGAATGGGGCGGATTCTCCGGGAGGGCGGATGCCGGCGGCTTGGACGAGGCTTTCGACAGACTGGTCGGGCGGGCGGGCGTGATGGACAACCCCCTTCTCCGATTGCGAATCGGTGGAAAAGATGCGAGAATCGACGAGGAGAACAAGGTGATATTCGCAAACCTGCCGGATGGCTCGGGCACCGTGCAGGAAATCGAATTCAAGTTCAAGAACGAGGATACCGAGGCTCACCTTGAACCGGACCCTGGGAAAGCTTTGGCGCCCGGAGCCGGATTCCTGGCAGATACGGCATCGCCGGGCGCGAGGATGGCGAATGGAATGAGATATGATTTTGGAAGATACGTGTATGAAGGCACGCTTAGCGCGCAGACATGCCCGCAAGAGGGCATCTGCAAGGAAAGCAGGTATAAGCTGTACGTCACCACGGGGCAAGTCCCGATACTCGAGATAGACACCCGGGACGAGTATGGACGCGAGGTGCAGATACCGGAAGAGGGCGGGATACCGGCAAAGGCCATGATATTGTCTTCGCAGGGGGCAGACTATGAAGGAAAGGCCCTTGAAGCCACGATTAATGCGCGCGGGTTTTACAGGGGGGAAAAACGCAAGTATTCGCTTGAACTGAAGTATCCCGAACCGGTCATGGGAATGGAAAGCCGGCGGGCGTGGGTGCTGGAAAGCTCGTTCATAGACGCAAGTCTGATGCGCAACAAAATCGTATCCGACCTTCTGGGGCAGTTCAGGACCGAGGACAGTGCAAAGCCGAAACGCGCGGCCCAGGGCCGTTTCGCGGAAGTCTTCCTTGACGGGGGATACAACGGAGTGTATCTCGTCACGGAGAAAACCGATGCCGAATTCTTCGGCTTTGACACGTACAAAGGGAAGAACGAAACAATGCCCCTGCTCTACAAGGCGGAGAACAACAACGCGAACTACCTGGACGAGAACCAGTGCATCGAATGCTATGGAGACCAGTATAGCGCCTTTCCGGAAGGGTACCAGCCGCGCAGGAAAGAGGCCGACCCGATCATGGGATGGCACAGCGGTTATTCGCAAGCATACCCGCCCGAAGCGAAGCGCGGGCCGGAATGGGGAAGGCTGGACGAGTTCATCCGATTCGTCGCCACGTCCCAGGATTTCGAGTTCAACGCCCGCATTGAGAAGGAACTGGACGTGGGAAGCTACATTGACCACTGGATAATCCTCAATTTCGTGGACAACACGGATGCGGTCGAGGTGAACAAGTACCTTGCGAACGGCGGGGGAGCGGGCGGGAAATGGTTCAGTGTGCCCTACGATTTCGACGGCACCCTGGGGAGGGACTGGAATATGACGAAGACCGGGATCGACGAGTGGCAGCGAAACAATCTTCTCTGCCGCATGATGAAAAAGCCGGGGCTTGCGGAGGAATTCGCGAAAAGATGGCAGGCCCTCCGGGAGGCCGGGACCATTTCGGACGCGAACATCAATGGGATGATCGATGAGAACGCGCGGTTGCTTGGCGACGCACAGCAAAGGAATTTCCTCCACTTCCCCCTAAGCAAGACGGAAGCCCCGGACCGGGATTTCTACGGGGAGAACGCGTACATGAGGGAGTGGATAAAAAAACGCATCGAATGGATGGACACGGCCACGAACTCCGCCGAAAACCTCAGAAGGTTGTCGTGCGACGACGAGAGCAACCCTGAATCGTTCCTGTTCATAGGCGGCACCGGCATCGAGGATTGCGGGCAGATAAGCGCCGGCGCGCAAGGCCTGGCGGGCAGGATTTGGAGCGCGGCCCGCGCGCGGGGATCCGAATTCGTCGTTCTGGATGGAAACAGGGCGTGTAAAATCACGGATGCCGGGGCAAGCGCGCCGGAAGGGCAGGAAACGACGGAAAAGGAAAAGCCTGCGGCCGGCAACGGGAACGGCGGAAAGTTCTTCGCGCTGGACGGGAGGTATTCCCTGTATGTCTTCCTGGAAAATGGCGATGCGGACGCGGCGAATGACACGGAACAAAAAGCGTTTCTTTCCCGCCAGATCGGCGAATTCAACAAGGGCAACCGCACGCATCTCTTCATTTTCATGAACCGGCCGGTGTTCGTCCAAGGCATCGTGGCGTATGCGAACCTGTCCAGGCTGGCGGACGCGGTGGCCGGCATGGAGGGGAACGATGGAATGGCCTTCGATGCGCAGATGATGCCTTTCCTCAAGACAGTGAACATGAATAGGAAGCGGGCGTATGTGATCAGCGACGGGCTCGGGGCCGGAGGCGGGCTGTTCTACGACAATTACGCAGGAATAGATTCTGTCGTTTCTTCGCTCGATGGCAAAGGGGAGGGTTTGGCGCTGGAAGTGAAGGCCTATCCGAAAAAAGCCAGCCTGGTTCCGATCCGCATGGCAGACGGCCAGCCGGCGGGAGAGATACGGGACTTCTCAAAAGAAGCCTGGAAATAGGGAAATAAGTGCTTGTTTAGCTACTCCCGAACGGCGATAAATAGAAATCCAACCGCCAAAAACGACAAAGACGCCTCGTCGAAGGAACCCGCGCGGGGGGCCCGGCCCCCCCCCCCATTTTTCCTTATCCTCTTCGTCGTTGTTTTCGGGCTAAACAAATACGAAATAAGGAACCCGGGTGCCTCGAGGCACCCGTTTTGTCTCGGGTTCTTTTGGCGCTTTCGGCTTGCGCGTTTGCGCAAGGCCGGCGCGGTCAGGAAACAGGAGTCCGGGCCCGAAGACCCTCCAATGAGTCAAGCATTAAATAGCTCGCAGCCGTAAGGCAGAAAATAACAGGAAAACGGGTTTTGAAAATGAAGGAAATAACGGTTTTGAAGGAAATCGCGGTCTGCGCGCTATTCCTCCTGGCGTCCATGGTTCCCTTCTTGCCATACCTCAACTTGAATGTGACGCAAACGATGACCGAGATGGCCTACCATCCCGAATGGGTGGTGCAGAGGCTCGGCTATGCCTGGACCGGAAAAATACTGGCGGGCACCCAGCAGATCAACAGCCTCTGGTTCCTCCCCATCTCCTGGCTGTATTCCATACCCCAGAATCCGCCGTTGAGCTTCTTCCTGTCGGCCACGCTCCTCCTCTTTGCCGCGATGGGAGGGATGTACGCCCTCCTGAACAGGATTTTCGGGAAAACCGGCCACTCCGAATTCGCAATCCCCGCGATGGGATACGGGCTGAGCATTTATGTGGTGACCAACATCGGGGGCTCGCTCATATCCATCCTCTGGTACTGCCTTTTCCCGCTGTTCGTGTGGATGTACCTGGAGTTTGTTCAAAAGAAGAATCCGCTAATGCTTTTGGGCATCGGCATCCTGGGCGCGCTCCTGTCGGGCAGCAACATCACGACCACCCTGATATACCAGGCCATGACGCTGGTCACCCTGGTTTTCGTGGCATGGAAGGAGGGAGCGGACTTCGCCGAAACGCTCAAGGCGTTTGCCGTAGGTTCCGCCGTGCAGGTGCTGCTGGCCGCGTTCTGGATATTGCCCCAGTATTTTCTTTTCATCGATTCCCAAACCGTAGAAAAGGTCCTTGGTTCCGAGATGTTCTACAATGACCGGACAACCATTCTGGCGATACTCCGGGGGATACCGGATTGGGGATTCTTTGGCGGTTTCAAGGATCAGCAATACACGCATTTTGCACAGTATTACAATAGCCCCGAGGTGATCGTCGCGACGTTCGCGATGCTGGCCATCGGACTGTTCGCACTGGCGCGCGAGAAGGACAGGAATATCGCCTTGTTCGCGGGGCTGATTCTATGCATTTCCTCCATGCTGACGGTCGGGTTCAACGAAAGCCTCATAACGTCCGGGATATTCAAATTCTTCTTCGACAACTTCACCTTGTTTAGGATCTTTCGCAATACCGTCAAGTTCCTCGCGCTCTTCCAGTTCGCGATGGCGATCCTGCTGGCCTGCTGGCTGCATAGCAGAAGCTGGCGCACGAATTACGCGAGAATGGCGCTGTTCCTGGCCCTGACGGGGATAATCTCGTGGCCGCTCATCGGCGGAAACGTTTTCAACCCCTCCATCTCGCACGGGAGCCTGCCTTCCTACTGGACCGATTTTGCCGATTATGGCAAAAATTTCAGCACGGATGACCGGGTTCTCATCCTCCCGAACCAGTATTTCCCGGTGTTCAAGTGGGACGGGAAGCGAAACATATTCCCGTCCGAACTGGCGAGCGCGGTTTCGGATGCCCCGTACTATTTCAACGTCCCGAGCAAAAACTTCCGGACAAGCGAATTCAACGACTATCTTTTCGACAACTACCCCCGATACGACATTGCGAAAGCGTCGAGATTCATCGGCATCGACTACATATTGCTGCGCCAGGACAGCGACTGGGAGTTTTATGGCATGGAGAATCCGAAGCTCGTGAAAAGACATATCGAAAGCCTGGGCCTGCGAAGGGAGGCATCGTTCGGGGGGATGCTTGACTTGTACAGGCTCGGCAAGCCGAGGTGGATATACGCGGCGGACGGCATCGAGGGGTACCAGAGCAACTGGGAGCTGTTCACGAAGATGGGCGGCGAGAGCGACGAAGCGACGGCGTTCGTAAGCCTGCAGGAAACCGCCCCATTCCAACCGAAAGAATGCAAAATAGGGGATATGACGGACGTGAGCCCGGTCGAGAAGCGGATCCGCATAACGGGCGAGAAATGCGCCTTGGTGTTCCTGCAGAGCTATGATCCGCAATGGAAGGCATACGTGTCGCAAGGAAAGCCGCCGGGCCTGCTTGAGATCGCGCTGGGCAAACCGGTTCCGCCGGAGAGGCACGTCATGGCCAACGGGTTTGCCAACCTGTGGTTCATTGGCGGGGAAAACGGCGGGAACACATGCGGGAGCGGGTGCGACGTTACGCTGTATTATTACCCGCAAATCGCGTACACGGCCGGGATGGCGATCTCGGCGGCCACGGGGCTGTCGCTCGTGGTATATGCGGGTTTCTGGGCATATGGGAAGAAAACAAAGGCGCGCGAGGGGCGCTAGACAGGGCGCGGGCAAATACAATAAACAACCCCGCAGCACAAACGAGGCTCGACGCCCAAATCGGCTGCGGCCGATTGGGCAGCGTCGGCTCCAAAGAGCCGACGCTTGATTCGAGCCTCGATGCCCCATCGGCCATAAGCCGATGCGGGAGCTGCGGGGTATCTTACAGCAGAGGTTGACAAACCGTGCCGCCGCAAGCGGCGGGGTATCAGACCCAAACCGCATCTGGGGGAGGGTCAGGAGGACACGAGTCGGCTCTGGAGAGCCGACTGTGCCCAGAGGCGCGAATCGTCGCGCCTCTCGGGCGAACAAGCCGCCTCGAGGCGGCTTGCGCGTACAAGCCCCGCAGGGCTTGAACGACGTGAAACTGGGGAGGGGGGTGTCCCCCCTCCGCGGTTCCGAACAACACGCGGCACAGCGCCCGCCGATTATGCGCATTTCATTGCCAACTGGGTTGATACTCCGCTGCTTGCAGCGGCATTCCCAGTTGGCAATATCTCGGTCGAATGGCGGATACCCCACGTCGGCCGCAGTCGACCGATTGCCGCAGCAATCGCCCTTGGGGTGGGGTAGCCTTCGACCGGGTTCATGGCGAGGCCGGGGGTGCCGAGATGGAGCGCGCGAAATCCTTGTAGCTGCTCTCCCAGTCAAACTGCCTCGCATATGCGATGCACCTTTGCCCCCAGTCCGGGTCCGGGGATTCGAGAATGCGCAGGATGGCGTCCGCCAGCGCGCGGGGATTCTGCGCCTTGCCAACGACTCCGTTGAGGCCGTCGCGGACCGAGTCGCGGAGGCCGGGGACGTCATACACGGCGGCCGGGGTGCCCCGGGCGTTCGCTTCGAGTATGACCATTCCCCATCCTTCCCGAACGGAGGGATTGATGAGGACCGCGGATTCGGCCATCACCTCATCCCGCTCGGAACGCCCGACTTTCCCCAGAAAATCGACACAGTCCGCCACGCCAAGGCGGGATGAGAGGGCATGGAGGGCATCCGCATATTCCTTCGGCCCCGCGCCGATCACGGCAAGCCGGTATTCGGGCCTTTTTTCGTGCACGATGGCGAAGGCTTCGATGGCGTGATCGACCCTTTTCGCGCGCGTGACGCGGCCGACATAGGCCAGGAGCGGTTTCTTGCGGACCGGTTTTACGAGAGGCGGCATGTCAAGCCCGTTCGGGACCACCACCACGTCCCGAAAACCGATGGATTCGAGCTCGGCGCGCGTGGAATTTGATACGGTGATCGTCCGCTTCCCCGCATAGGCGGACAGGAGGAACGGTTCCGCGAAACAGCCGATGTGCGAAATCAGCGGGGGCGTTTCGAAAAACCAGTATTCTTTCGCGAACTGGTGGATGAACGCGACGATCCGCTCGCGGGCGAAGAGGGGGGTGAAGAACGGGAGCGTGTTGATCTGGTCGATGATCAGGTCGAAATTCCCCTTCGCTTCGGTCAGGTAATAATGCAAGGCCCAGAGATATACGCTCAACCGGTTCCCGCGCCGGACTATTTTGTAGCCGTGAAGGACTTCCCGGGACGCACAACCCGCATAGGCGGAACAGAACAAGGTGACCGGATGGCCGTCCGCCGCGAGGCGCGAAAGATAGCGGTCCGTCACGAGTTCAGCGCCTCCCGCCTGCGGGTGGGAGATGTCTTTCCACGAGAATTCGAGGATTTTCAAGAGAACACGATCCGGACGCGAAGCGCCATGCCAGGACGCGAACCGTCATTTCTTAAGATCATAATAATGCATCACTTTGAGCCGGTACCAGATGGCCATCGTGTCCCAGAAAATCCAGAATATCGGGACGCCGCAGACCCCGCTCCAGCCGCTGTAATTCAGTTCGATCGGGGCCTCCTTGATGTGGAACCCGCCATGATGCGCGAGGACGAGCAGTTCAAGGTCGTAGGCGTATGTCTTCACCAGCATGCGGGGGACGGCATATTCAAGCACGGAGCGGCGGAAGAGCTTGAGGCCCACTTGCGTGTCCGAGAGCGGGAGCTTGAATAGGACGAAATTCAGGATAAGGTAGGCATGCGAAAGAAAGCGCCGGATCCATGGATACACCACCCTTGAATCCGGGTGGTTCTTGCTGCCAATGATGACATCGGCCCTGAAGCGCTCCATATAATCCAAAAAGCGCGGAATCTGCGCGGCGGGGAGGTCGGAATCCGCATCGGCGAACAGCACCAGGTCCCCTTTTGAATGCCTGAACCCTTCCATGAGCGCCCCGCCCTTTCCCAGATTGGCCTTCAGGTCCACGACACATGCGCCGGGGTTCTTGCCCGCGAATTTCTCAAGCTCCGCCAGGGTGTTGTCACGGCTCGCGTCGTTCACCAGCACCATTTCATACCGGATGCCCAGCCCTTGCAGAGCGCCCCGGAGATCGCAAAGAGAGCGGTGGACCACCCTGCCCTTATTGTGGCAGGGGACGATGACAGATAAAGCAGGCATGCCGATCCCTATCGCTTCAATTCGTACACGGTTAGACAGCCCTGCCGCTTATATATATGACGGTCCGCGCCGACCCACGAGTACAGGTCCCGGGCTGCGAAACATTCGTCGACAATCACGCGCGAAACGCCCCTCGAAGCGAGGCAGGCCGGATCGCGGAGGGCGAGGCAATCGGATATCTCCTGCGATTCGGCGGAAACGGCCCCGAAATCGGCCGCATCGCTGCCGGAGATGATCGCTGGCTGGCTGAATTTGAGTGGAACCGCGATCCGGCCGTCGGGACCGAAAGACGATGACCAGTTATACGATGCGTAGAGCATCCATGGAAGATAGATCGTCTTTCCCGAGGGCGCCGCGAGATCCCCCATGGTCGCGTATTCGCCCGGGAACCGGCCGGGGCTGATCTGCCCGGAAAGCCCGAATATGGGGTAGTCATAAACCAGGACCAGCAGGAAGATCACGGCCAGGGCGGGCCCCAAGCGGCTGCCTTTGAACAGGATGGAGGCTCCGATCGGCGCGAGAACCGCGTAGGCGATGGCGACGAGTTCCACCCACTTGTTCGAATCCCTGAAAGCGGAGAAGAACGGGAGATTCTGGGCAAACCATCCGAACGCGCCTTCGCTCCACGGATGCGAGATTCCGGCGGCAAGAAACAGGCCGGCCGGCCAGCAGAGAAGGAGCGTGATGAAAACGGCGTTGTTTTTGGAATGCAGAATGGCGTATGCCGAAAGGAACAGCAGGAACGCCACGAAAGCGACGGAGAGGAGTTTCCATGAATCCCGCGGCACCGGCAGGAGGGGATAATTGTACGCGAGCCTCATCGAGTTCTCCCGCCATGCCCCATACATGCCGGCGGCTTTCACCAGGGTATTGAAATTCGCGGATGGGCGCGGCTGGAAAAACTCCAGATGGGTCGAATCGATTGACGAGAGGATGGGCGGGCCGGGAAACAGCAGGCCCGGAATCAGCCAATAAAGATTGAAGAGCAAAAGGAAGGCGGCGAACCCCAGATAAGGCCGGACCAGTTCCCGGGTTTTCCCGGAAAGAATCGCATGCACGGACAGATACGCGGATACGACCAGCGTGTTGATGAGCAGGCCTTGCGCCTGCAAGCACAGGAACGTGAGCGCCGCCGCCGGCTTCCAGGCGGACGAGAACGAGGGGGGCGCGACGAATTCCCGGGCGAGATGGAGGATGAGGGGCAAGGCGGCGAGGGACAGGACCGCGAAGAATTGCCCCATCATGACCCGTTCGTACACGAACGGCGAGAAGCACAACAGGGCCACGGCCAGCAGATAGACGGGCCGGGAGTATTCCTTCAACAGGAGATAAAGGCCGGTGGAGGCCAGCGCGAATATGAATAGGAAAAACAGCTTCGAGAAAATCGCGGACGCGCCGGCGCCGAACAGCAGTATGAAAGGCAGCTGCGCCAGAAGGAACGGGATGAACCTAAAGCCGAGCCAATCCTGCCCGTATAATTGCATGAAGTCCGTGAACGGGTTCAGGTTGACGGAAGTCCCGCTCCAGTCAAGATAGATGAATTCGCCCGAAGAGAGGAAAAACGGGTACAGGATGGCAAAGCCGGCGAGAACGCCCGGCAATACGGCCCAAAAAATCTCGGAGAGCCGGATTTGGCCCATGGACGGCAGGGTCGGGCGCCAACGGGAGAGTGGTTTAGAAGCCATCTGCATCGACCCCGGCGCAATCGGATATGGATGTGGGCATCACCGCCCTTTTTTTCGCAGTTCGCGCTTCTTCGTTCGCGCCACGATCCGAACCCTCTTCGTATGCACGGCTGGCAATTCCCAGCAGAACGGCGGTGGAGATGGAATAAAAGGCATAGACCGCCGCCAGTTCCGCAAGAGCGTCCCGCTTGGAGAGCATAAAAACAGGACATGCGAGAAGAAACAATGCCGAGGTAACGACCAGTATCCGCACGTCCCGCCGGTTCTGATTGGAATAGACGGCATAGCCTGCAAAGAGCAGGGATGCGGGGCCCGCCAGTTCCTCCTGCCCGGAGATGACCAGGGGCGAGAGCACGAGGCCTGCGACGACGCCGAGCGTGACGAAATAATACGGGCCGGACGGGGAAAGGGCGGCATGGCAGGCCGAAAATCCCGCGGCCGTGCGTGAGCCGCCGGAATGCACAAACCGCAAGAAGCGAACGGAAGACGAAAAGAGGAAGGCGGCGAGTTTGGACAGATGGTGGCCGCATACCCGGCCCAGGACGCCCAGGTGGAGCTTGAGCGCCGGGAACCTGCTTGCAAAGAGCGTGACGCCGGATTGCGCGACAAGAACGGATTTCGTCAGCGTCGAACGGATGAAACCGGCCACGGGAGAAAGCGTCCGGAGCGCGAAGGCAAGGCAAGTTCGGATGGCTGAACCAAGAAGGCCGAGCAGTTCAGGGGCATAGAACACGCCGGACATTGAAAGGAAGACCAGGGATGCGGTCCACATCCGCTCTTCCACCCGGGGGAAAGAAACCGGGTTGGACGGCCTGAAGACGAGTTTGAAATAGATGAACGCCAGGAGAAGCACGAGCCAGAGAAAAGGCAGGATGACCCGGTTCTCGCGAATGAATTTGGAATCAACCCCCATGACGACCATCGGAATGCACGCGGCAGACAGGATGGAGTTTTGGTTCATGAACGTATATATCCCTTACGCAATCCGGCCCTCGGGGCTTGACAAATACGAGAGAACCAATAAAACGAGAGACTGGGCGCTCGGGCGTCGCGGGCACGGCCGGCGGTTGCAGACTCATACCGAATCGGAAAAATAATGGAACAAAAACAGCCGGCGCTCGAGCGCCGGCCGACTCGCGCTGCTGCCGTTGCGGCCCGGGCCGCCCGTCTTCCGTTTTTTTCGTCGTTTAATTCATCAAAGGCCTAGGCCCCCAGACAAATGCAGGGATCCTAAAACCGGGTCGCAGGACCAAGGAACCGTTTTATCCCTCGCCGTCCAACTCCCCCAGGATAGACATGAAGCGACTGGTTGAAAAATGCATCAAATGCCACGAGGGGCTGGCCATCCATCCGCATTATCCGCTCATGAAAAACATGGCGTTCTTCACGCTGGCGAGCCTGTTGGGCAACTTCTTCGCATTCCTTTTCCATTTTTATGTCGCAAGAGCGCTGACGGCGCTCGAATACGGCACCCTGAGCGCGCTGATCGCCGCCTATGGCATGTTCCTGCTGCTGGTCGGCAGCTTCTCCACGCTCGTGACCAAGAAGGTGGCGCAGGAAAAACAGAACGTCCCCGCGATTGCAAGGTACGCGCTCAAGCTTGCGCTCGCATTCTCCCTGGCAGTGGGCATTCCCCTGATGCTGTTCTCGCAGGCGTTCGGGGATTATTTCCACATAAAAGATGCGTGGCTGGCGCCGGTATTCGCCGTGGCCGTGGGTTTCGGATGTGTCTGGGCCGCATTGAACGGGGTGATCCAGGGACTTGAGCGGTTTTTTCTATCGGGCTTGGCTGCGGTGGCCGGTTCGCTCGCCAAGCTTGTGCTGGGGGGGCTTGCGGTCGGCCTGCTGGGTTACGGGTTGTTTGGGGCGTTCGGCGCGTTCGGCGCAAACGCGATGGTATGCGCGCTGATCGCGATTTGGTCCATTGGCCAAATGCCTCGAACGGACGGCGAGGGGCACGGGTTCGGCCGGATAAGAGACGATTTCTTCAACATCCTGATGATAGATGCGGGCCTTTTTTTTGCGATGAACATCGATCTGATCGTGATGGGCAACCTGTTTTACGAGGACAACCTCGGGTTCTATTCCGCCGCCTCGATGGTGGCGAAGATCATATCCTACGCGCTGCTGCCGCTTGCCGTAGTGGCGTTTCCGAGGATGGCGGGGGGGAGAGAGCGCCTCGGAAAACCCAGGGACGTGCTTTTTTTCACGCTGGCTGCCGTGGCGGTTTGCGGTGCTTGCTTCCTCGTGGCCTACCAGATCGCCGGCGGGTTCGTGCTTTCCGTGCTCTATTCCGACAAATACCTCCAGGGACTGCAGTACCTGATGGTATTGTCGCTTTCGGTCGTATTGTACTGTTTCAACAGCCTGATCTCCAGGTATTTCATCGCGTCCCACGCGGGAACTTACCCCAAGGTCGCGCTCCTGATACCGATCGTGGGGGCGGCCGGGTTCTATCTCGCGCCGAGCATCGCCCTCGCGCCGTTCGTCATGCTGGGCATAAACGCCGCATTGCTGGCGGCCGGCCTGGTCCTTCTCAAATACGAGAACTTGCCCCGGATGCGGGATTTGGAACAGTCTGAAAATGACCGGGCCACAAGCGGGGCCGGATCGGCAACAGATGGCCGCGTGCCCCCTTTCGGGCTGAAGCCCGCGACGTCTCCGGAAGGGAACGGGCGTCCATAGCAGCAACTTCCCCAGAGGCTGAAGCCTCGAGCGCCGGCAACCTTTTACCCCCCCCCCCCGCCAAATCAGGGCGAGGCGGCCCGATAGGGGGGCCGATTCGTTGCCTTTGATTTGGATCGTGCAGGATTGCCAAGGACCTCGGCGATAGGGCGTTGACAAATAAGACGAGAAAGACGACGGGGCGGCCCGGGCCGCAACGCCACAGCGTTGAGGCTCTTGCCGGTCGCTACCGGCAAAGGCCGCCCCTCGAATCGGGTTATTTGACCCGACCCGAATCAAGTTTTTGATGTTTTTGTCTTTCTTCGAGGAATAACGCAACGGCCTTAAGGACCTCGGCAAGGGAATGCGAAGTTATTTAAACATTCTTCTGGGAACTGATAAATAATTGAGTGTGATTGCCATGACTTCAGGTGGGAAATTCATGAAAGGGTTCGCAGGTGCCGTACGCAGCAAGGCCGTCGTCGCAATGGCGATCGCGCTCCTTGTGGTGGCGATCCTGTTTTACTCTTCTCCGGTTGCCGCATACTGGATTAACAGCGCCGTGAGCCCCACGGTGAGCCGCCAAGCCGGTGGCTCGCAGTTGAACGTCACGATTACCATAGGCAAGGTGACCGACGAGGTCCTTTCGAATTACAGCGATGTCACGGCCATGCTAATGTACCAGAACAGCACGAAGAGCGACGCGGTGAGTGCCAGCAACTGCTCAGTGACCAGCGTCGGGTTCACCCAAGGATATACATTCCATGGATACGGATACATGAGGGATCTCTACGAGGGCTACGGATACGGATACTTGGGAGGCTATGGAATTGGAGAGACCTCCATGGCCTGCCTGTTCTCGTTCACCATCCCCAGCGGCGCGGTCGTGGTGGGCATGGACAATGTGACGGTGAATGGCGTCACATTGGGCAACAGCTCGGCCTCGATGTATGGAAGCACCTTCATCCAGTTCGCAAGCAACCAAGTCTACAGCTACAAGACCATCACGGCAGGAGGCCCAGCGGATTCGTACAGCTTCTCCCGGTACAACGAGACGAGGCCTGTCATGAATGTGACTATCCCGGCCAGCATCACGGTGAACGGAACCGGGAGCGGCACGTTCGGCATGTCGCTCGACATCATCCCGCCGCTGGGAGAGGTCTTGACGAAGACCCAAGGGCCGGTGTTCCTGATGGGACCTTCGGGCACGACGTTCTC
>JAZDIZ010000063.1:0-2126 GCA_043804515.1 Pseudomonadota bacterium | reverse complement strand
AAGACGAGGACGGTGTCACGCTGGCGGAGGTGTGCCCGAACGTCAAGAGCCGGTTGATCTATGAATATGATTTCGGCGATGGTTGGGAGCACGTCATCGACGTGCAGAAGATCTCCGAGCCGTCGGAGGGCGTCGAATACCCGGCATGCCTCGGCGGGGAGAATGCCTGTCCGCCCGAGGACTCGGGTGGCGTGTGGGGCTACTACGAGAAGCTGGAGGCCGTCGCCGACCCCCGCCACGAATTCCACGAGGAGTATCGGGAATGGCTGGGCGAGGACTTCGACCCTGACGCGTTCGACCTCGACGCCGTCAACGCGGCCCTCGCCGGCTGGCGCAAGGGCGCCCGGCGTTGAGGACGAAGCAGACACCCGGGGGGAGGAGACATCCCTGAGGGACAGGCCCCGTTTATTTTCGCGAGCCTCCACGGTGCAGCGGCAAGCGATTCCGGCGCCCCGAGCCTCCAGGCACCGCGAGGGACAGGCGCGGTTTAGTTGGCGGGTGGACGGACCGAGATGCGTCCATGTGCGCGGAGGCGCGAAGCGGTCCGGGGGAGCGGGCATCGCGCGGTCTTTCGGGCGGCAAAGAAGAAGAAAGAGAAGAGGACGTAGGGTGGGCTCTTCCGTTCCCACCGTTGAAACGGTGGGCTGATTTTACCGCGTCCCTGCCGGGACGCGAAGCAAGAGAAGCAGAAACTTGCTGTGTCCTGTCGGCCTTCATCTGCGTTTATCAGCGGCCGATTCTCCTTCCGTTTCTCCTTCTCTGTACCCCAAGTGCACGGCGCCTTTATTCGCGTGCATGAGCGGTTACATCCCCTTTCAGTTTCTTGCCCCGGCCGCCACCCGCGGTTTGGTCGTTGTTTCATTCGCGTGCATGAGCGGTTACATCCTCTTTCAGTTTCTTCCTCCCGGCCCCAGCCGCGGTTGCGCCGTTGTTCCATTCGCGTGTATTCGCGTGCATGAGCGGTTCATCCTCTTGCCGTTTCTTCCTCCGGGCGCCCACCCGCGGCTTGGCAGTTGTTTCATTCGCGTTCATTCGCGTTCGTTCGCGGTTCCTTTATCTTCGCGGTTTTCTTCTTCTTCTCCCGGCCCCCCCCCATGCGCGGCTCCCTCAGTTACGTCAATTCCGCTGCGGTTTTGACGACCCCATCTTTCACGACTTACGTGGATTTCCGCGCGCAATCAGGAGGATTATTGTAGGATAACTATCCTACAATTGCACTCCAATTATACTACAATAATACTCCTGATTGACGGGGTGCGGACAGCCAAGGCGGCCTGAAAGGGCCTTTTCGGCGTTGCATAAAGTGGGAATCGCGGGACATGGTTGCTCCGTTTGCGGATCGGTTTTGGGAGAGAAAGGCCGCGTTTCGGGGCGTTCGGGACGCCCGAAGGAAATTCCGCTCCCGGGAGGCAGTTGGTTCTTGATTTCGCGCGCTGCGCTCGTATGCTTATTTGTTTGGCCGTCGCCTGACCTTCTCAGCGGCCCGGCGGCTCAACGTGGCGTGTGTTTCCGTCTTGTCGTAACCTTTTGCTGCTGAGCGACTTAGGGACTGGCCCTGGGGTCCTGCATGGCTCCAACGCTACGGCAACTGATGGCCGATTATCTTGCCGAACGGGAGGAGTCGGTGGGGCAGGAGACGTTTGAGCGGATTGCGAACGTTTGCCGGCGGTTGCTGGAAAGCCTTGAGGCGCAAGGGGTTACGGAAGCGGCGGCGCTCGATGTGGAGCATGTCTCGGCGTTTCTCTATAGCACTGCCGCCGAGAGTTCCGACGTGTTCAGTACGGTGAAGTCGTTCGTAAAGTGGCTTGGGAGAAGGAAATACGCGAAGCGCCTGAGCGCGGAGTTCGCCGAGTGCGAATGCGTGCTGCGCGACGCGCTGAAGGCGCGGGCCTCCGGGCGGTAACTCCTTACCGCTAAACCGGTTAGGGAAAGGGAGACATCGATGCGCCGAAAGGACGTCATCTGGACGATTCTGATCGTGACGCTGATAACCCTTGGCGTGCAAGGGTTTGCGTCGAGGCGGACGGATTTCTACCAGGACTTCGAGACCCTCGCGATCGTCTTCGAGAAGATCCGCGAGAACTACGTGGAGGAGGTCAACGACAAGCAGCTGTTCGAGGGGGCGC
>JAZDIZ010000062.1:0-2948 GCA_043804515.1 Pseudomonadota bacterium | reverse complement strand
CCAGGGCGGCCGATGGAGTAGTACGCGAAGCCTATTTTCGCCAGCGCCTCCGGTTCGTACAGGTTTCGGCCGTCGAAGATCGTGGCCTCCTTCAGAAGCCCTTTCATTTTGTCAAAATCGGGGTGCCGGAATTGGTTCCATTCGGTCAGGACACAAAGCGCCGACGCCCCTTCCAACGCCGTGTAGGCATCCGACGCATATTTCAATCGGTCGCCGTAAATCTCTTTCGTGCCCGGCATAGCCACGGGATCGTAAACCGACAGCTTCGCGCCCGCGCTCAAAAGGCCGTCGATCACCGCAAGCGCCGGCGATTCGCGGATGTCGTCCGTTTTGGCCTTGAACGCCAGCCCCCAGACCGCCAGCGTTTTTCCTTTCACGTTTCCCGGCCCACCGAAGTGCCGGAGGATCTTCTCCACAAAGTTTTTCTTCTGCGCTTCGTTCACCGCCAACGTGGCTTGAAGGAGGCGGGGTTGAATGCCCTTGCTTTCGGCCAGCGAAGCCAGAGCGCGGACGTCTTTCGGGAAACACGAGCCTCCGAAACCCACGCTCGGAAACAGATAGTGCTCGCCGATCCGATGATCCGCCGCGATCCCCTTGCGGACCAGAGAGACATCCGCCCCCACGGCATCGCACAACATCGAGATCTCGTTCATGAAGGAGATTCGCTGGGCGAGCAACGAGTTCGCGGCATACTTGGTCATCTCGGCCGACCGCACGTCCATAACGAGAATCGGATGCCCCGTCCGAACGTACGGCCCGTACAGCTCGCAGAGCATTTGTGCCACCACCGGATCCTCCGTCCCCACTACGATCCGGTCCGGAAATAGACAATCCTGAACGGCGTTTCCCTCCCTTAAGAATTCGGGATTGGAAACCACGCGAACCCCCTCCTTCCCTTTGGACCGGAGATGATTCAGCAGTTGATGGCAGGTCCCGATCGGCACCGTGCTTTTCACGGTCATGATCACGTTCGCCGCGGCGCTCGCCGCAGCCTCGGCCGCCGCGAAGACGGCGCCAAGATCCGCCGATCCATCCGGCTTGGAGGGCGTTCCCACGCAAATGAAGCAAATCCGAGCGTCTTGCGTAGCGTCGGCCGTGGAAGACGAAAAGCACAGTCTTCCTTCGGCCAGGTTCCGCGTAACCAGCTCCGGGAGCCCCGGCTCATAAAAGGGGACTTCGCCACGGCTGAGTTTCTCCACCTTGTCGCGGTCGATATCCACACACGTGACGTCATTCCCTGTCTCGGCAAAACAGGCGCCCGTCACCAAGCCCACGTACCCCGTGCCGATCACTGCAATCCGCATGGTGCGAATCTACCAGCCGGAGGAAAAAACCAGAATTCCTTTCGGCGACCGAAAATCCAAGACCGGCATACGAATCCCGGCATCCGGCAGCAGGCATCGGTCCTGACGTTTAAGGATCAATCCTTAAACGTTTCCTGATCCGGTCTCCGGCCCCCGGACTTCGGAAACCGGATTCCGGGTCTCTCTGTGTTTCTGCCCCTTTTTCCGATACATTGTTCGCCTCCTATGTGGCCCGTTCTATTCCATATCGGAAGTTTCAAAATCCCCTCCTACGGCGTCATGCTCGGCATCGGAATCCTCCTGGGGATCCATCTGGCGCGGCGCCGGGCCCTGAAAGAGAACATCGATCCCGCCCTGATCGAATCGCTGGCTTTTTGGGTCGTCCTGATGTGCGTCCTCGGAGCCCGCTTCGCCTACACGTTCATCGAACATTCCGACTACTACCCTTACCACCCCTTGGAATTTTTCTATTTTTGGAACGGAGGCCTGGCATTCTCCGGTTCCCTCGTCGCCGCCGTCCTCACGACGTGGGTCTTCTGCCGAACGCACACCCTCTCCTTCTGGCAGGCAGTGGATCTCCTGACGCCGCCGGTCGCACTGGGCCTGGTGTTTGGAAAACTGGGATGCTTCCTGGCTGGATGCTGCTACGGAAAGGTCTGTGACCTGCCCTGGGGGGTGACGTTCAACAACCCCGCGTCCCTTGCGGACCCGAAGGGCCTTCCGCTGCATCCGACGCAACTCTACGAGGCGGCTTCGTGGCTTGTCCTGTTCGCGATTCTGTCCCTTTTTCAGCACCGCAGTTCGCGCCGCCCTGGCGAGGTCTTCTTCCTCTTCGGGATCAGCTACGGCATCGTCCGGTTCTTCCTTGAGTTTCTACGCGCGGATCCCGGCTATCTGGGCCCGCTGACGACGGCTCAGATGACCAATATTCCTCTCGTACTTCTTTGCGCGGCGCTGTGGATCCATCGGAGGAAAGTTTCCGCCGAAGCGTTTTAGGATCGGCAGGGGAACACTCCAATGCCCTCGCTCAATCTGAAAATTCTTCACGATTATCTGACATCACCCTCCTATCGCCCCAAAACGTTCGGAGAGATTTGCGCGGCTCTGAAAGCCCGGAGTTCCGATAAGCAGAAGATCCGCCGGTTTCTGGAGGATCTGCGGAACCGCCGCGAGATCGTTCTTCTTCGAGATCACCGCTACGTGTCGGTGGAGGCCCCGCGCCGTGTCACGGGAAGGCTGCAAACGAATCCCCGGGGGTTCGGTTTCGTTTCGCCCGAGGACGGCTCCGAGGATGTGTTCATCCCGGGCCACGCTTTGGAAGGGGCTCACCAGGGAGACCGCGTCACAATCGATCTGCACCCCGGCCGCGGCCCAGGCCGCTACGAAGGGCGTATCCGCGAGGTCCTGGAGCGCGGGATTCGGGTTGTCGTCGGACGTTTGGGAGTTGCCGCAGGAAAGAGATTTTTTGTGTCCCCCTTCGGCCGGGAGATGACGTACCCCGTCGCCATAGAGGGAAAGCCGATGCCTTCATTGGAGGATCGGGAGGGGGAAATCGCGGCCGTCGAGATCGACTGGGACAGATCGAAACCGGATCAGCTTAGAGGACGCCTCAAGGCTGTGCTCGGAAAAGAGGACGATCCGGCG
>JAZDIZ010000061.1:0-19038 GCA_043804515.1 Pseudomonadota bacterium | reverse complement strand
GAAGGTATTGGCTCTCACATCTCCTTCCCGTTTGTGGATCTACGTACTCACACCGACCTTCCGATCGCTTCCAGACCTCCCGTTTGACTTCTGCCGGGATGTACCGGGTCGGAGGATCGACTTTTTCCGGAAAAAGTGCCCCCGTTTTATTCGATCTGAGTCTGACTTCCTGTCTCTGGGGATCCTTCTGACTCAGATAGAAATGGAGACAGGTGCAAAAGAGTTCGGAGACGGAGCACTTGCCCTTAAGCTTCCAATACCTCTCCATGGCTTTTCGGGCTTCTTCCGAGATCGAGAACCGAACCTCGGTCTCTTGGCCTGAAATCACCCGGATCTGTTCTTTTCTGGGCTCTTGGGGCCTTAAGGAGACTAAGACTCGTTCCGTTTCTTTCTTCGATTTTCCTTCAATCCTGAAAATCACGTCTTTGGCTACCTGAGCGGAGACCGATTGATGGCTTTCCTTTTCTTCCGCCCGAAGGTGCCGTTCGGCCATGGCCGCCTGGGTCAGGCCCAATTTCCCATTCTCTAAGGCTTCTTTCGCTTCTTGAACCCGAAACATCAGCCTCATGGCTGCGAGGCGTTCCGAGGCCTGTGATTCGGAATAGGAGAGAGCGGAAACGACGTACTCCCACAGTGAGCCATAGCCTTTCTGGGCAAAAAGCTTTCGCCTTTCGACCTCATGGAGATGGTGAAGAAGCTCTAAGGTCGTCTGCTGCTCTTTCTTGGCAAGGTCGACTGTCGTTCGGTGGAGTTCAGAATCGGTTAAGGCTTCAAGATTCGAGGAAGTGGCCATGGTGTTTCTCCCTTTTGAGAGCACACTAACACCGGTTTTTTCGCGTGTTCTTTAGGGCTGTCTGGCGACGATGGCGGACCTAAAGCAGTGATTTCACAATAAAGGCATTTCACGCGACCAGCGACAAATACGCGCGGAATAAGGGCCTTGTAGAGTTGAGATTTCTTTCCCGAAAAAAGCGGATTCAGTCGTGTCAAGAAGAAAATGGTTCTTTTGCAACTTTCTTCTCGAATTTTCGCGTCACCCTTCACTCGCTTTGCGGGCAAAGTGCCCCGAAGAACTCCCCCTTAATTACGTTTTGAATTTTGGTTTTAAACTTCTGGAAATTTATCGGCCTAGTTCACCGCCCAAGCGCGCCGACGAACTTCTCCTTAACACTATGCTGTAAGTCCCCGGAGCTTGCCCCGGGGAGTGTCACTCCCTATACGGTAAGCAGTGCTCTTTCCGGCGAGGCAATCTTGTGCTACCTACGCCCGCCATGCCTTCCTTTGACATAGTTTCCAAACTGGACCTGGCGGAAGTCGACAACGCGATTCATCAGGCCTACCAGGAGATCAGCCAACGGTACGACTTCAAAGACACCGCCAGCTCGGTCGCCCGGGCCGAGAAGGTCGTGACGCTCGAATCCGCCGACGAGTACAAGGTCAAGGCCGCCTATGAGGTGTTGCAGGGAAAGCTGGTCAGACGCTCGGTCTCGCTCAAGGCGGTCAAAGCCCATGACGTCGAGCCGGCCGCGAAGGGAAGGGCGCGGATGGTGCTGGATCTGATCGACGGAATCGAGATCGAAAAAGCCCGGGAGCTGGTCAAGAAGATCAAGGCCATGAATCTGAAGGTTCAGGCCTCCATCCAGGAGGAGCAGGTGCGTGTGAGCGCCAAGAAAAAGGACGATCTTCAGAAGGTGATCGGCGTCATCCGCGCCCTTGATTTCCCCGTTCCGCTGCAGATCGCGAACTTCCGCGATTAACAGCCATCAGCTTTTTCTTAATGAGTCAGGCGGGTCGGGTGACTGCCGTCGCTCCGTGGCTCGGATCGCTCCATCTACTTTGCGAGGCGATCCTGCGCTTACCTCCGCTCTGGCAGCCCCCCGCCCCGCCTGAACGCCTCAAAATTTCGAGGTGTCCTCTTTGCAACGCAAACGGTGAGATTAGCCCGGGAATCGTGCGCGGGACGTTTTGAGCAGCCACGGATTGAGTGGCACCGGGGGGCGGTTGGATCCAGCCGCGACTGAGGGGGGGGACCGGCCTTGGGCCGGGGGGGACACTTCCCCCGAATTTGGAGCGGGGGAGACAAACGACCCACGGGGCCACTCCACACAAGGAATCAATGGGAAAAACTGGGCCCGCGGGCCGGTCTTCTATCGAACAATTGTGCGGATCGTTTCCAGGGCGCGGTCGAGGCCGGCCCGGTCCACGTCGAGATGCGTGACGGCGCGGACCTCGTTGGGGCGCTCGGCGAAAAGCCAGACGCCGCGTTCATGGAGCTGCTCCTCCACCCATTTAGGCGTGCGTCCTTCAACACCAAAATAAACCAGGTTGGTTTCCACGTCGTTGATATCAATTTGGACGTTCTTGATGTGCGAAAGCTCTCGGGCGAAATATTTCGCATTTTCGTGGTCTTCTTTGAGCCGCTCGTAGTGGTGGTCCAGAGCGTAGATCCCGGCGGCCGCCAGAATCCCAGACTGACGCATGCCGCCTCCGAACATTTTCCGGAAACGCCGGGCGCGCGCGATGAACGCCTTCGTTCCGGCGATGCACGATCCCACGGGAGCCCCGAGCCCCTTTGAAAGGCAGACGCTGACCGACTCGAACTGCGAGGCATATTCCTTCGGGGATTTCCCGGATGCGACGCACGCGTTCCAAAGGCGCGCTCCGTCCATGTGCATCGCGATGCCGTGCCTGAGGGCCACACCCCGGATTTCTTGCACGAGCGAGAGGGGCTGAACCGTCCCGCCCCCCTGGTTGTGCGTGTTCTCAAGGATGATCAGCTTTGTCGGGGGGAGATGATAATCGCCCCCACGGATTCCTCTTTCGATCTGGTCCGCCGTCAGAAGCCCGCGCTTGCCCGGAAGAAGCTGGGCCTGAACGCCGCAAACCCCGGCGAGCGCCCCCGTTTCAAACAGGAACGTGTGGCCGTCGGCTTCCAGAATGATTTCGTCTCCCGCCTCGGTGTGCGCGCGCACGGCGATCTGATTGGCCATGGTCCCGGATGGAACAAAAAGTCCGGCCTCTTTTCCGAGTAGTTGCGCCACTTTGTTCTGAAGCGCGAGGACCGTGGGGTCGTCCCCGAGGACGTCGTCGCCGACTTCGGCCCGCATCATGGCTTCCAGCATCGCGGGAGTCGGGCGCGTGACCGTGTCGCTCCGGAGGTCCACGATGTCGGTGCGTTTCACGGGATTACCGCCGCTTTGAATGGGCTCGCGTCCACGGAGGTCCGGAAGAAACTGGGGATTTCCTCCAAACGGAGTTCCGATGTGATGAACAAATCGACGGGAACCTTTCCATCCACCACGTACTGAAGGGCTTGAGCGAAGTGGATGGGTGTGTGATGGAAGACGCCGACGACTGAAACCTCCTCGTAATGCGCCCGGTGTGTATCGAGTTTGTAGGACGAACCTTTCTTGCATCCGCCGAAGAGACAGACGGTGCCTCCCTTGCGGACCAGCCGGAAAGCCTGCTCCCAGGCTTCCGGTCTTCCCACGACCTCCACGACGAAATCGGCGCCTCGGTTTTCCGGCGTTTCGGCCAGAATCGAGGCCGAGGGATCGGCGAGATCGGCCACGTCCACGACGGAACGGATTCCCATCGTCTTGGCACGACTGAGCTTTTCGGGGTTCCGCCCCACGGCGATGACGTCCACGCCCCGGATCTTGGCGACGTTGCAGAAGAGCAGGCCCATGATGCCACAGCCCAGGATCACGACGGAGTCGATAGGCCGGATCTGGAGGCGTTCGAAAGCATGCACGGCGCAGGCCAAAGGTTCCGTGAGAGCCGCGGCTTTGAATGACACGTTGTCGGGGATCTCGTAGAGATTGTGTTTTACGATCTGCGCCGGAATCCGGATGTACTCGGCGTACGCTCCGTTCAGGAGTTTGAGGTTGTCGCAAAGATTCGGTTTTCCGTGTTGGCAGAAATAGCAGCGATCGCAGGGGGCCGAATTTGCGGCCACCACGCGCATCCCTTCCTTGAAATGCGTGACGCCGCGGCCCACGGTCGCGATCGTGCCCGCCAGCTCATGGCCGAAGGGAGCGGGAAGGTTCGTGCCCAGGAGAACCGGATGGCCCTGCCGGTAGGCCTTGAAATCCGTGCCGCAGGTCAGGGCGGTTCCCACCTTGATGAGCACTTCTCCCGGCCCGATCGTCGGGATGTCCACGGTTTCCAGCCGGATGTCGGAAGGGCCGAAGAACAGCGCCGCACGCATCTTCATGAAGTTGCTCCCCCCGGGCGGATCACCGCCTTTAGAATCGAAAGGCTCGCAACCGACTCGATCGCGGAGGGGACCTCGTCCAAGCCGAACGGCTTCGGGTGAAGGCAATCCACGTTGATGCGTCCCGTCCGGATTTCCTCCAGCGCCTCCGCCAATTCCGAGGGAGAGGAGGAATAGCTCGAGAATACGGTGATCTCCCGGTGATACAGTTCTTCCACTTCGTACGCGAGGCGGGGGCCGGGGCCGAGGCTCGCGAATATGTTGATCGTCCCCCCGTTCCGGACCCATTGGAGAGCATCGGCATAGGTTTGGGCATTACCGGCGGTCAGGACGACCAGATCGGCTCCGCGTCCTTCCGTCATTCGGAGAAGCTTCTTTTTGAGTTCCGGATCAGAGGCGTGAATTACCGATTCGAATCCGAGCCGCCGGGCCAAATCCATGCGGTCTTCCCGCAGATCCGTGGCGGCGACCCGGCATCCCGAATTCCGAACCGCCTGGCCGGTCAGAATTCCCATCGGCCCCAAGCCGGTCACGAGCACCGTGTCCCCATCCAAAAGCGTCGTGCGTTTCAGGTTCCTGAGAACGCAGGCCAGGGGCTCCATGAAGATGGCCTGGTCGTCCGTCATCCCGTGGGGGATTTTGAACGCCGTGTGGTCGACATGGGAGGAAGGAATCCGGAGATACTCGGCGAACCCGCCCGGATCCAGATTCGATTCCTTGAACCGATGGCATTGGGAGTAATTCTTGTGGAGGCAGTAGTGACAGACGTAGCAGGGTGTGTGGTGGGCCACCACCACGCGGTCCCCCGCGCGGAACTTCGTGACTTCCGATCCCACGGAAAACACCACACCGGCCACTTCATGGCCCAGAACCGTGGGAGGAGTGATCAAATGGTGGCGGACCTTGCGGATGTCCGTTCCGCAAAGGCCGCAGGCGCGCACCTTGAGGAGGACGTCCCTCTCACCGGCGGAAGGGACACCGATCTCACGGGCTTCAATGCGCCCCTCGTCCACGTATATAGCCGCTCTCATAGCCAAAACGGGCATGGATAGACCAAAAGCCGGGAAAACACAACGCCGGCCATTCTGCTTTACATTGGGGCGGAGCGCCGTTAAAAATGATCCATACGGCATGATTCACAGCCGAAAAACGCTTACATTTCCCCTGGTTCTTGTCCTTGCGGCATGCTCCGGCGGGGGTTCATTGGATTTCACGCAGGTCGTGAACATCCAGCCGGGCGACGCGGTCGGACAGGAGCTCACCGGAGCTTTCAGCGTCCACGCGGACGTCACGTCCAACGACTGCCTATCCACGGATTTGGAAATACCCGCTCAGGGGGCAGCGGTTTCCATGGATGTCGAGCTTGTGCAAGACAACGGGACGTTGGCGATGAGCGGTTTTGACGTCGCCGTGCGCGGCAGTGTGAATTTTTTCGTCAACGACACGTTTGAAATGGGAGGCGCGGATATCGTGGATCGGGGAGGGGGCGTCGGGAACATCCTTCGGCTCATGAGAGTTCGAGGCAGGTTCTCGGGCGTGGACACCTTCAGCGGGTCCGCTGAGGAGCAGTTGACGGGCCAGATCGCCTTTCAAAAGATCGACTGCTTTCTCACGTACCAATTCACGGACGCCATTCGCAAGTAAACTTGAAGGGTGATCTGACCAAGACTCCCTTCCCACAGGTATTGTGGGAGGTCTACAAGTCCCAGCTTACGGGGGCACTCGAAATCCGGAAAGATGAGATCGAGAAAACGCTGATCTTGGACGCAGGATTCCCCGTGCACGTGGAGTCCAACCTCTTGCACGAAACCCTTGGGCGGATCCTGGTGACCCAGAAAGTGATCACGCCGGAGCAGAAGCAAATGGCGCTCCTCCGGTCCATCGAAACAAAAAAAATGTTCGGGACGTCCCTGATCGAGATCGGAGCCATCCAGCCCGCGCAATTGTACGAGGCCGTCCAAACGAGTATCGAGCTCAAGATCCTGGATCTCTTTACGTGGGAGAGGGGCGCGTACAAGTTTGTGGAGGACGCGGCCGCGCCGGACCGCGTTCCTGGCCTCAAGATGAACCCCGTGCGCCTTCTGTTGAAAGGCATCGTGAGTTCAATGCCGCTGGAGTGGATCGAAAAATTAGGCATCACGGACCAGTCCGTGTTCCGCCTGGCGTCCAGGGGCCCGGTAGAAGCGAATCAGATCGAACCCACGACCGAGGACGTGCGCATCCTTCAGCATCTCAAGAACAGCCGATCGGCCGGCGAACTCCAAACACAGCTTTCGATTTCGAGGGAACGAATCCTTCGCAAGCTGTACGCCTACCGGCTCATGGGACTCGTTTCGGAGGAAAAGGCGGGGACAAAAGCGTCACCCGAAGGGCCTCCGGTTGAGGTTCCGCTTCAAAAGATCACGGAGGCCGAACCAAAGAAATCCATCGGAGAGGTAGACCCGGAGACTCGGGAGTTTGCGAACCAGATCGCGTCCGAACACATGAATCTCATGACGCTGAACTATTTCGAGCTGTTGAACGTCCCCGAAGACGCCGCGGCCGTGGAAATCCGGGACCGGTTCGTGGAGTTCGCGATCCGGTTCAATCCCGGCCGGTTCAAGACGGCCGCATTGGGCGAATTCCGCGCGCACAGCGAGGAGATCTTTCTGCGCGGCGTGAAGGCGTTCAGCACACTTTCGGACTTCGAGTCCAAAAGGAGGTACCTGGAGCAAGTGAGGGCCGAGCGGAGCAAGGTGGCGGAAGGACGCCCGAAGCGAAGACCCGGGGAGGGGTTCAAAATCCAGACGAAGCTGGTGGACGCGCGCGCTCAATTCGAACAGGGAGTCCGCGTCTTACGGGAGGGAAGGTTCCAGGCTGCGATGGAATTCTTCCAATACTGCGCGGACATCGAACCGAGCAACCCGTCCTATTTGGCGCATTGGGGGTGGGCGCTCTTCAAGTTCGATCCCCAAGGGAACCTCGAATCCGCCGAGCAAATGCTGAAGCGGGCGCTCAACATGGGCGCGAACGCTTACGCGGCTTATTTTCTGGGAAAGTTTTACGTGGAAACGGGACGGATCGAACGGGCGATACCGCTGCTTCGATCCGCCGTGGACCAGGATCCCGGAAACGCCGAAATGTCGCACGGCCTCCTCGACGCGGACTCCCGGAGGTAGAACCCGAGGAACCCGCGGTTCGTCCGCGAGGTTATCGTCCCAGAACCATCTTGATTCCGGCGACCACCATCAATACGCCGAAGGCGATCCTGAGCGACCGGCCCGAGAATTGCTGGGCCCATACTCCTCCGACATAAGCCCCGATAAATAAGCCCAAGGCGATCAGAAGCGCAGGCTTGATCGGGAATGGGTGCGATCGATAGTAAGCGTAAGCCCCCAGAATTCCGACCGGAAGAAGCAGAGCCACAAGAGACATCCCCTGGGCCTGATGCTGGTCCATATGGAAGGCCCAGATCAGGACCGGGACAATGATGATTCCGCCTCCCACGCCGAAAATGCCGGCCAGGATTCCGGCCACCAGACCCAGAACGAGATAGCCTGCCATTACAGCGTTCATATTCGAATCACCCGTCTTCCTCTCTATCAGGTTCCTCAAAAACCCCAAAAACGGCGGGTTGTTCAAAAATGAAGGCTAAGGTGCCGCCGCAACCACGTGGAGCATGGCATCGAGAATCGAGTCCTCCTGGGGGACCGAGGCTTTTTCCAGGGACCACGCGGACGCGATCCCGGGAACATTCGCCCCCGCCAGGAGTCTGGGGGGAGCCTGGAGGAAATAGAAGCACTCGTCGAGTACGCGGCGGATGATGTGCTCACCGTAGTTCGTGACTTCGGTGTCCTCGTTGACGACCAGAATGCGGCCCGTTTTTTCCACCATCAGGTGATAAACCTTCTTTTTGTCGAACTTCACTGCGGGCAGAGGGGTCGGATGGACGATCCGAATGGCGCCGGTATGTGGCCGGGCTTCAGGCACGCTTGTGGTCCCCCCGATTCATCATATGGATCGCTTTTCCCAACGAGGCTTCGGCGGCTTCCATCAAGGCTTCCGAGAGCGTCGGATGCGGATGGACGGTCAAGGCCAAATCCTCAACCGCAGCCCCCATCTCGAGCGCCAATGCCGCCTCCCCGATCAGGTTGGAAGCGTCCGGTCCGAAAATATGCACGCCCAGGAGAAGCTTGGACCCTTCTTCGGCGACCACTTTCACGAATCCCTCGGCCTGTCCCGTGGAAACCGCCCGGCCCGAGGCTGCAAAGGGAAATTTCCCCGTAAAAACCTTTCGCCCCAGTCTGGCGGCATCGGCTTCCGTCAGGCCCACGGATGCGATCTCCGGATCCGTGAAAACCGCCACCGGCATCGCGGCAACGTCGTACACATCGGAGCTTCCGGCGATACATTCCGCGGCCACGAGAGCCTCCTTGGAAGCCTTATGGGCCAGGAGAGGAGGTCCCGCGGCGTCTCCGATCGCGTAGATGTGCGGCAGATTCGTCTGCAGGCGGTTGTTCACGGGAATCTTCCCCTTGGGTTCGACTTGGACGCCGATCGCTTCGAGGCCGAATCCCAGGCCGTTGGGTGCGCGGCCGATCGAAAGAAGGATCACGTCGCAAACGAGCTCCTGCTTTCCTTTGGGACCTTCGATTCCCACGGCCAGCCCGTCCTTCGTTTTTCGATATCCCGTGGCTTTGCTTGAGATGTGGACGGCGATCCCTTTTTTCCGGCAGATCCTCTGGAGCGCCTGCGCGATTTCGGCGTCGATGCCGGGGAGGAGTTGGTCCATCATCTCCACCACCGCGATCTCCGAACCGAGGTTCCGATAAAGCATACCGATCTCCATCCCGATGACGCCGCCTCCGATAATCAGAAGGCGTTTCGGGGCTTCGGTCCAATCGAGAGCGTCTTTGGAGTCCACGACGTGCTTTCCGTCGATGGCGAATCCGGGAATTTCGATGGGACGCGATCCGGTCGCCACGATCGCGTGCTCGAACTCGATCACATCCTGGCCGGATTCGGCGCCGGTAAGGCGGATGCGGTTGGGTGTTTCGAACTTCCCCTCGGCGCGAATGATCTTGACGCCGACCGCTTTCGCAAGTTGAGCGACGCCCGAGGTGAGCTTTCGGACCGACTCTCGCTTCCATTCCTGGGTCTTGGCAAGGTCGATCGCCAACCCCTTCACCGTGATCCCGAGCTCGTGGGCGCTCCGGATCTGTTCATAGAGCTTGGCGGCGTGGATCAGAGCTTTGGAAGGAATGCACCCCCAATTGAGGCAGACTCCCCCCAGCTCGGCCCGTTCGACGAGCGCCACGGACTTTCCGAGCTGTCCCAGTCGGATGGCCGCCACATAACCACCGGGACCTGCGCCGAGCACCACTACGTCATAACGGGTCAAAGGAAGTTCCTTTCGCAAGTTTCATTCATTCCTCCAGCGAGAGAAGCAACGGGTTTTCCACATACTCCACCACGCGGCGCAGGAACTCGGCCCCCACGGCGCCGTCGATCACACGGTGGTCGGAGGAAAGGGAAAGGTACCCCATGTGCCTCAGGACCACCCGGCCCTCATGGGCCACGGGCTTTTCAACGATCCTGTATACGCCCAATATTCCCAACTCCGGATAGTTGATGATCGGCGTGCCGAAAAGCGCCCCCGACGCGCCGGTGCTCGTAACCGTAAACGTGCCGCCCTTAAGGTCCTCAAGAGAGAGCTTCCCGCTCCGGGCCCTTTCGGCCAGAACCTGGATCTCACGCGCCAGTTCGAGAGGGTTTTTCCGGTCGGCGTTCTTTACGACCGGCACCATGAGCCCGGCGTCGGTCTGGATCGCGATCCCGATGTTGTAGTAGTGCTTGATCACGATCTCCTGTTTCTCGTCGTCCAGCGACCCGTTCAGCGCCGGAAACTCTTTCAACGCTTTTACGAGGGCTCGGATGATGAACGGGAGATACGTGAGCCTTACACCCTGCGCTGCCGCGATCACTTTGGCCTTGGCCCGAAATTCCACCAGCGCGGTCATGTCGGCCTCGTCGATTTGCGTGAAGTGCATCGCTGTCCGACGGGAGCGGACCATGTGTTCGGCGATCTTCTTTCGGACGCCCCGAAATGGAATCCGTTCCTCCCGGCCGGAGGGAGGGGAGGGGCGGGGTTTTCGCTCGGACAGGGCGGGGCCGGCACCGGAAGGTGTTTTTCGGAGGAAAGCCTCCACATCCTGCGCGGTCACCCTTCCCAAGGGGCCGGAGCCCGAGACGCTTGCGAGGTCGATGCCTTGTTCGTGGGCCAAGCGCTGCGTGGCGGGGGAAGCCAGGATGCGCTTGCGAGTCTCGGACAGTTTGGGTGTTTGCGCGGGCGGGGCAGGGGGCGCGGGCGCCTTCAGGATCTCTTCCCGGGGTCCCCGAGGCTCGGCAGGAGTTCCTCCCTCCTCGATCAGGACCAAAACCTTGCCGATCGGGACGACGTCGCCCTCGCACACGACCCGCTTCCGGATCTTACCGGCCCTGGGGGACGCGATTTCAATCGTGGCCTTGTCGGTCATGATCTCGACGATGGGTTGGTCTTCGGTGACGGCGTCCCCTTCGGAAACGAGCCACTTGACCGCTTCGCCTTCCGAAACGCCCTCGCCGATATCAGGTAGTTTGAACTCGAACATCATCTACGATCCTCCGCTTCGCCCGATGTTTAGATCATGCCGGGCGCGCCCCCGAAGTTTCCGCGGGCGCATCGGCCCGCCGGTTGCGTAAAAAAGCCTCCGTGAAATATTCGCCCGCCTTGTACGAGCTCCGGGCGAGCGGCGCCGCAACGACATATCGGAACCCGTACGAGAGCGCCAATTCCCGAAGTTCGCCGAATCTCCGCGGCGAGAGGAAAGCGGTAACCGGAAGGTGTTTGAGCGAAGGGCGCAGATATTGCCCCATCGTCAGAAAATCCACTCCCACGGCCTTCAAATCCGCGAACGTCTCCTTCAATTCCTCCTCGGTTTCACCCAATCCCAGCATGATCGAACTCTTCGTGAGGGTTCCGGGTGAAATATCTTTCGCGGTCTTGAGCAGTTGAACGGATTGATCGTAGCCGGCCCGCACATCCCGGACGAGCGGCGTGAGGCGGCGGACCGTCTCCACGTTGTGTCCCAGAACTTCGGGGCGTGCTTCCAGAATGGCCTTCAACGCGGTCCGGTCCCCGGCAAAATCGGGGATGAGGGTTTCGATCAGGACGCCGGGACATCGTTCTCGAATCGTGCGCACCGTTCGGGCGAAATGCCCCGCACCGCCGTCCGGGAGGTCGTCCCGGTCCACGGACGTCAAGACGACGTACGTGAGACCCATAATTTCCACGGTTTCGGCGGTCTTTCGGGGCTCAGCGGGATCCACGATGCCTCCCGGATTCCCGCTGGTCATGACGCAGAATCGGCATCCCCGTGTGCAAATCTCACCCAAGAGCATCAGTGTGGCGGTACCTTCACCCCAGCACTCGGCGACGTTCGGGCAATGAGCCTCCTCGCAGACCGTGTGGAGCTTCCGCTCGCGAAGAAGGGACGTGATCCGGTTGAAAGACGGACCGGCCGGGGGCCTGACCTTGATCCACGAGGGTTTGGGCTCAGATCTCATCGCCGGACGAATTTATATACCCGGGGGGCCCCGTGCGATCAACCGGATGAAAAAATCAAATGCAACGCCGAGTTACGCGTATAGAACGGGCCGCCGGATGCGCGCGAGCGACCAGTTTTGCATCGGCACCGCGCAAGAGTGTATGCGGTAATTTGTTAATAAGTTCAGATAGATATCTATTCCTTTTTAAACTTATTCCTTACATATAGTTACGAGGTCGAATCGCCCGAAATCCAAACGCCAGCGACAGGTTGAAATAGATAACGCGACGTGTTATAAGCGGTCGAATTTGTGAGTAAAGGAGCTTTCATGCGTGTCGCGCTGATCTTGTCAGTATCCCTTGCGTTATTGGGTTTCTCCTCCGTTCGGGCTGAGGAGCCCTTCTTTCCGCGGGTCGAAATACCGGGAACGATTCAAGTCGGGTTGCAGGAAGTTTCCAAAACGGCTGAGTCGGTTACAGAAACGCATTACCTCAAGGATACGGGTGGAGCAGCGGCCAAATTCAAGCTCATGATATCGTTCCACGTGGACAGCGTTGCGGCAGGCGAGGCCCTGCTTACGAACGGCGGGGCGCTCCAAAAACAGACGGTCGCCTACTCCATCGCACGCTGGACGCCGTTTCAGCGCACGAACCTGTTTAAGCATTGGGCCTCTCTCAAACGTGAAGCCAAGGGGTCCATGCAGATCGTGACGTCAACAGCGGCGGATGCGCGGCAATTTGGAACCCACATTGAACTCGCGCTCTTCAATAATGACGACCTTGAGGACTGGCAAGCTCTTGCCAATATGTTTGATGCAGGGAGTGAATATTGGAACCTGGCAGGGATGGACCTTGACCACGTCCCCCCATCAGTGCTTTTCATTCCGCCCGATTTGATCGAGACGAAAACCGTACAGGTCTTCCAGGAAAGCCAACGAGACTCGGTGATTTACGAGACACGCGATGATTGGGGCGGCAAAGATCCGAACGGTTCCGGAACTTGGTTCCGCGTGTCCGGCACTGCCGCGGTCGGCCATGCGACCGTGCCCTACACCACGAGCACCGATTCGACTTATACCCAGACCGAAATCCTCACTCCTTCGGGAGAGTTCAGTCAACAACACGTCAGCACGCTGTGTGCCGTGGTGAAAGAAACCCGCGACTACTTAAGCCGCCTTTGCGTTTTCTACACACCCGGACCCGGGGGCCCGAAAATCGTGGACCCGCAGTGTGAACCTCCGAAGAACTAGCCGTTCTTGAGCTTGCGGACGCGCGCTGTTAGCGTCACGCCGTGCGCGCGGGGTTCCTGAGGTTTCTGGCTCTCTTTCTCCTCCTTAGTGCCTGCCGACCGCATCCGTCGAGTCCATCGGCGGATCCCAGCGTGGTCCGTCTGTCTCCGATGGTGGAGCGGATCCGCCAACTCAAGTTCGAAACACCGGTTCGGGTAGGGCATAAATCCACACGCCGGATCCGTGACTATGTGAACGGCAAGATACGCGAGGATTACGGCCCATCGGACATCGAACATGAACGGGATGTCCTCGTGCTCTTGGGGCTCCTGCCGGAGAAATTCTCTTATCGTGAGAAAATTCTCACCCTTTTTTCCGAACAGATCGCCGCATACTACGATCCGCCTACCGACACGCTATTTCTCTCGGATCACCTTTCCGCGGGAAGCCTGGACGACGTGATCGTGCACGAGCTGACGCACGGACTTCAACAACAACACTTCGGAATCGGAAAACTCATGGATCGGAAAGATCAGGATGATGACCGGAAGCTGGCCCTGAATGCCCTGGTTGAGGGGGAGGCGCTCTGTGTCATGCTGGAGTTCGAATTTGCAGGCAAGGCGCTGTCCGAAAAATCACGGGAGGACTTGTTGGAGGCGGCTGAGGCGCAAATGCGGGCGCCAAAGCGGACGGATAGGCAACTCGCCGGAATTCCGCGGTTCATGCAGGAAGAGCTTCTCTTTCCCTACGTGGAGGGCCTGAATTTCATCGCGGCGCTCCGAAAGAGCGGCGGATGGGAACGCGTGGACGAGGCCTATCGAAGGCTGCCCGCCTCCACGGAGCAAATCCTCCACCCGAAGCGGTATCTCGAAAGCACGGATCAGCCGGTGGAAGTGCCCTCGACGATCGTGGGGGAAGGAGGCGAAATCCGGAAGGTCTTGACGGACAACGTGATGGGGGAGTTCGGCAGTCGACTCATACTCGAAACGCACCTACTTCGGACTGAGGCGCTTCTCTCATCGGAAGGATGGGGAGGGGATCGTTACTGGCTGGTGGAGCGAAGGGACGGGAAGAAAGCGCTGGTCTGGGCCACCGTGTGGGACAAGGGGCCCGACGCCGAGAGGTTCGAGCGCTCCCTGATCCGGGTGCGCTTTCCGCGCCATGCGATCGTGATCCGCGAGGGGCAACAAGTATTGCTGACCCTCGGGCTGGAGGAGACAACCGCCCGCGCCCTGATGGTCCGTTTCCACTCGAACTAAGCTTCTTCACACTATTCACGAGGGACGCCGAAGTGGTCACTGCACGCTTCCCCCAGGCGGAGGAAGCATCTTGAGCCGTGCAAAGCGCCCGGGGCCTCGGGGCTTTGTCGGAGACTTCGCGCGCCTTCGATCCACCTCTGGCGTGGCGGTGCTAATCTAAGTCCTGCATTTGGGACGCCGGGGGCTCCGGCGGCGTAGCCTTAAGATTGCCGGCGGAGCCGACGGAACACCGGCGTCCTTTGCAACCGGAGCGTAGGCAACGGATCACGCCGCCTGACTCATCACAGCTCAGAAATAACCAAGATTAGATGCTTGCAACAACGGACCGGTTCTTACCGGTCTCTTTGGCGCGGTACATCGCCTGGTCGGCAAGGCGGATCAATTCCACCTTCCGCTCCCGAGCACTCCCTTTGGAAAACACGTGGTCCGAAAGGGAGGAGATCCCGACGCTGCACGAAATCAAGCCCTTGAAATTGATGAACGAACCGTCCTGCTCCCCCTGGTCGATCATGAAGAGCTTGGCCACGATCATTTTGCGGATCGTTTCCGCCGTTTCCAAAGCGCCCTCCAGCGAAGCGCCCGGAAGGATAATGACGTATTCGTCGCCCCCGTACCGTGCCAACGTGGCCTTCGGATTGTTTACGGCCTCCCGAAGGATGAACCCCACCTCCTTGAGCGTCTGGCTCCCGACGAGATGTCCGTAGCGGTCGTTGATCTGCTTGAAGCTGTCGAGGTCCATGAATAGCAGGCAAAGGGGGTGTTTATTCTCATCCGCGGCCCGGACTTCGATTTCCAACTGCCGGTGAAAATGCCGGTCGTTGTATAGGCCGGTAAGGTCGTCCTTTTTGGAGAGCTCCTGGCTCTTCCGGGAGTCGATCGCATTTTGAATCGATGTGGAGATGTATCCGGAGAAGATCTCGACCAGCTTGAGATCCCGCAACGTAAACCCGACGGGGTCCTTTTTGTTGCATAGGAACAGGACTCCCACGACCGCATTCTCTATTTTCAGGGGGACGCCGACGACCGTGGCCATCGGGTGTGGATACGTGGCCCGGTCCAGAATGATCTTTTCGCGGGGGTCCGCCTTTCGAAGGATCGATTTGCCCAGTACGTATATCTCCGCCACCAAGCCGGATGTGGCGGGGATCCGCTTCCCGAGAACAAATTGGGAATCCCCGCCGAACCCCGCGACATACACCAGCTCGTTCTCCGTGGCGGTGGATCGTTTCATCATGGGGTCGTCCAAGAGGACAATCGCCGCGTCGCACGGCACGAACTCGCCCAACTCCGAAAGCGTGTTTTGAAAAACGCTGTGCAGGTACTTCTCGTATTGTTCGAAATCGAATTTCCGCATCCGCTCGATGAAGCGTAGAAGGTGCTCAGGCGGTAGTGAATGGATCTCCATCGTGCCGACTTGTTTTATTTTATGTGTCGCTGAATGGCTTGTAAATTAAGGCGATGGCCTCTTTTCTTACCCAACTGGCCGCCGCCGGGAATTGGCTTGCGGATCAAGCCCACCTGGCTGCCGGCGTTCCGTTGCGGCCCTGGGTCGCGTTGCTGCTGATTCCGGCGGCCTCGGTCTTCGCGGGGCTGGGGGTGACCCTTTGGCTCTGGCTTGTCGGGAGGGGGAGGAAGACACCGGCGGAGCGAGCGCAGTACGCCGAGATCCTTTTCCGGCGAGGCCGCGTGGACCTGGCGAAAGAGGAATTCGTGGCTGCAGGGGCGTTTGTCCGGGCCGCGCAAATCGCACGGAGAATGAGCAGGTTCGAGGAAGCCGTGGAACTCGCACTCAAGGGGCGGGACTTCTCCTATGCGGCTCACCTCTTGGCGGAGCAAGGCAAACATGCCGAGGCCGCGCATACGTTTGCGCGGGGCGGGAGGCAGAAAGAGGCCGCCGAGCAATGGGAAAGGGCCGGACAGCTCGATCGCGCCTTGGAGTGTTACGGTGCTTCGGGACACGGCCGGAAGGTACAGGAGCTTCTGGGCCGGTTGGGGCGCTGGGTTGAATTGGGCAGGGCCCTGACCGAGGAACTCACGGCCCTCCGCGGGCAGAGCGCCTCGAACCCCACGCTTGCGGAACAAGAGCAAGCGGGTCTCTTGACCCAGCGGGCGGCGGAAGCATTCCGAAAGGGGGGGGATTTAGGGGAGGCGTACGAAGTCTTTCTGCGAGCCGGCCGGACCTTGGAGGCGGCCGGATGCCTCGAGGAGATGGGGGACGTGGAGCGTGCCGCGGACCTGTACCGAACGGCCGGGAATACGTCGGAATCGGCGCGGGTTCTCCTGGCGGCCGGGAAATTCGAGCGCGTGATCGAAATCTACAACGAGATGGACCGGATTGAGGAGATTCCGAACGTGCTTCGCATGGCGGGAAAAGCCAAAGAGGGCAACGCGATGGAAGCCCGTCTCCAACTCGCGAAAGGGGAGCGCGCCCGGGCGGCGAGGCTCTTCGAGGAGGCTGAAGAATGGAGCGAGGCGGCGCAGGTTCTTGAGGAGGGGGAGAATGCTTCCCTCTCGGCTCCGCTCTGGGAGAAGGCGGGCGAAACGGAGAGGGCGGCCTGCGCCTACGAACGTGGAGGGAATCTCGAAAAGGCCGCGGCCCTGTATTCGGAGGCGGGCCGGCGCCTCGAAGCGGGAAAGTGCCACGAGCGTTTGGGGAACCTGGATCGCGCGGAGCGGGAATACGTCGAGGGCGGGGCGTTCTATCACGCGGGGCGCCTTGCGGAATCAAGGGAAAGCATCGATTCCGCGATCGTTCATTTTCAACGCGTCCCGCCCGATTCGGGGGATGAATGGAATGCGAATCACGCTCTGGCCCGCCTGTTCTGGAGAAAGGGACTTGCAGGCCTGGCTCAGGAGAAATTCGACCTGGTTCTCAAGGGAGCCGAGATTGCGAGGGAAAACCTCAAGGCGTTCTTCGACTACGCCGTGTTCCTCGAGGGGATCGGAAAACTTCACGAAGCGGCCTCATTGTACGAGAAAATCCTGGTGGTGGACTTTCACTTCGAAGATGCGCTCGAAAGGAAAAAGGGCGTGGAGGAACGGCTGCGCGCTGTAAAGGAACCCGGGGTGGGCGGCGAAATTCCCGAATCCGCGAAAAACGTGCGGGGGATCCAAGGTCCGATCGCCGGTCCAAGGATCGGAGAGGTGTTCGCGGGGCGATACGAAGTCGAATCCGAAATCGGGGGAGGGGGGATGGGAATCGTCTATGCGGCCTTGGACCGCAGGCTCGGGCGGAAAGTCGCTCTGAAGGTCCTGATTCCCCGGGCGCTCGATTCAAAAGCCGAGGAGGAGCGATTCCTCCATGAAGCGCGCGTGGCGGCCAAATTGTCGCATCGCCACATCGTGGCGTTCTACGACGCCGGGAAGCAATCGGACCGCCTCTACTTGGTGATGGAATTCGTGGAGGGGCCGAATCTCTTGGAACTCATCAGATCGCAAGGGCCTCTGCCCGTTCCGAAGACGGTCGCTTTTCTCGTCCAGCTTGCGGATGCTCTGGCCTTCGCCCACGAGCGGAAGATCGTGCATCGGGACATCAAGTCGGCCAACGTCCTGATCTCCAAGGAACATAACGTGAAGGTCGCCGACTTCGGTTTGGCGCGATTCTTAACCAACGCCCAAATCACGGCCACGAGGAAAATCGGCTCGCCGTTGTATATGGCGCCGGAATTGATCGTGGGAGACAAATACGATCACCGCGTGGACCTGTATTCGTTGGGTGTCGTGGCGTACGAGATGCTGACGGGAAAGCCGCCCTTTACGGAGGGGGAGGTGCTGTACCACCATGTGAATGCCGAGCCCGAGCCGATCTCCCGGAAGAGAAGCGGGGTCCCCACGGTTCTGGAAGCCTTGGTTCTCAAACTATTGGAAAAACGGCCGTCGGACCGCCCGTCCTCGGCTGCCGAGGTCAAAGCGGAGCTGGAGCCGTTGGCTACGGCGTTGTCTTTAAAACGAACCTGAATTCAACGTTTCCGAACCGGACCCGACCGTCGTCTTCAAGCCTGGTGGGAACGCCTGGTTTCAGCTTCGTTGGGCCCGAATACGTGCCGTTCGCGACTCCCGGTTCTTCCGTGAGGAAAAACTGGCCGTCGATCCACTCCAGCCTTGCGTGGCGGCGGGAGACGCGTCTTTCGACGTCCACGCCCGCCAAATCGATGTCGGGGACTATGTTCGTGGCGGGATCGAGGCGGCCTACGGTGCTCCTTTCTTTCGTGACCTGAAAAACCTCGCCGGAATCCCGATGAAACAGCTCGGCCAGGGGGGGAGGGCCCTTCTCGCCTTGTGGGCCACGGGCCGGAGGTGTCTTGGCCGATTGGATGATTTCCTCGATCCCGCGGGCGATGTCGTTTCGGTCCTTCAGGATCGATTCCAACTTGGCATTGGTTTCCCTAAGCCGCGAGGAGTATTTGCGGATCATGCGGACGGCGATTTCGACGTTGGTCCGAAGAAGTTTTTCGAAATTCGTGCCGTCGATCCTCCACAACTCCGCGGGTTCCTCCACCACGGCCGTGGCCGTTCTGGAGGTCTGGTCCAAAAGCGCCATCTCGCCGAAAAAGTCCCCTTCTTCCAGATAGGCGAGGGGTTCGCTCCCCCCAGGCATGGCCTTTTCGATCCGGATCTTCCCGGAGAGGATGAAGTACATGCAGTCCCCGGCTTCCCCCTCCCGGAAAAGCACGGCGCCTTTTTCGGCGCGAAGGATGGACTTGGTTAGGTCGTCGGCCATGGGAAGTGGGGTCGTTCAGTCGGGCGGCGAGCCACCCTTGGATTGCTGCC